>LCQF01000024.1 GCA_001004005.1 Parcubacteria group bacterium GW2011_GWA2_49_9
CCCCGCCACGCCGAAGCGGCGTCCTTTTTCATACTCCCGAAGACTTCCAGCCTCACTATCGGAGAGGAGTTTTCCGTTGACCTAAAAATCAACGCGACGGACGAGTTTTTGAACGCGGGGCAGGCGACACTCCGCTTTCCGCCCGCTGTGTTGGAGCTTGAAAGCGCAGACAAAACAGGTTCCTCGTTTAATTTCTGGGTTGAGGAGCCGTCCATTTCCAACGATGAGGGTACACTCACGTTTATCGGCGGTACTGCGCGGGGAATATCGGGAAGCTCGCTTCAGGTGCTTCGGCTGAAATTCAAAACGAAGGGAGCGGGGGCAGCCACGCTTTCCATTTCCGATGCTGTCATTACCGCGAGCGACGGAAAAGGCACCAACATTCTCGGGACGGTGGAGGACGCCAGTGTCAGAGTCGGCACGCAGATAGTGAAGTCAGAAGTCCCGAGCGAAACCACCGCGCCGAAGATAGAACCGCACGTCGTGACGAGACAGCCGGTTGCTTCCACTAAACTCCCTCAAACTCCCTCGGTGACCGTGCCACTCTATCCCGACAGCGCTCGCTGGTATAACAAGCAAGGAGAAGTTATCGCGCTCTGGGATATTCAAAATGACGTACATGCCGTCGCGGTCGTCCTTGACCATACGCCAGACGCGGTTCCTTCCGAAGCGGAAGCTGAATTGTCAAACGGAAAGACGTTCGGCGTACTCACGGAGGGAATATGGTACGTCCATGTTCGTTTCAGAAATAATATCGGTTGGGGTAACGTAAGCCACTACCGCATCAACATTGATACGACCGCCCCGCTTCCTTTTGACGCCGTCATAGACTCGGGAGTGAGCGACAATCCTACCCCGATGGTCAGCTTCAGTACGGAAGACAGCCTGTCGGGTATCGGTATGTATCAGGTGTTTGTTGATGCCCAGCGGTTTTCCGAGACGGATAGCACATCTCTGACGCTTTCCGCGCTTCCTCCAGGCAGGCACACGTTGCGGGTGCGGGCGTCCGACAAGGCCGGTAACAGCACCGAGAGTGTGCTTCTCTTTGAAATCCTCCCGCTTGAAATGCCGGTAGTTAATTTCTATACGCCGACCATATCGCAAAGCGAGACCCTGTTCGTGTCCGGTACCGCGCTTCCCGAATCCGCAGTACTCTATGTCATTAAAAACGGCAAAGGCGGCGAGTTGATGAAAGGCGTTGTGAATTCGGATACGGGAGGACGCTGGGAGTTCCGAACCGCTGACCCGTTCAGTGTCTCCGGACGATATACCCTTTACGTAACCGCGGTGGATTCACGCGGAGCGCGGAGTTTCCCCACGCCGGACGCGACGTTCCGCGTCCGCGCACTTGTCCTCTTTTCCCTCGGTTCGGTTGATGTCGGCTGGTTTGAGACTTTGATGCTTATTCTGGTGTGTGTCCTCGGTACGGGCGCGTGGCTTTATCGGAGTGAAACGGAACGGTACAAAACGCGTGGCACCTACGGCACGATTATTACGCGAGACGTCGTCAAATTCGCCGATATGCTGGATGAAAAACTCGGAGAAGTCCAGAAAGGCGTAACATCCCTAACCGACTCGTGCGCCACATCGCACAAACAGGAAATCGTTTTCCATCTGGATGCGATGACTGACGTAGTGGAACGGATGCGGAAATATTTAAGTCAGGAGGTAGGGAAGATGAAGAAATGATAGCAACCGAAATGAAAAACAAGAAAGTACTATTGGTTACCGAGGATGAACCTTCGCTCCGTGGTGCGCTTCGCGACACGCTCCTCGGAGAGGGCTTTGTGGTGCTTGAGGCAGTGAACGGCGTGGAAGGCGTTAAGACCGCGCTCCGCGAGCGCCCCGACCTCATCCTTCTTGATATCCTGTTGCCAAAAATGGACGGAATAGCTATGATGAAAACACTACGGGGGGAAAACGAGTGGGGGAAGAACGTTCCGATTATTTTGCTCACTAATGTAAGCCCCAATGATGAAAACATAAATAAAACAGTGGCGGAGAATGACCCCGCGTATTATCTGGTAAAAGCAACGACCTCTATCGGGGAGGTTGTTGAGAGAATTAAAGAACGGCTGTCGGATAAGACGAGTACCTCCGACTAAATTGCATGATATGAGAAAAGCAAAACAAATTCTTTTGGTGGAAGAAAATGCTCTGTTGCGCGGCACGCTTCGCGACGCTCTTTCCGGGGAAGGTGTTACCGTGCTTGAAGCGGAAAACGGGGAAGAAGGACTTCGCGTTTCATTGCGCGAGCACCCGGACCTTATCTTGCTGGATATACTGATGCCGAAAATGAGCGGTATAGAAATGGCGAAGCGGTTGCGGGAAGACCTCTGGGGCAAAACCGCGAAAATCATCATTCTTTCCAATTCGACCGACGCGGAAAAGGTGGAACAGGCGGTGGAATGTGACATCTTCACCTATCTCGTTAAGTCCGATATCGGAATAGACAACCTGCTTAAAAAAGTCAGGGAAACGATATAACATTCCTTGGTGGTGTTCGCGACAAGCCAATTTCCTTCAGGTATGGTAGACTAAAGGGGTTATAATTTTTAGCAACATAAAATCATACGTATGGCAAAAGAGAACTCTGCGTTTATGAAGCCACTCAATGTGAGTGCGGACCTCGCGGTCGTTGTCGGAAAGGGCCCTATGCCTCGCTCCGAGGTAGTGAAGAAGCTCTGGGTATACATCAAGGGCAAGAATCTTCAGGACCCTACGAATAAGCGCAATATCAAGGCGGATGCGGCACTCAAGAAGGTTTTCGGAGGTAAGGATGTCGTCAATATGTTTGAGATGACCAAACTTGTTTCGGTACACCTTTCATAAGAAGAAGCCCCGACGCTTTGGCCGGGGAGCCGACCAAAGCGTCGGCTTAGAAAGTGAAAAGTGGAAAGTTCAAAGCTGAAAGTAAAAGCCGCCCCCGAACGGGGCGGCTTTTATGTTTTGAGAAACAACCGGAAAGGTGTAGAGTTTTGGTATGAAAAGAATTGGCGTCATTGGAACGGGAATTATGGGAAGTGGCATCGTAGCCAACTATTTGAAAAAGGGCTATCAGGTCTTTATTTGGAATAGGACAAAGAAGAATGCCACGAAACTGGTAAAGCAAGGGGCGGTTTTCGAGAAGACACCGCGTGAAGTGGCGAAAAAGTCCGATGTTGTTTTTGAGGTAACCGGCAATGACGAATCGTCAAGAGCGGTTTGGCTCGGCGAAAGTGGAATACTTGCCGGTGCCCAGGCTAATGCAGTACTGATTACTTGCGCCACTCTCTCTGTGAAGTGGGTGGATGAGCTTGCTATGTGTTGTGCGAAAAAACGGTATACTTTTTTTGATATGCCAATGACGGGCAGTCGAGTCGGTGCGGAGAGCGGTAAGCTGACCTTTCTTGTTGGCGGTGATGAAGAGAAACTTAAGGGTTTGAAGACAGACCTTATGGCCGTGAGCGAAAGGCAAATACGGTTCGGAGAGGCAGGTTCAGGTACTCGCTATAAACTACTTCTCAATATGCTTGCTGCAATTCACATCGTCGGGCTGGGGGAAGCGCTAAAAATAGCGGAAAAGTCTGGAATGGATATTAAAAAAGTGGGAGATGCGCTTGCGGAAAAGCCGGGAGGAATCACCACGAATCTTGCCTGGCGTGATTATCAAAAAGCTCCAAACCCGATTAATTTTTCGGTTGAGTGGATTACTAAAGACCTGACCTACGCCAAAAAGTTTGGGCAAGGCATTTCGCTTCCGCTTCTTGATGACGTGTTGGTTGAGTATAAAATGGCAATCAAAAAAGGGTTAACTGCGGAGGATTGGACGGTGGTGAACAGGGACTGATATCAGAACTATCTCTTTCGTTGCAAAAAGTGTAGACTGGCGATATCAGAGTCTTTACTACTAGGAATGACATATATGTACGATAACCATGGACAAGGCGGGTATAAGGGAGGCAATGATAAGAAGCAGTTTGGCGGACCGAAACAATTATTTTCGGCTATTTGCGCCGATTGCCGGAAGCCGTGTCAAGTGCCGTTTCGGCCGAGCGGCGACAAGCCGATTTACTGCAAAGACTGTTTTATGAAGCGAAAGGAGAAGACAGCAGGGGATACATGGCGTTCGGATGCGCCGCAGAGTGGTTCACCGAAGCAGAATTCGACTCCCGCCAAACCCCAACCATCTTCCGGAGGAGTACAACTTGTTGATTTGAAGCGCCAAATGGATGTGATGAGTGAGAAGTTGGACGCGTTACTTCAAAAGCTGGAAGGAGTGGGGACAAAAGCGAAAAAATCCGCCGCTAAGAAAACTCCAGTGAAGAAAGAGAAGAAGGTGGGGAAGGGGAAGAAATAAAGTACAGTAGCTACTAAGAACTACCACCCCTCCAGTCCCCTCCTTTCCAAGGAGGGGAGGAAGAGAAAAGCAAAAACCGTCCCGATATAACATCGGGACGGTTTTGCGTCTACATAGTTACTACAGCCCTGCTTTCTTAGCGACCCGTCCGGCGCTTGCCGAAACATCGCGCTTGGCGCTCTTTACCGAATGACTAAGACTCTTCCAGTGCTTTTTCAAGTCCTCCGCGAGAGCGCTTATTTCCCGTTCGCCCGCCTTCTTACCCCTTGTGTATTCGGCAGCCACGGAATCTACAATCTCATGATATACCGATTCGCTAACGTCTTTTGCTTTCTCAAGCCTTTCCACGACATCACCCTTCATCTTGATGGCCCAGGCCTTGGCGTGAGTCCGATGTGCTTTTCCGTCCGGTCCCAAGAAATAATAGCTTGCCGCGAGTCCGGCGATACTGGCTCCGATAATTCCAAGCTTCACCGCTGTGGAACTTCCCTGTGCTGTTTTCTTTTGCATAGTGTACAAATGATAGAAGATTATTAATACCTACTCTTTTCCCGTTTCGTATTCTTTTTTCCACTCATCTTTCGGAAAGAGGGAAGAGGGAAGAGAAGGCAACATACCATACTTACGCGTGATTATGGAGAAGTTTGAGCTTAGCCAGTCCGCGATGCACCTGTACGGCCACAGTGTTTCTTGACTGTCCTGTGACCAGTGACATTTCACCAAGCGAAAGGTCTTGCACGTATCGCATACGCATCACCCGTTGATAGGTGAGAGGAAGTCGCTCAATGAGAAGTACTGCCGCCTTTCCGTCCAAAACGTTTAAAAAACGATTTGAATCAACGGCAACCGGCTCAAAACCCTTCTCAACGAGAACGTCAAGCGAGGTTGTTGTATGCTTCCGATATTGGTCCACGATAAGGTGGTTGAGAATATGATACAAAAATGCCTTCATAACTTCAATCCTTCCGCCTTTTACGAGATACTTCCACGTCTTCAGAAATGTGTCCTGTACCAAGTCTTCGCCGGTGGAGTGGTCGTGCACCTTATAGAACGCGTATGCAGTAAGGCCCTTTCCGTAGTCGCTGTGTGCTACTGTAAGGATTCTTCTCTGTTCCAACTCCTGTGTTTGGGTCATTAAGATATTATTAAAATTAACGTAGATTTAATGATACTATTACCCTATGCAATTAAAGTCAATTAACTATAATCATTACAACACATAATCGGGGAATTACTTTAATACAGAATTAACAATACCTTGCATTTTGTAGCCATAAGTGCTATACATAACAGTGTATGCCAATCTTAATCATTGAGGATGAGAAAAAACTGGTAGACATATTGAAACGTGCGCTTAAAGGCGAGCGCTATTCCGTTGATGTCGCCTATGATGGGGAGACAGGTTTGGAAAAGGGTATGAAGAATACATACAGTATGATTATTCTTGATATTATGCTTCCCAAGAAAGATGGTTTTGCCGTGTGCAAGGAATTACGAGCACGCCAGATTCATACTCCTATTATTATGCTTACCGCTAGAGGAAGCACCGAAGACCGTGTACTCGGTCTTGACGCGGGTGCTGATGACTATCTTATAAAGCCATTTGGCATCAATGAGCTTTTTGCTCGGATCCGTGCCGTCTTACGTCGCCGAAAAACAACCGATGCGAATATCATCAAAGTTGCGGATTTACTACTGGATAAAAAGAAACACGAGGTGACCCGTGCCGGTAACGTTATTTCGCTTACGCCAAAAGAGTATAAGCTCTTGGATATACTTCTCTCTAGCCACGGGGAGGCGATTACCAGACGCAAACTTATTGACCACGCATGGGGGCCGGATTTCAGAGAGTCCAATAATGAATTAAACGTGCATATTGCTTATTTGCGCACAAAAATAGGAAAAGGAGGCGCGAAAGCTTTGGTTCATACCATACGCGGTGTCGGATTTGTGTTGAAGGAATAGTCACCATCTAATATGAAAAAAAATTCCACCGCCATTACGGCGAAAGCACTTCATCTTAAAGTCAAAGAACTCGCCGTCACGGCGAAGGAGAAGGAGGGTATCAGGCAGAAGCTTGCCGTGACAGCGGAAAAGCTAAGTGTAAAAGCAAAGCAGCTTGCGGTAACTGCAAAAAAACTTAGCCTCAAAGCGAAGGAGCTTGCCGTTGTCGCGAAGGAGAAGGAGGTTATCAGGCAGAAGCTTGCCGTGACAGCGGAAGAGCTTCGTGTCAAAGCGAAGGAACTCGCCGTTACGGCGAAGGAGAAAGAAAGCATCAGACGCAAACTTGCCGTAACTGCCGGAGAACTTCGCTTCAAAGCGAAGGAGCTCGCCGAGATTGCAAAGGAAAAGGAGGTTGTTAGGCAGAAACTTGCCGTGACGGCGGAAGAACTTCGCGTGAAAGCAAAGGAGCTTGCGGTTACGGCGGAAGCGCTTCGGGGTAAGGCGAAGGAACTTGCTTTAATTGCCGCCGAGAAGGAGGAAGTTAGGCAGAAACTTGCCGTGACGGCGGAAGAACTTCGTGTCAATGCGGAAGAGCAGGCAAAAAGCGAAGCAAAGTCAAAGGAATCCGAAATCAGATACAGACGCCTTTTTGAGACCGCTCACGACGGTATCTTGATACTTAACTCCGCCACCAGTCAAATTACGGATGTGAATCCTTTCTTGGAAAAACTGCTCGGGTATTCCAAAAATGAATTTCTCAACAAGAAATTATGGGAAGTCGGAGCGTTTAAGAATATGAGGGCAGCCAAGGATGCCTTCAAAATTTTGCAGAAAGAAGGGTATGTACGCTATGAGGACCTACCACTGGAAACAAAAGACGGGCGGTCCATTGAGGTTGAGTTCGTCAGTAATTCCTATATGGCCGGCGACAACCTTGTTATGCAATGTAATATACGAGATATCACCGAGCGTAAAAGGTTGGATTTGATTAAAGAGACAAAGAGACTCCTTGACGAAGAGAGGTCTAAGGTGGAGTCAATCGCGGACGCGACACATGAACTGCGCACCCCCATTGCCATCATCAAAGGTAATGTTGACCTCGCCTTGCAAAGCGAAAGCAAAAATCCGAAGCCTGCTCGGAGTGCTCTTCGGGCAATCAACTATGAGGTGAAGCATCTCTCTATCATTCTTACCGAACTTTCCCTCATTACCTCTAAGGCGTGGGAATTGAAAAACAGAATTCTCTTTGAGGAAATACACCTGAAATCTCTCATCGGTATTGTTGTGGAACGATGCGAAGCTCTTGCGTATAAAAAGAATATCTCCATAACCGTCGGAAACATCTCCGATGTCACGCTCTTGGGCGATAAAATGTATTTGGAAAAGATGCTCATCAATCTTATCAAGAATTCTATTATTTACGGCAACAAAGACGGACATACGGCGATTGACATCGTGGATGCAAAAGGAGGTATCGTTATACATATAGCGGATGACGGTATCGGCATATCCGAGGAAGATTTGCCTCACGTGTTTGAACGATTTTATCGGGCGGACAAATTTCACAGCTCCGGTGGAAACAGCATCGGCCTCGGACTCGCTATCGTGAAATGGATTGCGGAAGTGCATGGCGGAACGGTGAGCGCCACAAGTGAAAAAGGGAAAGGCAGCGTGTTTAGTGTGTCGTTACCTCTCAAAGCGGTAGCGCCGCTCTAAAAGGGCCAAGCTCCAGTATCGTATTCACAAAACACTACCCTACGGCTATTCGCCGTCGGGTAGTGTTTCGTTTCTATCGATTGAACGTTACAAAGAGTGTAATAACACAGGTTCAGTAGCGGCCTTAACGTAAGCGAGACGTGATTAACAAGCGACCTATTGTAAAAAGATGACATTCATTCAAAAAAAATCTGACAAGAAAATTTTGCTTTTCCTACTTATCTTGACAACGGTGTTGGTGCTGGGAGGTTTGGCGTATAACCAATTGAGCATTGTACCAGACAATTCTGTCCAGCCCTCGGTGATGGAAGCTCCGGTAACCTTCGTTACCGCATTAGAACCTGGTAATTCGGCTGGGACTATTACTCTCGGTGATTTACTGCGTGTGTGTCCGAGTGAAGAAATTATCAATAAAATGCCGACACTCACTCCCAGTCAAAATCCTCCCTCAATCTATTTTATCCTTGAGGGGGAGCGGCGCGAACTCACTGAATTTGACTTGCCGTGGGTGGCGGCGAATTGCGATGTCGGAGAGCAGGCGGTGTATTAGAACGTATTAGTAATTTAATAACGACAATTTTATGCATACTCAAAAAGGCATCGCACCCATTATTATCGCGCTCATTGTCGCGCTTCTTGCCAGCGGTGGGTATGTGGTGGTGAAAACCAACCCAGGACTTGCCAAGAAGCTTGGGATGGAGAAGCAAGTGGAGAAAGAGGAAACGAAGGCAGACAAGAAAGGCGAGACTGCAAATTGGAAAACCTACAAAAATGAAAAGTATGGGTTTAAGTTCTCAATACCAAAAGATTGGGCAACGACGCAGGAAAGTACGGGCAAGACCTTTTCGGAATCGTCCGTAAGCGTAACATCCCCTGATTACAAAACAGTTCTTCACCCCGGTGAACTTGAGTATTACGAGTTAGTACAAGGGGGACGCATTACGATATACGTTCAAGAGCCCTCTCCTAAAAGTATAAGGACACTAAAAGAGTTATCTGATTTTAACAAACTTGGTCGCGACGGAGGCCCCGATTTCAAGAATGAGCGAGTAATTGTCGTGAACGATGAAGATGCGCTTTTATATGATTACGAGGGAGGGTCGCGTGGGGGGAGAGGTCACAAGTTGGAGTTGTTATCCGAAAATCGCTGGGTCAGCATAGAAATCCAGTATGTAACTGCTGACGGAAGCAAGATTTGGGCTGAAATTCTTTCCACCTTGGAATTTACGAAGTGAAAATAAACATTTTTAGACAGGGAAAAATCTGGATTTGTAATAATCTGAACTCTCTAACGTCTGTATGAAGTATGAAAAAACCTAACGTAGACGAGCATGGCGTCGACATTGCGGAAATAATGGCAGTCGCTGAAAAGATTGTCGACCACACCAATCAGTTTCAGGCAAAGACGGTTGAGCAAGCGGGGCAGATTGAGGGGCGTGTGTCGGTATTGGAAAAAGAAGTAAGTGAACTGAAGTTAGGACAGTAGGTTGTAATATCTTTTTCTTTCTGTCGGCTTAGGAGAGTAACACTACATATGTAAAGTATGTAAAGGTCGAGCAATTTTCAAAAAGCCAATTCTACTTCTAATTAAAATTTCATTTATGAACAAAACTATACAGCTTCAAAAGTCATTTTCTCGTTTCTCTCTGCAGATAGGAACGCTCGCTCTCGCCGCTCTTGTTATGGCTACACCCTTACTTGCCAGCGCTGAAACCCTCTATCGTCAGTTGGACCTCGGTGCCACCGGCTCTGACGTATCGGCACTTCAGACATTTCTCGCGCAAGACGCGACGCTGTACCCGCAAGGACTGGTGACGGGCTACTTCGGCTCACTTAGTTTCGCCGCGGTCTCACGATTCCAAACACGCAATGGTATCGCTCCGGTCGGACGGGTTGGACCGGTCACGCTCGCGGCTCTTAACGCGAAGATGGGAAATGTCTCCAGCGCCGTGGGAGATGTCTACGCTCCCGCTCTCACCAGTGTTAACCTTAATGTCGGTAACACGGCCGCAACGGTTAACTGGACGACCAGCTCACCGGCGAGAGGAAAAATGTTCTACAGCACCTCACCGATTCGGCTTAGCAATACGTTTGAGCAGACCGGTATGAACTTTGTTGAACCGTATGTAAGCGGAACGCTCGCCTCGTATGACGGGGGAGAGCGAACATTCCAGACAGCTACGGTCAGTGGCTTATCACCGGATACAACCTACTACTATCTCGTTGAGGCACTTGATGCTTCCAACAACGTAAACATCACGCTTCCCGCCGCATTCCACACGTCTCGATAATAAGGGAGATGTGTCGGCAAAAAACACCGCTCTGACGTTCGTCGGGGTGGTGTTTTTCTGTGCAGAAAAGTCTCAAACTACGGTAATACTCATGTCGGTGGAACGGCTCCACCTACGGAGTGCAAAAGGAAATGGCCTTTTGTTAAGGCTGCCTTGTTTGTTCTCCACAACTGAAAATCCGGTATTCTGAAATCTGAAATTCTGTTATGAAAAAACCTACAATTGGTCTGTTCGTCGGTTTCATCGGGCTATTCTTTGCTACGCGAACAAGCACGGCTGAAGAAGTTAACCTACCCACCCCTTACATCAGTGTCAGTAACGTTGTCCTTCCCGATGAGGATGGGAAACAGGCCATAGTGGTCGCGAATGAAGGTCAACAATTCACCCTTTATTGGGCAAGCATCGATCTTCCTGAAGGTGCGTCTATCGGTGTTCGCATCTTTAATGAGAAGCTGTCGGCGGGAGACAACATAAGCTACACTCCGAATAAAATGATTATCTCGGGACTATCAGCTGTCGCCACTTCCTATACCTGGACAGTACGGGGTAACGACGGAACGTGGGGTGTGGGCTCTGATAATCGTCCCAATGTAAGTGGTTTGAGAGGCGAGAAGTATACTATCGTTTTGTACGCGAACAATCGGGACGGCCATACCATTGCAGTAGACGCTGGTTTTTACATCACCATCATCCCACCTCTCAGCCTGAAAAACCTAACCATTTTGGGAGGAAACGCTTATTTCCAGGTGTACGGTATCGCTCCAAATCAAAGCTACAGGATTGAAAGCAGTCAAAATCTGGAAAATCCATGGCAGACAAGGTTTGTGTTTAGCGAAAAAGGAGAGGGTTCGGTGGTCTGCTTTCCGGTTTTCAACTCCTCGGCTGAGTTTTTCAGACTTGTGCAGCAGTAGCCGTACAAATTCGCACATTCACGAGACGCACGCGACGCTCCTGGCCCCTTGGTCCCGAGCGTCTTTTTTTATACCAAAACACACAAAAAGCCCGTAATATCAGTGCCTTGTGAACGGCTTCTCCTGTGTACGCACTACATACGAATAGCTGTATGTAGACGGTATCACATTTGCTCTTTGACACACATCAATTAGACAACTACTAGAGGACTTCGGATGAGGTTCTATTTGTGTAGGGAAGAGAGCAAGGAAGGAAATTATGCAGAGAAAATTCAGTATATTCGCAGTGATAGGCGCACTCGCTTTCGTGTGCGTGGCAGTTTCAAGATTCTTTACGCCCGAACCTGCGAAGGTTACGGCGGAAGTAAAGACTGAAGCTGTTGCCAAAAAACAAAACTATACTATTAATTGAACCGCTTCCGTTATTATTAATTGAAATTGATATTGAACCGCCAATAGCCCACCCCGACCGCAGGCACCTCCCTCGTTGCCCCCTCCGCCTAACTCACGACCAGGCGTAACGGTGGAAACGCCGGGTGCGCCCATTTCCCTTGACTGGACGCAATTCACCAACCGACGTGGCATGATTAAGTATGCCATCGGTCAGGTCCGGCAACTCGTTATCATTATCACCGTTCCCAATTCACTTACGGGCGGTCATACAGTGATAATCAACTATACAAACACCGTCCCTACCTTCGCGGAAATGAAGGCGCTGGTCGAAGTTGAAATCGCTAAGTTTGAGGTTACATCAGCGCAGGCCATTAAAGTGGCCGGCGTGTTTAGAGATGACAGCTACCACAACCCCAAAATATATTCACCGGACATGGGTGTGTTGTTTCAAGGCTCAACATTCGCTTCGCCTTTGTCTGAAAGTGGAAATGGCAGCGTGATGTGGGAAGCCGATGCTGAAATCATCATGCGCTTGAGCGACACGATTCCCGTGAGGATTGAGGGATTGAAATCGGCCCAGCTTATCACGTATCAAGAGGACGATGTACCACGCAGCCGACCATTGGACATTGACTTGGATGGCAGACTGATGCTCCCCACCCAACTCTCTGGTGAGCAGGAAATTATCTATCGCGCTCCAAGCGACGTCGGTAATTACACTACGGCCGCTTTCTCCCTAGTGACCGGGCAACGGATACCCATACGCCAGATTACGGTGCGAGCGTTGGTGTTTACACCCGACGTCTTGTCGTTCAAAAATAAGACATCGGTAGAGGTCATCATTCCAACATGGGAGGGCTACGGGATTATCCCACTCGTTGAGCTCATCTACGATAAAGAGAACGTAACCTCAAGGGTTGAGGTTTCAATCAGCACATATGATGGCGCACCCCCACCTACCCCGGCACTTAAAGTTCGTGGCTTCTGGATAGAAAACGCCCAAACCCACGAGCGGGGATATATCACAATTCACCCCGAGGAGAAATCGGTTATTCTTGAAAAGGTCTTACCGGGTGTGTACTGGGTTGAACTGGACATTGATGTCAATGAAGGAGGGGCAGGGGACGGTAGTGGTGGTTGAAAGTCAAACTGACTGATGTGTTAAAATCATAAGTCGCATATTCTTCTCCGGAGGGGTATGCGCTTTTTTATACCAAAAACCCCTGTAATCTTGCCACCTCTGAAACGGCTTCACAGGTGGAGTACAAAAGAGACTGGCCTTAACTAAGGCTGTATTTGTTCTCCACAACTGAAAAGAAGGATTTATGATTGACGCTACACCATTGAATACTGACGGGGAACTGACGGATAAACAACTGGAACAGTTTGTCGCCGATGGTCTTGATGCAGAGCAGCACGCGGCACGGCTAGAGGAGTCTAAAAGAAGAAATGCGGCGATTGACTCTGCGCGTGGCGGACAGCCTCTGAATCGCGAAACCGTTACAAGGTGTATTTGTAAGAGCATTGATATGCAGTTTGTGACAAAAGAGCAACTGGAACAGATGGTTACTCTTGAAATAAACTTTCCGGGTGTGAGATAGTTTCTGTTCTCTGACAGATGAAAAGTAAAACGTCTACAATTTGGGGGATTTCTGAAAACAAACACAACAGCACGAAACGGCTTCACACTCATTGAACTTTTGGTCGTTATCGCCATTATCGGCGTTCTTGCAGGTCTGCTTTTACCCGCGCTCGCGAGTGCGAAGTCAAAAGCACACGCAACTTACTGCCGGAACAATCTTCGGCAGATTGGGATTGGGCTTCTGAACTACGCTCAGGACAACGGAGCATATCCCTTCTTTGAGCGACTAGCAGGTGTTTCCGAACCGAATGGAGCAAAGTGGTTTGACGATATTGTGCCAGAGCTTCCGAAAGGGTGGGGTAAAGGCATTTTCCGATGTCCGACATACACAGGAGCAGTTAGTGGGTATTCTTCTCCTGTCAACTATCGTAACCATACATCGTTGGGTTCGTATGCATACAACATCGGAACTGCCAATGAAGCTGGCTCGTATTCTCACTACGGATTGGCGAAGATGTCTTTTCGGTCTTTGTTTGAACCAGTGACAACAGCCGTTCACGAATCGGAAGTGAGAAGTCCGAGCGAGATGATAGCAGTAGGCGATTCGTTTTCGCGCTCGTATCGTTCGTCGGCGTCCTCATCACGCATAACGTACGGGATGGATTCTCTTTCACGAAAGAACGGTATGAGTGCCATCTTCTTTTGGGATTCTGAGCTGTTACATCACCGCGGAATGGCACACATTACGTTTGCCGATGGACACGTTGAGGGGAACTCGCTCACAAACTTGTTCTTTAACCTCAACGAAAAATGGCTTCGTCGCTGGCACACCGACAACGAACCTCACACGGAGTTGTTCCAGTAAACTCACAAGCACACATCTTCTCGCAACAACCACCCGCCGGAACTTCACCGGCGGTTTTTTATGTCAAAAAATCCTCTGTAATGGCCCTACTCTTGAAGCGGCTTCACCGTTGGAGTACAAAAAAGACTGGCCTTACCTAAGGCTGTTTTTGTTCCTCGATAGCCGAAAATTCCGAACTCTGAAACTCTACTATCCTATGAAAAAATACCTCGTTCGTCTGATGATTGGTCTGGCGTCGCTACTTTCCGTTGCGCACACAAGCGCGGCGGAAATAACCCCCTCTATCTCTATCATCATACCGATTTTAATTGAACAGGTATATCCTAATCAAGTTCGGTGTATCTTCCAGACGGTAAAGGGGGAATGGTATGTCCATGAATATGCAACGGATATGGCGCATTGGACCACGGACTACTCGTTTCAGGCACACGGAAGCCAGTTTGTGTCCAGGGAGACGAAGACTATGAATATGATGTTTTTTCGCATCCGTCCGTTCGTACCGCAAAGCCCGACGCAGACGGCTTTTAGGTAGATAGCGTTCCTCCACTTCAGATAACCACGCGCCACCCTTCGGTCGGCGCGTCATTTTTATATTTCGCAGAGATACAAGAAAACACTGTAATGTCTTCGTGTCTGTAACGGCATTACTAAGTAGGTCGACAATCAGCTTCACAAAAACTATGTATGCTTTTAACTATTGGTTTAGTACTCGTCGTCCTGTGGCTCCTCGGAATTATCGCGTTTCCAGTTCTTGGCTCATTTATTCATCTTTTACTTGTCGTTGCCATTGTGGTGGTTCTCGTACGAATTATCAGAGGGGAGTAAAAACGTAACATTCAACACCAAAACCGAATCTGTTTCCGGAAAGCAAGCATCTTTTATTTTTCACTTTTACGTCCAGCACACCTACTCATTTTTTTGAATTCTATGAACACTCGCACACATATATTTTTCTCTTCCGGCTTGGTGATTACGCTCGTCCTTTCGTTTCTTGGGGCGATTCCGGTGCATGCCGCCACTACGGCACCTGTACAACTAGGTACGGCAGCTGACTTCGCATTATTGTCTAAAACCGGAGTGTCAACCACCGGAGTAACCTCGGTTACCGGAAACATCGGAGTGAGTCCCGCGGCCGCGAGTTACCTTACCGGCTTTGCGCTCACACTCCCCGCTGCCGGCTCATTTTCAACTTCGGCTCTCGTCACCGGAAAGATATACGCCTCCGATTATGCGAATCCGACTCCCGCGAACCTGACGACCGCCGTTCTTGATATGCAAACGGCATATACGAGCGCTATGAGCATTGCTCCCACAGTTACCGAGCTTGGCGCGGGAAGCATTGGCGGTCTTACGCTTGTTCCAGGTGTGTACAAGTGGAGTACGAACCTTCTTGTACCGACCGATGTTACCCTTTCGGGGAGCGCGCAGGATGTCTGGATTTTTCAGATTGCGCAAAATCTTACGATACGTGCCGCGACGAAAGTAGTGCTCGCCGGAGGAGCGAAAGCGGATAACATTTTCTGGGTCGTGGCCGGACAGACAAGTGTCGGTACGACCGCCGTTGTATACGGAACTATTTTAGACCAGACCGCCATTGTGCTGAATACCGGTGCAACATTATATGGGCGAGCACTCGCGCAAACTGCCGTAACTCTTGATGCCAATGTCATCACGGTTCCTACCGGTTCCGCTACTTCCGCTATTCCGGCAACTTCGGCGATACCGACTGTGATTTCAGCTATTCCAGCTACGCCCGCCGTTCCCTCAACCAACTCGCAGTCTTCACAAAATACGACTACCAATGCATCTGGGCAGACATCAGCTTCACAAACCTATCCTCGCGGTCAGGCAGTGACGCTCGGAAATGGACAGACCGTGTATGTGAATGCCAATGGAGGGTTTACCGACGCACAAGGGCAATCACTGTCAAACAGTGCGGTGTCCTCGACTGCTCTCGGAGCTATGCCGTCCGCTTCTTCTCTTGGACAACAGGTTAGAGCGATTGCAACGAATCTCGGAAAGGGTAGTAATGGCAATAGCGTCGCAACTCTCCAACAATTTCTGATTTCTCAAAACAAGGGTTCCGCCGCAAGTGCTTTAGCTCGTGTCGGTGCGACCTCTCACTTTGGTTCACTGACGAAGACGGCGCTTGCCGAATTTCAGGCAAGCGTTGGCTTAATCTTGACCCCTCTTCCTCTCCCCCTTTCCAAAGGGGAGATTGAGAGGGGGTAGTTTCAGAATTAAGTTAAAGGAACACTAGCTCCAGCACTATGAATATGAAAAAGTATCATACAAATGTAATAACTGCGGTATGCGCCGTCTTCCTCTTTCTCGGACTTTGGGGAGCTACACCTGTTCTTGCCGCTGGTCCGGCGGTTGTCAATCTGCTGACGGCCGGTAATTTTAGCATTCTTACAAAGACGGGCATCACAAACACCGGAAGCCACACTACGTCTATAACAGGAAACATCGGTTCAAGTCCGATTACCGCCGCGGCGATGGATAATGTTTTTTGTACGGAAATAGCCGGAACCATCTATGGAGTTGACGCCGCCTACACGGGAAGTGGTGCGGCATCGTGTTTCAAAGGGAATCCACCGTCAGGCAACAAGACGGTCGTGGACAACGCAGTGCTTGATATGGAAGCAGCGTACACCGATGCTGCTGGTAGAGCTGGACCGGACGGACTGAACGTTGGTGCGGGAACATTGAGTGCTGGTACAATCTTTACTCCCGGACTGTATAAATGGACGACGGACGTCAGTGTAACGGGAACCACCACTCTCTCTGGAGGAGCGAGTGATATTTGGATTTTTCAAATATCAGGGAATTTAAATCTTTCGTCGGCAGGTAGTATTGCCACCGGGGTCCACATCGCGCTTACCGGCGGAGCTGTCGCCTCCAATGTTTTCTGGCAGGTCGGCGGGGCAACCGGCGCGACACTCGGGACCTACTCCACATTCAACGGAACCATACTCTCTGCCAAACAAATCATCCTGCAAACCGGAGCGGTGCTGAATGGAAAAGCGCTTGCTCAAACGCAAGCCACGTTGGACGCGAATACGGTTGCAAGCACGCTTATGTCTATCATCACTCCCACGACGTCACGAAGCACGCAGCGTCCCGGGTCCCTTACGGTCGTCAAAACCCTTATTAACGATAACGGCGGTACAAAGACGGTCGCGAATTTTCCACTTTTTATTGACGGTGTAAGCATTTCATCGGGTTCCACGAATGAATTTTCCAACACGGCCACTCACATCGTTACCGAGACACCCGATGTGCGCTATGTCGGCGTATTTTCGGGCGATTGTGACGCGAGTGGGCGTGTCAGTGTCAGCGTCAATGACAATAAAATCTGCATTCTTACCAATAATGATATCGGCACCGCTGCCGCGGTAGTCCCCATACCTCCGCTTATTGATGTTATTAAGGTGCCGAATCCACTCGCGCTTCCGAATGGTCCGGGCGAAGTTGCCTATACCTATACACTTCGTAATGTGGGAACGGTTCCCATCGGAAGTATCACGATGACGGGAGATACCTGTGGCCCCATCACGCTTGTCTCTGGCGATAACAATGTTGACGGAAGACTGGATGTGTCTGAAGCGTGGATATATCGTTGTACGACCACGCTCTCGGAGACACACACCAATACGGTCGTTGCGACTGGTTGGGTGAACGGTCTTTCGGCAATTGATACCGCGAGTGCGACCGTCATTGTCGGTGCTTCATCAGTACCTCCTCTCATTCATATCACCAAGGTCCCGAACCCGCTTACGCTTACAGGTGGCGGTGGTATGGTTGTCTACACCAAACGGGTTACCAATCCCGGAACAGTTGCCTTGAGCAACGTGAGCGTGGTTGATGATAGGTGCACACCGGTGACCTACATCTATGGGGATACGAACGGCGACCAAAAACTTGATACCACCGAAACGTGGCTCTACACGTGCCCTTCACTTCTTACACAGACAACCACGAACACCGCCGTCGCGACTGGTAACGCAAACGGTTTAACCGCGAGAGATTTCGCGGTCGCGACCGTTGTCGTCGCTGTTGCCCCGTCACTTCCCAATACCGGAATGCAACCTGAAGGTGCTTCGGCAGGAATTACACTGTTTCTTGGTATGGCTCTCATTGTTTTGGTTTCGCTCGCGCTTGTTCTTAGAAAACGGGTAAGGTAGCGTTCTGTTTCGCACGATACGGCGAGAAACGCGGCAAAACCTCTATGCAAACTAAAATCTGGATGCTCATCATCGTCGGGATTATAGGAGTCGCCTTTTTTTCGGTGACGACATTCCTTGCATCCGGAGGTGAGACTCCGGCTCATTTCACTAATGATGCGTTTGCGGAGACTGTGGTGAGTACTATCTCTCTCGCGCAGACAACTAGTTCGCTTCCGGTGCGACTCCGCATTCCGGTCATTTCAGTTGATGCCGTGATACTGCCGGTCGGCATAACTTCGGAAGGAGCAATGGAGGCACCGAAAGACCCCACGGAAACAGCATGGTTCGCGCTCGGCCCGCGTCCAGGGGAAGAGGGCAGTGCCGTTATCGCGGGGCATTTCGGTTGGAAGGATGGAGAAGTGGCGGTGTTTGACAAACTTTTCGAAGTTCGGAAAGGAGATGTTCTCTTCGTGGAAGACGAGGGCGGGGTAGTGTATACGTTTGTCGTTCGTGAACTTCGCTCCTATGAAAAAGACGCGAATGCTTCGGGCATATTCAGTACGGAAGCAGGAAAAACACAGCTTGTCCTTATTACCTGCGAAGGCGATTGGAACAAAAATGAGCAATCATACACGAAACGGCTTGTCGTTTTCGCCGATTTGAAATAGCATGAGCAGCCTTTCCCTATGATGAAAAAAGTCTGAAAGTAGGGTAGAATATTCCCCAATGATAAGCGAAGAGCTAAAAAGGCTCTGTGAGGGCTTTCGCCCACAGGGAGGAGAGGTACAAGAGGAGACAGGGCCGTATGTGACCGTTGAACAACTCACCGGCCGTTTCGGGGTGCTGTACGAGAAACTTCGCTCACTTGTGGATTACAAGGAGCAACATGTCATCCGTCAGAGTGCCATTCGGAGAATGCTGAAGCGCCAGCTCTATATAGAGCGAAAGCCGAACTCCGGTTCCGCGCTTCTTAAGGAACTCGTGAGTAGCGGATATCTCCCGAATAACAAAATTCCCGAAGCAAAAGCGATAGACCTGCAGAACATCATCCGTAAATGGATGGCGTTTGAGCATGAAGGACTTTCCATCGCCCTCTCGCTTGATTTTGCCTCCATTGAAATAGAGCGTTTTTTGTTTCCTGAACCGCTGAAGGACGCGCTCCTTGATTCATTCGTTCGCTCGGCGCAGAAGGCCGTCGTCTATCAGGGAAAGGATACGGTTGAGCACTCGCTCATCACCTATGCCGCGTGTCGGAGAAGCCTTTTTTCCGAAGACCGACCGAATCTGCTCTACGCGCTCGCGACACAGGTAGTGCCCGAGCTCCTTTCGCATAGCCTGACGGACCCCGCGGTTGCAACACTTGCTCCGCGTCTTCTTTCTAACATACAAAAATCGGAAGCGGTCGCGAAACACGCCCTTGTCTGGAAAGTGTCTTCACGCCTCAAGAACCACGCGCTCTATTACGCGGTACTCCTTGAGATTTTCAATTCGTACGGGACGGGAGGCGCCGAAATCGTGCTTGATGATGAAGCAAAGCTCAAAGAATACGCGCAATCCATTATTGAGAAAAAGCAGAAACAACAGCGGAAATTGCTACGCATCAGCGGACGGCGCGCGGTTATTTATTTATTGCTTACCAAAATTCTTCTCGGAGTTGCTCTGGAATGGCCCTACGAGCAATTCATTCTTCACGAGACCAATTATGTCGCGCTCGGTACGAACGCGCTTTTCCATCCCGTCCTCCTCTTGCTTATGGTCACGTTTGTGAAGAAGGAAAACCGAGGCGTTCAGCGTGTTATAGAAGGAGTTCTCGCGGTCGTGAATGGCAAGGATATGAAGCAAATCTTCATCAAGCCTCCGTCCAGCGCCACCACTTTCTTTTTCGTACTCTGTTTCTATCTCTTCCTCTTTGTCGCGTCATTCGGCGCCATACTCTGGGGATTGCTCGCTCTCGGTTTCAACGCGGTCAGTATCCTTCTCTATCTTCTCAAGAGACTGTCCTGTATGTTTTACGAGAAGCTCGTTTATCTTCTCGCGACGGTTCTGGACTTTTTGGTGGAAGTGCCGTTTAAGGCGTTCCTCGGCATTTTTGATGCCTCGCTTTCGTTCATTAAGGAGCATCGGGTAGATACCTATTAAGAAATTTCTAATTAATCTAATTCACCTAATTTCTAAAAGAGAAAAAGGTGTTTTTCGAATGGTATGCGGAGATTTCTTGGTAATTTAATTCTTCTCGCCATCGTCGGCGCGGGTATCTATGTGTACCGAGGTCCGATAGTCGCGGGGTGGGCGAATCTCTACTTGCAGTATTTTCCTTGCACACAGCCGATTACCTATCGTATCGGGGCTTTTGACGAGCGCTTCGGGATTACAAAAGAAAGTTTTCTGAAGTCAATCGAAAAAGGCGAAGCTTTGTGGGAAACGTCAATCGGCAAAGATTTGTTTACATACGCTTCAGACGGCAAACTTACAATGAATTTGGTATTTGATTATCGGCAGGAAGCAACGATAAAGATGCGAGCGCTCGGCCTGTCGGTAAGTGACGACCGGGTTTCGTACGACGCATTAACCGCACGGTACGACATACTCAAAAAGGAATTTCAAGAAAAAGAGGCATCGTATAAAGCCGTCGTTGCGAGTATACAGGCGAGAAACAATGCCTATAACATGGAGGTTGCGGAGTGGAACAGGAAAAAAGGAGCACCGCCGGACGTGTATGCCCGTCTGTCCGAGGAGAGCGCCTCATTAAAGCAGTCTGTCGAGGCGATGCGGGCGAGAGAATCCGAACTGCAAAGACTACAGGATGATATTAACGCGCTCGTCACGGTCATCAATCAGGTTGCAAACAACATAAATGTGACCGCGACGGAGTTTAACAACATCGGAAAATCTCAGGGTGAGGAATTTACTGAAGGACTCTATACGCGTGATGCGACAGGGGAGCGAATTGATATCTTCCAGTTTAACGATACTGAGAAATTGACGCGCGTACTCGCGCACGAGCTCGGCCACGCGCTCTCGCTTGAACACGTGGAAGACCCCAAAGCGATTATGTACCGGCTCAATCAAGGCACCGCTACCGCACTCACCCCCGCCGACATTTCCGCGCTCAAAAAGCAGTGCGGAATTAAGTAACGATTTGTCCCCATCCCCCTTACTAAAGGGGGTGCCCGAGTCGGCGAGGGCGGGGGTTGTGTTTCTTTTCCTCGGTCATTCCTGCGAAGGCGTGAATCCAGGTTTCTAGCCAACAAAATTTGCTTTATAAACCTGTCTATGCTAATGTCGGGGTACAAATGCCTTCGGGCTCGCCCGCGCAAGCGGGAGAAAAAAGAAAAGCCGTCAGAGAAACCCTTTGACGGCTTTTCTTACGTTTGCGAACAGTACTTGGTCAACAAAACCGATTTTGTTTATGAGTCGCTTGGTATCAATAAGGCGAATCTGGGAAATAATCGCAAACGCGATTTTATCCTCAATCGTTCCAAGCGATACATGGTAGGGGTTTTTCTTCTTTGATGTGGTAAGCGGTACCACTAAGCACACCTGACTGCTAAATCCCTTCAAAATTAAGACAGGTCGGTCGCTCTCAATTCCCGTACCGTCCTGTTCAAAACCGATATTCACGCCAAGCGCACACCACCACACTTCCCGTTCGTGATAGAGCTTGTTTTCGTTGTCGGCGTGAATCCGTTTCTTGTTGTTATTCCACGCATCAAAATCTTTCTTCATACCATGAAATTATAAATACCAATAAGATATAATACAAATCTGCGAATGCCTACGAATGGGAACACCCTGCGCTCCTGCGCAGGGTTATTTGGTGCGACCCGCAGGGTTTGACGCCCTGCGGTGTCGCTCTTAATCTTCACACACCTGATACAGATTTTACGAGACGAGAAATACGGCCATAAAATGGACACCTGCCACTTCCAGTGGTATCGTAGTAAGTGAGGACTTACGCGTTTTTTTCTTAATTCTCCCCATCTCCCCTAAAAAGGGGAGCACACGCCGTCTGCGGCGAGAGGGGTGTGCGTAAGTCCTATAAATATGAAAAAGGCATTTTTCTATTCTCTCGGTATAACTTTGCTGATTGTCCCACAGATAACTTTTGCTGTTTGGTGGAAGCCTTATACGTGGTTTCAGAAACCACTCACCGACGCGCCTGTCTTGGAAGTTGTCGCAACATCTACCCCATTGATGCAGGATCACAAATAATTTGATGAGAGAAAGGCAACGACATACGCTTTGGAGAATACACATAAGACCTAAAGGACCGGATGGCAAAGCCGCCCCGCGAAAGTCCATAGACCTTTGTTTAGGAAAGGGTGTTATTGGCATTGGCTGGGGATTTCAAGGTGAAAAACCACCCACGTCGGTTAAGGAGTTTTATCGGCGTGCGAAAAAGAAGTTTTCGGGGAAAGGCTGGAAGGGCGCAGCTAACGCCATTATCAGCCCCGATGGAAAGGGTATGGAGATTGGCGACTTAGTCTGGATGAGGAATCTGGAAGGGACTTATTATCTCGGACGAATAACTGGGGGGTGGGAATACAATCATAGCGGAGAATTTGGGGAGCATGACATAGTCAACATGAGGCCATGTGACCTCCATCGGGTGGATAAGCGCATTCCCGGCGCGATAATTAATCGTTTTGTATCTAGCCAGACGGTTTGCAGAATCCACGACAAGACAGCGCTCATATTTTCCAAACTCGTCTATAATGACATGACAGAAAGTGACCTCTATGATGATACTGATGTTGATCTATCGAACATATTCAGTCTGTTATCAGCCGAGGATTTGGAGGATGTTGTGGGGCTTTATTTGCAACATGAGCGCGGCTATATGCTCATCCCAAGTTCAAGAACTAGAAGGAACGACGCTATAAAATATGAATATGAGCTTGTGCATAGAAAAACTGGAAAAAGAGCATTTGTTCAGGTTAAGAGCGGCGAGCTGTTGAACCCCATCAACTATAACGACAACGACGGAAAATATTATCTCTTTTGTTCGAAGGGGTACATCGGAGAAGAAAGTAGTGTTAAAGTTGAGACGTTGAAGAGAAATGAAGTTGAAGATTTTCTGTATCGGGAGAAAGACAAGATGCCTTACCATATTAGAATGTGGATTGAATACAGGGTAGGTAAGTCGAACAAAATCCGGAATCGGAAGTTGGAGAAACGGGATGAGATATGAAAATCGCCTACGACAAAACGGTTGATGCGCTCAACGTAACGCTTCGCGCAGGAAGGGTGGCAAAAATGGTGGAAGTCGCGGCGGAAGTTATGTTGGGAGGATTTACGCACACCCCTCTCGCCGCAGACGGCGTGTGCTCCCCTTAGTAGGGGAGAATTAAGAAACAGATGCGTAAGTCCTCGTTGGATTTGGATAAACGGAGGAATGTCGTGCATCTGGAAGTCATCGGAGTGGGACAGAAACTTTGATGGAAAAGCGAAAGGTTTTATGTTAAGATATGCGAATGGCAATAGATTGGACCAACATTCTCAAAAAATACAAAGGCCTATGGGTGGCCCTGCTTGACGACCAAAAGACTGTCGTGGGGAGCGGGATGTCTTTAGTGAAGGCTCTTGAACAGGCGAGGAAGAAGGGATATGAAAATCCCATTATGATGAAAGTACCGACGAAGGTTCTTCCCTACATTGGCGGTTTCTGTGTATGAAATTCAAGTATCTTAAATTTCCTTTACCGGAGCCGTCCCCCATACTTGGTTCCGCTCTTTTCAAGCCGATTATTCCCATTGAGCTGGCGTATGGTGGGCGAGCGGTTCGTTACGGAGCGCTTATAGATTCCGGTGCTGACTTCTGTATGGTGGACGGCTTGATTGGAGAATATCTTGGTATAGACGTTCGAGCAGGTATACGGGCACAATTCGGTGGTATTGAAGAGAGCGTAGGGGCAGAGGCATATTTTCATACTGTTACCATGAAAATCGGTGGCACCGAGTCGGAAGTGAATGTCGGTTTCTCGTATGATATTGCGAGTCACGGTTTTGCGTTATTGGGGCAAAATGGATTCTTTGACCGCTTTTCAGTAAACTTTGATTTGCTGAAAGACGAGATAGTTCTAACAAAGAAAGTCTGACTTTTCCTCCATAACCTTCAACTTTAGGACTTACGCAATTTACTACTTTTCTTATTCCCCCTTTCCTAAAGGGGGTGTCCGAGTCATCGAGGATGGGGGATTTAAAGCATAAAATCCCTCGGCTTATCAGCCACTCCCTTTAAGAAAAGCTTGCAGTCGTAGACTGGGAGAATTAAGAAGAATGCGTAGGTCCTACAAAAAATTGACGACAAGAAGAAAAAATGAGAAAATCGCACTATGAAATCAACAATTCCACAACGTACCTTTACCGCCCAGATATTTAAAGAAGGAAAACAGTACGTTTCTTTTAATCCGGAACTGCGTGTGGCATCTTGTGGCAGTACCCCTCCAAAAGCAAAAGAGAATTTGAAGGATGCCATTCGCGGATTTATGCTGTCCGCGCATAAAAGAGGTACACTCGGAGATATTCTTGAAGAAGCAAAATAGGTGGTCACAAATGATTGCCTAAAAGATACAGACTGTTAACATAAACATATGAAAAAGGAAAGTGGAAATAAAATTTCAATGGAGGATTTGGCGGGCATGGTAGCTCATGGTTTTGCAGGTATGGATACTAAATTTGCAGAGGTGGATGCCAAAATGGAGAAAGAGTTTGATAAAGTAGAAGGCAACTTTAGGAAAATCCGAAGCGATATACTTGAAATCGGCGACAAATTCGTTCCTCGGCACGAGTTCGACACGCTACTCATAAGAGTAAGTCGCCTTGAACAGAGAGTGAAGGAAAGAGTTGGATAACGAGCAAAGTTTCAAAAGTCTCCGATGAAACCCGCCAACCCGGCTGGGTTTGGAGTTTCTAGAAAGACATTTTCAGTACTTATATACCTTTCATAAAGATGCTAGACTTAGAAAATGAATCTACCCACTACACCCCCACACCAATCCGCCGCGGATTGGTGTGGGGGTAAAGACGAAGCCCAAAAACAACTGGAATCGCACGTGCAGGACGAATACCAACGCTATCACGCAAAAATGGTGGCGACGGCGATGGAAGGATATGCACCGCAGTTTGGTGGCGACCCACTTTTATGGTACGTCACCGGATTACTTCACGACATTGATTTTGAAAAGTTTCCGCATCAGCATCCGGCCGAATCGCTCAAATGGTTTAAGGAGTGGGGATATCCCGAAGAGCTTATTCACGCAGTGGAAGCGCACGCGTACGGCTACAATGGATTTACAACACTGCCGGAAGGAAAGCTTGCCGGAGCGCTGATGGCCTGTGATGAGATATCAGGCATCTTTTTCGCATACCGAAAAGTGAATCCAATCCCGTACGGACAGATGAAAGTTAGTTCCATCCTGAAACGGCTCAAAGAAAAAGCCTTCGCCGCCAAAATTGAACGCGAAACCATAAGGATTACGGTTTTACATTAGCCCATACAAAGAACATCCTTACAAACTGGAGTTTGTAAGGATGTTGAAAAGACAAAAAATGTATGAAAATTAAAATTTTGTCATGGAACATTTGGATGGACAGTGATTTTGGCAAAGTCACGGAGTTTTTGCGTAGCTCTAATGCGGATATTGTCGCTGTACAGGAATATATGCCTGACGATAGCGGACGCGACATTGTCGCTTTCTTAACCAAACTTGGCTACCACTCGGCCGTTTCTTCCTCGTGGGAAATCAGAAAAGACGGAAGAAAAATGGGTGTCGCGCTTTTTAGTAAGTATCCGATATGCAGAACTAGCACAGTCGTACTATCCGAAGACAAGCGCCGACTTGCCGTTGAAGCGGATATTGAAGTTGGAGAGGCACTTCTCAAGGTATTTTCCGTGCACACGCTCCATACGCACCTGCAGGAGTCCGATATTTTGAACGGGCAAGTTGAACATCTGATTAAGGCGCTACCTGAAGAGAAAGTCGTCGTGATGGGCGATTTCAATGCGACTCCCGATATGACGACTATAGTACGAATGCGAAAGGTCTTGGTTGATACAGACCCAACATTGGCACCAACGTGGAGTTTGAATCCGAAAGGGTGTGAAGGATGTGTCTTCTCGGGTCTCACTATCAAATTGGATTACATCTTTGCCAGCCGCGACCTCAAAACGCATTCATTCAAAGTCGAGACGGACGCGAAAGGCTCCGACCATTTACCGGTGTCGGTAGTGGTTGAAATATAAAGCTCTATCGGGTTCGAACTGAAATAAAAGACGTCGCGTGGTGTAATAAGAGGGGTGCTTACGGCACCTCCTTTTTGGTGTAGTATGTGAGGCACTCGAGTAATAATCGGCTAGAAAGTATATATGCACAGGTTTTTCTCACACAAAATTGTCCTGAGAATTCGCTCCTTTGTCCGTACTCGAAAGGTAGTAAGTTCCCTCATACTACTCGTACTTGTCGGCGGGGGGTATTACGCTATTTCGGCGTTTAGTGGTACGGATTTGGATACACGATATGTTATCGGGAAGGTAACTCGTGGAACGATTGTCTCTTCAATTACCGGCTCCGGACAGATTTCCGCCTCCAGCCAAGTTGACCTCAAAACCAAAGCAGCCGGAGATGTGCTCTATGTCGGCGTGAAGAGCGGACAAGAGGTACGAGCCGGTTCGCTTTTGCTACAGCTTGACGCGCGTGATGCGCAGAAGTCAGTTCGCGACGCGGAGGCGAATTTGGAAAGCGCGAAGATTTCGCATCAAAAATTATTGAAGCCTGCCGACACGCTTTCGCTTATTCAGGCGGAAAACGCGCTTTCACAAGCAAACGCAAGTCTCGCAAAGGGATATGACGACGGGTTCAATTCGGTTTCAAACGCGTTTTTGGATTTACCCACGGTTCTAATTGGACTTTCCGATATTATTTCGGGAACGAAGGTGGGGCAGTCGGGACAGGATAATCTCTCGGCGTACGCCGATTTGATTTCCACGTTTGACAGTACTTCGGTGCTCCTCCGAGATTCGGCGCGCGAGGCGTTCCAAAAGGCGCGAGCAGCGTATGACCGAACTTTCATCTTGTATCGCTCTACCAGCCGTCTTTCCGACAAGGCAACGATTGAAACGCTTATCAACGAAGTGTACGACAGCACAAAGACTATTGCCGAAGCGGTAAAACGCACCAACGACTTTCTTAGTGTGGTTAAGGACAGGCTTTCCGAACACAATCAGGCCTTACCTGCGCCGCTTTCGGGACACCTCTCGTCACTTTCCACCTATATCGGAAATACCAATTCACATCTCCTTTCGCTTCTTGGTATCAAGGACACCATCACCTCGTCCAAATATTCCATTTCGGAAAGAACCGAATCACTCGCAAAACTGAAGGCGGGAGCGGAAGCGTTGGATATTTCAGCTTCGGAGCTTACCCTAAAGCAAAGGGAAAATGCATTACAAGACGCGAGGGAAAAACTTGCCGATTACTTCATCCGTGCCCCGTTTGACGGGACGGTGGCGAGTCTCTCGGTTAAGAAAGCCGATTCGCTTGGAAGCGGAGCCTCGGTCGGCGTGTTTATCACGAAGCAGCAGCTCGCCGAGATTTCACTGAACGAAGTGGACGTAGCACGGATAAAGATCGGCCAACCGGCTTTGTTAACTTTTGACGCCGTTTCCAATCTAAAAATCAACGGGACCGTACTGGAAATGGACACCGTCGGGACGGTTTCGCAAGGAGTCGTTACGTACAACGTGAAAATCGGATTTAATTCACCTGACGGGGTTATAAAACCGGGGATGAGTGTGACTGCTGAAATTATTACCGATTCCAAGCCGGATGTGCTTATCGTCCCGCAGGGTGCAGTGAAGACGCAAGGGCGGACGAAGTACGTGGAGGTTGTGACGGATACCCTTCTGGAAGTGGAAAACGGTACGAGAGTCACGCAAACTGGAATTGTGCTCGCGTCGGCACCCGAACGAAAATCGGTTGAGGTCGGTATGTCAAACGATACGGTAACCGAAATTCTTTCCGGCCTTGAAGAAGGCGAACGTATCGTTATACGGACCATCTCCTCGGGTGTCGCGGCTACCCAGACCGCTCCAACTATTTTTGGCGCGTCGGGAGCCGGGAGAAACACAGGGGGAGGCGGAGTGAATGCAACGTTCAGGGTTCAGCGATAATCTTTCTGGTTCTCCCTTTTCTAAAGGGAGCAGACGAGGCTTCGAGTTGAGGGATTTAAATCCTCCGTCGCCGAAGCCGGCGACACCTCCTTTAAGAAAAGCCTGTAGTCGTAGACTAGAGGAATAAGTCCACGATACCATGATAGAAATCAAAGACGTTACAAAAATATATAAAACCGGTGATGTTGAGTTCCAAGCACTCTATGGTGTCAGCTTTACTATCCGTGACGGCGAATTCGTCGCCATTATGGGCCCGTCTGGTTCGGGTAAATCAACGTTGATGCATATTTTAGGGTGCCTTGATACGCCAACAAGCGGAACATATTTTCTTGATGGTAAGAATGTCGCCTCGCTTGACGACGACGCGCTGGCCGACATACGGAAAGAAAAAATCGGCTTCGTCTTCCAGCAATTTAATCTTTTGCCACGTACCACGGTACTCCGGAATGTAAGTCTGCCACTTGTGTATGCATCAGTGCGAGGCGACGAGCGAAATAAAAAAGTTGAGAAGGCGTTGTTTTCGGCAGGATTTGACCGCAGTCATTTTTTACACCATTCAAACCAGCTTTCCGGCGGACAGATTCAGCGTGTTGCCATCGCGAGGGCGCTCGTCAATAATCCGTCCCTCATACTTGCGGACGAACCGACCGGAAATCTTGACACCAAAACAAGGACGGCGCGATTGTAAGCGATGAACGTATTCATAAGAACGTATAGCTATGACCTTCGCGGATTTATTTCACGAAACTATCGCCGCGCTTTCGGCAAACAAGGTCCGGACCGGCCTCACGATGCTCGGTATTATTATCGGTATCGCGTCCGTGATTTCAATGGTATCAATCGGTGAGGGCGCCAAGAAATCCATAGAAGGAAGCATACAGGGACTAGGCTCAAATTTACTTACCGTTATGCCTGGAGTCGTACAGCCTGGAAGAGCGGTTGTCTCGGCGGGGCGAGGCTCGTCCCAAACACTTAAGAATACCGATGCCGAAGCACTTCGCGATATTCAGGGTATTTCGGCTATTTCGCCGGAGCTTAACCGGCGTTTCCAGATTACCGCCCCTACTACCGGTTTTAACACGAACTCCACGGTTATCGGAGCAGAGCCGGACTACGCGCTTGTTCGGAATCTCATCACGGACAACGGCTCATTTATCACTGCACCGCACCTGCGCGGTCTTGGGCGCGTCGCGGTACTCGGTCCTACGGCTGCTACAGACCTGTTCGGCGAAGAAGACCCTGTTGGGCAAAGCGTGCGCATCAACAAGATGAACTTTACCGTTATCGGCACATTACAGAAGAAGGGAAGCGCGGGATTCTTTAATCCCGACGATATGATTTTCGTACCACTCTCCACGATGCAGAAACTTCTTTCCGGCGATGACTACCTTTCCACGATTGCGGTGAGCGTTACCGATAAAGATATGATGCCGATCGTTCAGCAGGAGATTACCGCGCTTCTCGCGGAGCGCCACCGCGTGGACCTAGAGAGTCCCGACTTTTCCGTGATTTCGCAGGCAGATATCTTGGGAACACTGACGCAGGTTACTACCACGTTCACGCTTTTTCTCGCCTCTATCGCGAGTATTTCACTTCTCGTCGGCGGTATCGGTATTATGAATATGATGCTTACCACTGTGACGGAACGTACGCGCGAGATAGGACTCCGAAAGGCAATCGGAGCCAAGCGGCGCGATATTAATTTGCAGTTTTTGGCGGAGGCGGTAATGCTTACCTTTACCGGCGGGCTTATAGGAATACTTCTTGGCTGGCTTGTCGCGTTCGGCGTCACCAAGCTGGGTATTGTACAGACCAGCGTTTCGCTTTCTTCCATACTGCTCGCGTTCGGCGTTTCGGGTGCTATTGGGATTATTTTCGGATATTATCCCGCCCGCCGTGCCTCAAACCTTAGTCCGATTGAGGCGTTACGGTATGAATAGCTTGTTTACATGAATTAAAAAAGTGCTAGGCTAGGAGCATGAATGAGGATATCAGGGGAAGATACAATAATTTAAATTGGGCGAACCTTCTAAGAACTGATTTAGGTAATGCTGGTCAGCTTACAGCTGCAAAGCCAATTTTGGATAGAATAAAGGAGACTCTAGATTTCTTTCTTGACGGTACATTGCTCAATTCTCTTTCCGAAACTGCTGTTCAAGAAATCGGCTATCAATTTTCCGGGTTTCTTGAGCTTGCAGAAAAGCGAATTCTCCAGTTTTCTGATGTCTCGCAACGTGAGCAAATGATTCAGACAATCAAGAGCCAGGAGTGGAACATGATGAATGTCCTAAGTAAGTACCTGCAATATTTGAAATGGGATAAAAGAGCACAAGGAAGTCAAGAAAGTATAGTCACAACGCAAATTGCAAATATACGGAAAGAGTGGGAAGACAAGAAGGTAGAAATTAAAGCCCTCCAGAACGAAATTCCAAAGGTGTTGGGAGAAATTGAAAAGGCACAGGTTTTTGCTAATGCATTATTGAAAGACAAAGTGTCGGTTGAGGGCGCCATTAATCAAACAAAGGAATTCCTAAATAAAAATGAAGAGGCAATTCAGTCGATACTTCGGCTAAACGCAACTGATGCCGCAAAAAAAGCAAAAGAGCACGAAACGTTTGTTCAGGAATTTGTGCCGGTTTGGTTTTTTAAAAAGTGGCCTTTAAGAAATATCCCCCTTTTACAGAAAGTTACGCAATTATCGTGGAGTGGTTCGTTTCTCTGGCTACTGGCTTCCGTTTTTTTCGGTTTGATTGTAATGACAATTGTTGGATACTTTATTTTTACGGGCGCCAACTTTACCATCGGTAATTCTTTATTGAGAATTGCCTCCCTTCTTGTTCCTGGATATTTTACTGTTTTCTGCGCACAGCAATATCTTAATCATCGGAGACTTTATGAGTCTTACCGATTCAAGGACATATCCTTTCAAACCATGATTAATTTACGGCGGTTGTTACCTGAACACTCAAGACAGCAGGAGCAGACTCTGGAAAAGGCACTGAACGTTCTTTTTGCTGAACCAGCTCTGAAGGACAGTATTCAGTACGATAAGCAGCTTTTGTTCGAACTCTTAAGAATGGTAAGGAAGGATATTTAGTGGTTTCTGCAAAAGGCAAGCTTTCTATTTAATCTAAAATACGCTATTCTGTGGCCTTATGGCCAAAAGCGACACGGTACTTAGTTTTGATAACCTCACGTTTGAATACGGGCCCAACAACCCCATTTTGAGTGAAGTGGATTTTTCGGCGCGACGGCGCGCCAAGTTATTCCTCGCGACCAGCTGGACCTCACGGTGCGGGAGTTTTTTGAGAAGTGTTTTAAAGAGAAACGGTACGACATTGACCCGCGTATTGATGAAGTCTTGGAAGTGGTTAACCTCAAAGGTCACGAGAAGGTGCACGACCGGATTGTGAAGTCGTTTTCGGGCGGACAGCAGGCTCGACTTCTTCTCGCCTCCGCACTTATTCAGGAGCCCGACCTCCTTCTCTTGGACGAACCGACGAACAATTTGGACAAGGCGGGGATTGCACATCTTACGAAGTTTCTAAAGGAGTACACAAAAACGTGTATTGTCATTTCACACGATTCCGACTTCTTGAATTCGTTCACTCACGGCGTTTTGTATTTGGATATCTTCACGCATAAGGTAGAGCAGTATGTCGGCGACTATTTTGACGTGGTAGTGCAAATCACCGCACGATTGGAAAAAGAAAACCGCAAGAACGCCCAGCTTGCCAAATTGATTCAGGAAAAAAAGGACCAGGCGAACGTGTTTGCGAATAAAGGGGGACAAATGCGCGTCGTGGCGAAGCGAATGCGAGAGAAGGCGGAAGACCTTGAGGAAGAAATCGTTGATGTACGCAAGGAGGACAAAACTATCCGGCCGTTTACCATTCCGTCCCAACCGGAACTCATCGGGGAAATTCTGCACCTCACTTCCTGCAAAATTCTTTTACACAAGAAGGGGGGAGTAAAGCCGGTGGAACGAAAGGTGAATATTTCCCTCCGAAAAAATAATCATTTGCTCCTTGCCGGACCGAATGGAATAGGAAAGTCCACGCTTCTTGAGGCTATCGCGCATGGAAAGGCCACGGGCGCGAAAGTTGCCGATGGTGTGAAGATTGGCTACTACCGGCAAGATTTCTCCACGCTCAATTTTGAGGATACCGTACATGAGTCGCTTTCCGCGGTTATGGTACGCCAAACGGAAGAGCATCTTCGTTCTGTCGCGGCGGGATTCTTGATTACGGGAGAGCTTATGCATAACCGCATTAAAAGTTTGTCCGAGGGACAAAAGGGTCTTGTCGCGTTCGCTCGTCTTGTTTTGGAAAAGCCGGGGCTCCTTATTTTGGACGAACCGACCAACCACATTAACTTCCGGCACATTCCCGTTATCGCCGAGGCTTTGAATAAATACGAGGGCGCGATGATACTCGTCTCGCACGTTCCCGAATTTGTCGCGAAGATTCGTATTGATGAGGTATTGGATCTGGAGAAGTGACACAAAATAAAGACCCTGTATTAAATACGGGGGACTATATTTTGTGTCATCCCCACGAAAGTGGGGATCCAGAGAGCGTTAATCTTGTGTCAGCTGCAAGGTGTGGATTGAAGCGGAGAAAATTTTGCTATACTACTAGCACTATACGTGTCTTTACTAATGTATGAAGAAAATATTTATCGGTATTGTCGTAGTTGCGCTCATTGTTTGGGCGTTCATTTATATTTCCACTCCCCGTTATGATATGACGGGGCCGGATGTGGTGCGGACTGACCTGCATATTGAACATCTGAAATTGGTAGCAGGACCATCGGTGTTTCGGGCACGGGTAGGGAATACGGTTATGATTACTGTTTCCAGTGACCAGGCTGAAGAACTGCACTTGCACGGTTACGACAAAAAAATGAAGCTGGCGCCGAACAAGCCAGGTATGTTTATAGTGAAAGCCGATAGGGTGGGGACATTCGTGGTTGAACTTGAAAGCTCAAAGAGCGAGATTTTTACGCTGGAAGTGATGCCGTAGAAGGAATGAACTATGAAATATGAACTAATACTCTAAACTTTTTAATACCTTAAGATAGATTTCCTCCACAATTTTTTCTTGCGCCTTGCCACTGCGGGCATAGTGGTCCAAGCCCGGGGCGGCGTTCACCTCAAGTACCCAGAACTTTTTTGGCTTTTCTTCAAGCGTTCCTTCCACCATGAGGTCAACGCCGCAGAGACGAAGACCCATATCCTTTGTGAGCTTGATTGCGAGTTTTGCAAACTCCGGATGTATTCGCTTTACCTCAACCGAGTCTCCGCCCGTAGAAAGGTTTGCGTTATCGAGTAAAAACACTTTTGCTCCAGTTTTGAGTACCGATGTGAGCGAGAGTCCTTGGTGACGCAGTTTTGTTCGTATGCGCGGGTCATCTGCCTTTAGTTGTGTGTCACGACTTGAGGCGATAAACGTTTTTTGTTTTTTCTGTAAAAGTCTAGCAATCGTTGAATGCCCGTCTCCGGTGACGTTAAGCGGAATACGCTCATAGGCGGAAATAATTTTGTCGTCGAGGACGACAATACGGTAATCCCTGCCGGAAACATATTTCTGTACAAGCGCGACGCGGTCGCGTTTGAAAATCGTCCTTAATCCTTTTCGCAACTCGTTTGGAGAATGCACAAGCTGCACATTGCCGCCTTGACTGCCGCTGTTAGGCTTTACAATAACCGGCAAACCCAGCTTCTTTGCAAAACGAAAAGCGGCGTTTCTATTCCGGCGCGAACCGAGCATCTTCGCCCAGTCATCGGAAAGAAACGCCTCCCCTCGTACCGTCGGGTAGCCCATCCGCTTCATGAAGAAGTTCGCATAGTCTTTGTCTTGGGCGATACTGGAAGCGCCGAGCGGGTTAAGGTCTGAACTCGAGTACCGGAAATAGCGGCGTTTTCCGTTCCGAAAGGTGACTTGACCCACTATCTTCCATTTCGGTTCTACAATAACCTTCGCACCGATACGTGGGGCGATTTTACGGAAGATAGTGCCCAGAATAGGTTGTACAGCGCGTTTTTTCATCGTGAAGCAAGGATAGAACAAAAGTCTAATATTGTATATAATGAGTTGATGGAAACATTTATAAAGGCGGACATCTTCTTTTTTATCACGTCAATTGCCGTGATTTTGATAACCGTAGGGGTTATCGTCATTTTGTATTATCTTATTAAGATTTTAAAGAACGTTACAAGTATTAGCGACCGCATTGAGGAGGGAAGCAGGGCACTTGAAGAGGATTTCACTACCCTTCGTCAAAAAGTGAAGTCGGGCGAAATTGCAATGCGTATCGCTCGTGCCGTCCTTGAGCGGACGAGCGCATGGATGTCCGGCACCGCGCCGAAGCGAAAAGGACGGACGAAGGCAAGTCAGCAATCAGACGAAACACACGGTTGACCGGCTGTCTTCTTTTGCGTTCTTGCCCGCCTCGGTTCCCGCCACAAACCCGGTTGTCCAGCAAAGCTGGAGCGAGTATCCGCCTGATGGGCGGTCTATATCCAGAATATCGCCGACAAGAAGAAGGTTTGAGAAAAGACGTGAACGCATAGTTTTGAAATCCACTTCATCAAGCGCGACACCCCCACTCGTGACAATCGCTTTGTCGGCCCCAAGTAATCCTTTCACCTTCATCGGAATATCCTTCAATAGTTTTACCAATTTCAAACGCTCCTCCCTCGTAATGGAGTTACACTTCGTGTCGGCGTTTATACCAGACAGCTCCACGATAATAGGGGAAAGTGCGGAGGGTAGGAGCGACTTCAGACTGTTTTTAAATTTCTTCGTGTGCTCTTCCTTAAAGATTTCCTGAAGTTTGGTGTTTAGCATTCCGTAATCAAGTTTGGGAAGCAGGTCAAGCGACAAAACCACCTCTCCGTATTTCAAAAGCTCACCAATGTCCTTGCTCATATTGATAACCGTCGGTCCGCTTACCCCGAAATGAGTAAACAAAATTTTTCCTTTTTTCACTTCCTGTTTTACACCGTTCTGGAATGAGGTGAGCTTGATATTCTGAAGACTTACTCCCTGTAAACGCTTCACCCAAGCGTCTTTGACTGCAATCGGTACAAGAGCGGAATCCGGTTCGGTTACTTTGTGGCCGAGTTTCCTTAGCCACGTAAACCCATCTCCCGTAGAGCCGGTTTCAGGACGTGACGTTCCGCCTGTCGCGATAATATAGGAGCGCGCTCGAATTTCTTTTCCATTCAGAAGGCGGATTCTGGTAACTATCCTCGCGTCGGACTGTATTTCCGCGACAGGGGAGTTGGAGAGCACCATAACCTTACCTTGCTTCATATATTCCACGAGCACATCCCACACCGACTGTGCTTTTTCACTTTTCGGGAACGCGCGTTTTTCCGCTTCAATTTTCGTTTCCATATTTCGTGCGTTAAAAAAATCAAGCGTTTCTTTTACTCCCCATTTGGAAAAAGTTGAAAACAAAAATTTATCACTTCCTTTAAATTTTGAAAGAAACGTGCGCACATCAAACTCGGCATTGGTCACGTTGCATCGGCCGCCACCCGTAATAAGAAGCTTCTTACCTAGAGTATCGTTTTTTTCAATCAAAATAACCCGCGCGCCAAGCTCGGCTGCGCGCCCTGCCGACATCATACCTGCCGGCCCCCC
>LCQF01000025.1:0-24807 GCA_001004005.1 Parcubacteria group bacterium GW2011_GWA2_49_9
CAAAACAATCCGTCTCTTTCGCGTTATCCTGGCTTGAAAGAAAAAATCAATAATTTTTCTCAAATCGTGCATCTTGAGTAAACATAGCCCCAGGGTAACTTATAAATATAAAAATAAAATATTGGCATTGAATTGAAATCTAAAACCGCAAAGTACTAAAATTAATATCTACTCGTTAAAACTGCCAATATTTGCGGTCGCAATAAAAATCAGTTAATATACAAAATAGTATTAATAATTAATTGACGCTGGGGGTCGAAATGAGATTCCCCAATGAAGAAGAAATCAATAGAAGTTACTAAATTAATTCTCCAGAGTATATTTGTCGCCGGAGTAATCATAATAGCTGCTAGTTCACCAAGTTTTGTTGGGCAGGTATTGCCTCGAATATTAAACAGTTCCTCCAAAGATTGGTATTATAATAAAAACAGAAAAAAATACTCCACATCATTTTATGGTTTGAGAAGTAAAGGATTTGATATTTGTAAGTACAGAAACAAGCAATTACATATAACGCTTTCACGAAAGGGGCGTAAATTAGCGGAAAAGTATAGTATTAATGACTTAAAAATTAAGCAACCCGAAAAATGGGATGGATATTGGCGAGTTCTAATATTCGATGTTAAAGAAAAACAAAAATTAAAGAGAGAAGCGCTACGTGGAAAATTTAAGGATTTGGGTTTTTATCAACTGCAGAAGAGCGTTTGGGTTTATCCATATGAATGCCAGCGGGAAGTAAATGTCTTGCGCGGCTTTTTTATTTTGAGTGAAGATGAACTTAATATAATAACTGCTACAAAGATTGAAAATGATTATAGAGTACGTCACTATTTTAAACTGAAATAACCAATCTGGTTATTTTTGCGACCGCAAAAATAGTGTAAAGGCCAGTTACGTGCCGGAAAATTCACCAACTCGGAAATGCGCTCGCAACCACCGGTCGTTTTCAATGTATTCAGCAATTATGTAGAGAATCTCAACTCCGACGTGGTAGTCTGCCTTGAGCAACGAAAGAAAATCTTCACAATCGTGTGGATACACCCAAACACTATGATGTAAGTGCACAAAACCTACGGAGCCGAGCGTCGCTCGAAGAAGATTTCGCACGTCCTTTCGCTTCTCCGTTATATCAAAGCTGACAAGCCTCCACCTACCGTCCCACTTATTCGGTTTGGGTAATTGATAATCGGCTCGCTCAATTTCCGAAAGTCTCTTGCGACCTTTTGGTGTTAAATCAAGAATCCCGCCCTTTTCTCTTGCAGTTAAGCCGACCTGTAAAAGCCTTTCAACCGATTTATTAATTGTATCCTTTGAACTTCGCCTTGTCTTTATCCAGCCAAATTGTTCAAGCACCTGAAGTGCGCTCGGAGCCACAAGGGCCAAAGTCAAACCTCCTGCAGCGGCCAGTGCATACAATACCGCCTTTTGCACAATTGCGATTTTGGCTTTCCTCTCCTTCCCGTCCTTTTTGAGTTTTGCCGTCATAATCTGGTACTCGCATATATTACACTATTTTTTCGGTCGCAAAAATAGTGTAATACATTCACGAGATATTTTTTGATGGAAAGAGGCGAAAACTATCAGATACCTTGCCTCTTCAATTCCTCAACGAGTCTTTTCGCGTCCTTTGAAAGTTTACTCGGAAGGTCAATCACGATTTTAATAAGAAGGTCGCCGCGGCGTGTGCGGTCAATCGGAACACCCTTACCTTTGAGACGGAGCAGTTCTCCATGGTGGATACCCTCTGGGATTTTGACAGTTACATTACCGTCCAGCGTTTCAATGGTGTACTCATCGCCAAGAAGCGCGCTTGAAAGCTTCACCGAAAGGTCCATAAGAAGGTTACTTCCCTCGCGGTGGAACAGTGGATGTCTTGTTACATGCACCTTGACATAGAGGTCGCCTGAAGAACCACCCTGCATGGCCTCACCGGCTCCGCCAAGGCGTATCACTTCCCCGTCCTCTATGCCTACCGGCACCTTGACGATAATTTCCTCTTGCTTGCGATTGACGCCTGCTCCATGACAGGTGGCGCACTTCTCCGAGGGAACCTGCCCGCGTCCCTGACACGTATCGCAGGTGCGTGTGGTTTGCACCGAGCCAAAAATAGAGCGCCGTGCTTCACGTATCTTCCCCTTACCATTGCAGGTCTTACACGTTTCCATTTTCGCACCCGGTTTGGCACCGCTTCCCTTACAGGTGTCGCAGGCGGACGTTTTGTTAAGAAGCATCCGTCGCTCGGCACCGAACACGGATTCGGAAAAGGAAAGTTCAATATCCACGGAAATATCGCGACCGCGTCGTACGCGTTCGCGTTGTCCACCAAAAAAGTCGCTAAAAATATCGCCAAGGTCAAACTCAAATCCATTCGCGCCGTTTCCTTGTCCTGAAGCAAAGCCGCTGAAATCAAATCCGTCAAAACCCTCGAAGCCTTGACCTCCTCCTTGTCCGCCTCCCGCTCCGCCCGAAAAGACACGTCCATACGCGTCATACTCCGCGCGTTTCTTTTCATCCGAAAGCACGCTGTAGGCCTCGTTCACTTCTTTGAACTTCGCTTCGTCACCGCCTTTCTTGTCGGGGTGATATTTATGCGCCATCGTGCGAAACGCCTTTTTGATGTCGTCCGCTGTGGCGGTTCTTTGGATGCCGAGAAGGTTGTAATAATCTTTTGACATGCGAAGTAAAACTAATCAACGAATGAACTAATCTGCGAATACCTGCGAATAAGACTGACTGAATTTTCCCTATCTCCCCTAAGAAGGGGAGCACACGAGTCTGCGAGTGGAGGGGTGTTCTCAAAAGGGATTTATTTTTAATGAAGATAAGTATATATCATCCGCATTTCCATAAGCATTGACGCAGTATACATTATATGTTATTCTCTTGTCCAGTCGGTTCGGTAAACAAGACTGACATGAACGGAAGGACGGTGAAATATGGACACCTATGCTCCAAAAGATAATATCCGAGTAAAAGAAACCACGACTGCCAGAGAATTCGGCATTGCTGGCAGTGAGGGTTTTGTCGAAACTGTTAACGGCGACGCGTTAACGGTTACGGTCCGGGTGGATGGCGAATGGACAGGACCATTCCCGGTAACGGTTGACGATGTTCAGAATCGCAAATAATTACCGAAGAAAATTTACGCCATAGGCATCTTCCGATAGCAAGGAAGATGCCTGTTTTTTTACGGTGTGGCTGACAAGGTGAATACCAAGTGCTATGCTTTGGTTTCGGATAGCTCATTCAACAACAATTGATGCCGTGAAAGGACGGCTTTTCACAGATGAAGTTCACACCCGAACAATCGGCGCAACAGCAGAAGGCTGCGGAAAAGGAACGGTTGGAAGAAGCCAAGCGGCAGAAACGAATACAGCGAGGCGTCGCAACCGAATCCGGGAAAATCGCCCGTATGCTGAGAGGGATCCTCATTGACTCGCACTTACGCGAGACGGTCGCTCGAAAGCTTGGCACATACGTGTGTGACCAGCGGGTGCGTGTGGCAGGGGCTTTTGTTCGAAACCACTGACCCTTCTTCCCTCAGCGCATCAGGCACCTTCCACAAGAGTGGGGGTGCCGGTTTTTTTGTACTGCGAACAAAACACACCCCCTCGGAGTCTCCCCCCTAAACCCCAGCAGTAGAGCAAAGCTCACTACGGGGCAAGGAGGGGGAGAGGAAAGAGGAGAAATACCACCCCTTAGTCTACGACTATTCCACAATCCCCCCCTTGGAAAGGAGGGGAGGAAATCCTTTATTCCAGTACCCCTTTAAGCACACCCCTCCACTCGCAGACTCGTGTGCTCCCCTTGCTAAGGGAGATAGGGAGAAATAAGTCTATTTAGTTTCTGCATCGCGGACGTTGCCCTCCGGTGGCTTCTCGTCCTTCTTCGGCTCTTGGTTATTGGTGTTTGGTGTTTGGTTATTTTTATATAGCTCCTGACCGACTTTCTGCAATTCTTGTGAAAGTGCCTCGGTCGCGGTTTTGATGACTGCCATATCCGAGCCGTCTTTTACTTTTTTAAGCTCGGCGATTTTATCCTCCACAAGCTTCACCGAATCGGTTGGGACTTTATCTTTGTTGTCTTTCAGTGTCTTCTCCGCGGTGTAGGCGAGCTGTTCGGCGAGGTTTTTCACCTCCACAAGTTCGCGCTTCTGCGCGTCCTCTCCCGCGTGCGCTTCCGCGTCTTTCTTCATCTTTTCTATTTCGTCCTTTGAAAGACTTGAGCGGGCTTCAATCTTGATTGACTGTTCCTTGCCGGTCGCCTTGTCCTTCGCTTTGACGGAAAGGATGCCGTTCGCGTCAATGTCAAAAGTGACTTCTATTTGAGGTACGCCTCGCGGTGCGGGCGGAATGTCGCTAAGGATAAATTGGCCGAGCGACTTGTTATCTCTGACCATAGGTCTTTCTCCTTGCACCACCTGAATCTCAACACTTGTCTGATTATCCGCCGCTGTTGAATACACCTTTGAGCGCGAGGCTGGAATGGTTGTATTCTTCTCAATGAGTTTGTCGGTAATGCCTCCGAGCGTTTCAATACCGAACGCGAGTGGGATAACATCCAAAAGAAGTATGTCCTTCACATCTCCCGCGAGAATACCTCCCTGAATGGCGGCGCCAACGGCCACTACCTCATCGGGGTTCACGCTCATATTCGGCTCCTTCTTGAAGAAGTCCTTAACAATTTTCTGAAGTGCGGGCATTCGGGTCTGGCCTCCGACGAGAATCACTTCGTTAATCTGGTCCACCTTGAACGGTGAAGCATCCATCGCTCGTTTCGTTATCATGAGAGCCCTGTCAACAAATTCTTGAGCAAGCTCCTCCAACTTTGCCCGCGTCATCGTGACGAGAAGGTGCTTCGGGCCGTCAGCGCCCGAGGTGATGAACGGGATATTGATTTCCGATTGCACGGCGGTGGAAAGCTCAATCTTCGCCTTTTCCGCGGCTTCATCCAGTCGCTGGAGCGAGAGCGGGTCTTTTCGCAGGTCAATGCCGTTTTCTTTCTTAAAGTTATCGGCGAGCCAGTTGATTATTTTATGGTCAATGTCGCGTCCTCCGAGGTGCGAGTCGCCATCGGTTGATTTCACTTCAATCACGTCATCACCCACCTCAAGGATGGAGATATCAAACGTACCACCACCGAAGTCAAAAACGGCGATTTTCTCTTCCTTCTTTTTGTTGAATCCATACGCAAGCGCGGCCGCGGTCGGCTCGTTAATGATGCGCTTCACGTCCAACCCAGCGATTTTACCCGCGTCTTTGGTCGCCTGACGCTGTGAATCGTTGAAGTAGGCGGGAACGGTGATAATCGCTTCAGTAACCTTTTCGCCAAGGCGAGTCTCCGCGTCGGTTTTCAGCTTCTGGAGTATCATTGCCGAGATTTCTTCGGGGCGATACCACTTCTCCCCCATCTTCACCTCAATACCGCCATTAGAGGCTTTGCGGGTCTCAAACGATACGTTCTTAATATCCTTCTGAACGCTCTCTTCGTCAAAGTTATGCCCCATAAACCGCTTTATCTGAAAAACGGTGTTCTTAGGGTTGGTGACGGCTTGCCGCTTCGCGAGAAGTCCCGCGAGGCGTTCCTTGGTTTTGGACTCCGCTACGATTGAAGGGGTCGTCCGTATACCCTCCGCGTTTTCAAGTACCTTCGGAGTACCTCCTTCCATAACGGCGACAGCCGAGAAGGTGGTTCCGAGGTCAATTCCAATTATTTTTCCCATACTTAATTTTTAGACTTATAATTTGACGTCTTTGTATTCCTATGTTACCCTTTGTACTGAACAATGTTACTCAATTCTGCCTTATCTACGATTTGGCACTTGAGTAAAGAAAGGAACAGATGAACGCTCATATGTGGATGCTCTTTGTGTTGGGGGTGGTGTGTTTCGCAATTGCCTTTGGCTTTGAGACGAATATCCGAAGGATAAGGCGAATTATTAAGACGTTTCCGGATGACCCTTCTGCTCTGGCGCTCGTGGCAGAAGTGCCTCGCGCACGGAGGGGGACCCTTGGTTGCATAATCCTCGGAGTCATGGCTTTTCTCCTGGGTTTTGGGAAAGCCTTCGGGTATTTCTAAGCAAAATTCCAGAAAGTATCATACCGCGTCGCCTAGTATCCACTGGGGGCGCGGATTTTTATTGAGGTCAAGAATTCAAGCGTAAAAAAGGGAGAAACAATTTCCTCAAAAATCTTGCGGGTTATCGGAGCGGGCTGAATATCCGAAAAAACGGGCAAACAGTACTCGCTCTCAACCGTCGCTCCGGCAGGGAGCGCCTCTATTGCCTCACATGAAATAATTTTACCGCGCAATCTTCCCTCCCGTTCCAAAATAACAAAGCGAACAAGAAAAAGCTGGCCGTTTTTCGTAACGACTTTCTCAAAGATTTCAGATTGATGTTGGTAGGTCAGTTTTTTCATTTTCTTATTCTCCCTTTGTAAAAGGGAGCACTTGAGTCTTCGAAAGGAGGGATTTAAATCCTCCGCCTCACCCCTACCCCTCGGAAGACCGAGGGACTTCCCCTCTAAAGAGGGGCAGAGGAAGAAAAAGCTACTCGCGATATTCGTAAATCTTCACTCGCGCGGGCTCCAGTATTTTACCATGAAGCGCGTAACCCTTTTGCACGACTGCCTGAACGGTGTGGTCTTCGGCCTTATTCGCGGTCGGTACGGTCGAAATACTGGCGTGCTTCGCGGGGTCAAAGGGCTCTCCCACCTTCGGGTCAATCAGTGTGATACCGTGCTTCTCAAGCGCTCCTAGGAGTTGTGAGTAGATATACTGCACGCCCATCCGCCAGTTAAGGTCAACCTTTTCCCATGCCTCTTTGTTACCGAATGCGGTATGGAAGGAATCAAGGGTCGGTAAAAGCTCCTTTATGAGCTCGCGCTTTGAAAACTTCACGAATTCACCACGCTCCTCCTCCTCGTGCTTTTTAGCATTCACAAAATCGGCCTTGGTTCTCTGCCAGCCTTCCAAATATTCCTGCCGTTCCTTCTGGGAAATCTTGAGCTTTTCCTTCAGCGTCTTAATCATCTCTACCGGGTCCTTCGCGTTGTCGGAATCAAGCTCGGTCTCAAAGGTGATGTCCTCGTTTTCGGCTTCATTTTTCAGTTTTTTGTCGTCGTCAGTCATATCAAGATCTTATCTTAAATTCTCCCTTTTTTAAAGGGAGTACTGCATTTCTATGCAGGGAGGGATTTAAACAACCCCCGCCCTCGCCGACTCGGGCACCCCCTTTATTAAGGGGGATAAATCCTCCGCCCTCGCCGACTCGGGCACCCCTAGTCTACGACTATTTCACTTTATTAAGGGGGATAAATCCTCCGGCCTATCGACCACCTCCTTTAGGAAAAGCCTGTAGTCAGCCTGCAGTCGTAGACTGTAGACTAGAGGAATAAGAAAGCTAGCGCTTGCTCCATTGTGGGGATTTTCTCGCCTTTTTGAGTCCGAACTTGCGGCGTTCCTTGGAACGGGGGTCGCGCTTGAGAAAACCGGCTTTCTTGAGTTTCTTGCGAAGCTCGGCGTCGTGCTCTACGAGCGCTCGGGAAATACCATGGCGGAGTGCTTCAGCTTGCGCGCAAAGTCCGCCACCAGCTATGAGTGCGGTAATTTTAAATTTAACGGGAAGCTTAGCCTTGGTGATAGCATCAAGAGCGACACGGCGCTGTTCGCCAGTTTTGAAATACGTCTCCACATCCATCTCGTTGACGGTGATGGACTGTTTAGTCCCGGGGGTGATGCGCACCCGAGCAGCCGCCGTCTTCCGGCGTCCGATGGTTTCTATGTAGTGGTCAGTTGTTTTGGTTTCAGTTTCCATAAAAATATAATGCGAATACCACTAATTCCGAATGCGAATACTACGAATCAAGAACTTCTTATTTGCGGTATTCGCATTCTTCATTCGCGGTATTTGCATTATGGTTTAACTGTTAGATGCTTGATAAGACGGGAACGCTGGCGGTTCCGAGGGAGCATCCCAAGAATAACCTTTCGCAAAAGCTCCGCATGCCCTTTCTTTGTGATGAATTCAGCAAGCTTCGTTTCCCGAAGGCCGCCCGGATAACCAGAGTAACGAAGGTAGACAGTCTGCACGCCTCGTTTCTCGTTGATTTCAAGTTTGGAGGCGTTCACAATTTCAACCTGCGCGTCGGAAAGTTCGTTCGGTACATAGGAAGCCGAGCCCTTACCACGCAAATACAGTGCCGCCTGACTGGCGATTCGTCCAAGCTTTTTCCCTTGTGCGTCAATGGTGTATTTCATGTTCATAATGCGAATCTACAAATCCCGAATGCGAATGTTGCGAATGAAGACTTTTTATTTGCGGTATTCGCATTCTTTATTCGCGGAATTGGCATTATACTAGCTCTATAACTGCCATGTTGGCTCCATCCGAAAGGCGCTGACCCATTTTAACCACACGCGTATAGCCACCTTTGCGGGAAGCATACTTTGGGGCGATTTCTTTGTAAAGTTTTCCCAGATTCATATCGTTTCCAAGACGTGTTTTGACCAATCGGCGAGAAGCCGGTGTTCCTGTCTTTGAAAGCGTGATAAGGCGTTCTACGAACGGACGAAGCGCCTTCGCCTTTACCTCGGTTGTCTTGATACGGCCTTCCTTAAGGAGTGCCTGCGCCAAAGAACGCATCAGCGCATGACGCTGATTCTTCTCCCTTCCGAATTTTTTAATTCTGTTTGAATGTCTCATGGCTGATTTGTAAGGAGCGGAGCGACTATACAAATCGCCATCCAGCCGTAGTTTTCACAAATGTGAATACCAAGACCTTTTGCCCGTTACTTAATGATGTTCGTTTGAAGATTATTTTGTACCCCAGAAAACTACGGCTGGATAATGTTTGGCGTCTGCACTTTACCTCGCTTCGCTCGTAAAGTACAGGCCAAGCCATTACTTTAACGTTATCCCCATCCCTGAAAGTACTTTCTTAATTTCCTGTACGCCCTTGCTTCCAAGTCCGTCAATATCAAGAATGTCCTCTTCCTTCTTGCGGACCAACCCCCCGAGCGTTCGGATATTCGCACTGGTAAGCGCATTCGCTGTCCGCTGAGAAAGTCCGATGGTCTCAATGCGAGTTTTCAAGAGTTCGGTATCAATCTCGCGCTTCGGTGTGGACGATTCCTCTCCTTTTTCCGATTCGGTATCATCAGCCGAAGAAGCAGCTTCCTCTTCAAATCCGACAATTGCCTTGAGTTGTGAAATCATAATACCGATTGCCCGTTCAAGAGCTTCCTTGGAGGTAAGTGAGCCGTCCGTCTCAATATAGATACGAAGGCGGTTAAAATCGGTACGATTACCGACGCGCATATTTTCCACTTCATAATTGACACGACGAATGGGAGAAAAGATGGCATCAAGTGTAATTTGTCCGATTTCCACGCGGTCTTTTTGAAGCACTTCCTTTGGGATATAGCCGAGGCCCTTCTCTACGGTAAGTTGGACAGTAAGTTCGGCACCCTTTTCCGTTAAGGTGGCAATGTGTTGTTCCGGATTAAGAATACTGATTTGTCCGGGGTGCACCAAATCCTTTGCGGTAACCTCTCCGATACCCTTGGCGGAAATGGACAATGTCTGCGGCTCATCAGAAAGCATCGCGAGACGAATGCGCTTAAGATTCAAAATAATAGTGACGACATCTTCCTTCACGCCTGCGAGGGTGGAGAACTCGTGTTCCACACCTTCTATCTTGATTCCCGTTATTGCCGCTCCCGGGAGTGAGGAAAGAATAATACGTCGTAACGAGTTTCCCAGTGTGTGCCCATAGCCGGGATACAACCCGTCTATTTCATAGGTTCCCGAAGAGGCCTCTTCCTTAACGATGCGGGGCTTAGAAGGAAGGATGATATTAAAATCCGGCATAGATAGTGGGCGATTCGGGACAAGAATTACTCAATCGTTCCCGCACCGCCAATAGATTATTGATGCTTATAATGTATTAAAAACTCAATGTAACATTCTAACCTATATACCACAATTAATCAAGTACCAATCTACGAATGGACGAATGCTGCAAATGCTTACGAATAAGACTCTCCCTATTGGTAGGCATTCGTAGGATTAGTAACTGGCTTATTGGTACTTATCTCCGGTAAAACTCAAGAATAGCGGAAATATTGAAGGGAAGTTCCGTCCGCACCAGCTTCGGCATCCCTACCACTGTTCCCTCTCCCTTTTGGACGTCAAAACGAAGCCACGCGGGACTCTGGTGGTCGCGCACGCTATCTTTCATTGCAACGAAGAGCGGCTTATTCTCGCTTCCCTTTCGCAGACGGATAACATCTCCGACGCTGACCCGGTATGAAGGTATTGTGACACGAACACCGTGTCAGCGTCGGCGATAGCATTCGCGACATATCGGGCGAACTGGCGTTCACCAAGACCGTAAAAAAGGCGTGCGCGCTGTTTCTCCTTCAGTTGAGCACCGAACTCGCTGCGCCCGTATCCCTTTACCATCACCTTACCGGCACGGAGCGCGTACTTCGCCGATTGTGTCTTCGGGAAGAGGTCAGCGCCGAGGCGGCGTGCAATTTTATATCGTGGTCCTATACGCATAAGAATGCTAATTTTCAATTACCAATTTACAATTTTCAAATAATTTCTTAATTTGAGAATTTTTGAATTGGAACATTGATTGAAAATTGATAATTGAAACTTGATAATTTACACGCGCCTTGCGCGGGGCGGCCGCGGTCCGTTATGAGGAACCGGTGTCGCGTCTTTTATGCCAGTAATGGAAAATCCTTTATTGACAAAGCCACGGATAGAAGATTCTCGTCCGGAACCTACTCCCTTCACCACAACACTGACGTCACGGACTCCCATGGCCTGTGCTTTTGCGGCGAGCGTTTCTCCGACCTTCGCGGCGGCAAATGGCGTTCCTTTTTTCGCACCCTGAAAACCAAGAGCTCCGCTGGACGAAAAGGCGACAACGTTTCCCTTCTCATCGGTCAACGTCAAACGGGTATTGTTGTAGGTGGAATCAACATACAGAACCGCACGGTCAAGAACGCGCTTCTTTGAAGCGCTTCCACGAGCACCTCCTCCGGCGCTCTCCGTTTCTCCCTTTGCAACTATACGTTTTTTTCCCATGGCTGATTTGTAAGGAGCACAGCGACTATATAAATCGCCACCCCCTCACTTGAATTGAAAAATGTATGATTATTGCTGACTGATTATGTGCGGTGCAAACCTTCACTCTACCCATCCACTTGAGTTTCTCCATTCAAGTGAGGGGGTAATATTCGGCAACCGCAGTTTCGATATTCGGGAGACTGAATCCCGAAACTGCGGGCCGAGCCATTACTTCTTCTCTACCGCCCGTCGTCCCGTACCCATGGTCTTTCTTATGTTACCGCGACGAGTTCGGGAATTGGTCTTCGTTCGCTGCCCTCGTACCGGAAGACCGCGCAAATGGCGAATGCCTCGGTAGGCCTTGATATCTTTAAGGCGCTTCACATTACCGGAAATATCTCGTTTCAGGTCTCCCTCAATCGTATACTTTTCAATTTCCCGACGAATCGCGTTCTCCTCGTCCGCAGTCAGATCCTTAGACCTCTTGGCTGGGTCAACTTTGGCATCCTTCAAAATCGTAAGAGCGAGGGAATGACCAACGCCAAAAATAATCCTGAGTCCGTACTCAAGTCGTTTGCCGTCGGGGATGGTAATGCCTGATATGCGCATGGCTGATTTGTAAGGAGCGAAGCGACTATACAAATCGCCATCCAGCCGTAGTTTTCACAAACGTGAATACCAAAACTGTTTGCTCGTTACGTTAATTACGCTCGTGTGAGGATTATGCTTATTCTTCAAAACTACGGCTGGATAATGTTCGGCAGCCGCCGTTTCGATATTCAGAAGACTGAATCCCGAAACGGCGGGGTTTTTTAACGGATGCTTTGACACGCATGGTTATAATGCGAATACTGCTAATTCTGAATGCAAATACCGCCAATACCACGAAGACAATTCCCCATTTGCGGAATTCGCGTTCTCCATTCGAGGCATTTGCATTATAATCGTTTTACGATACGTCCCTTACCTCCGTAGGGGTCTATTTCAACCGTAACTTTGTCCCCGATGAGAACTCGGATTCGGTGCATACGCATCTTTCCGGCCAGAAACGAAAGCATCTCCCTGCCGTCTTCAAGCTTTACCTTGAAAAGCGTATCGGGAAGCGCTTCAGTCACGACACCGGTGACCGCATTCACTCCTTTTGAACTCATTGCAGACATCATCGCGTAACGGGGCGTATCATAGCAATAAAGAATATAGGCGTCAACCCCGTAGTAGATTTGCGGATTACACGAAACAACGGCAAGGTAGTGAAGTCTTGAAAAGCTATAGTACGTTGCATACGATACATTTTAAGTAAAAAAGTTTGTGAAAACCATCCGCAAATTCACTACGGGGTCAACCCCGCTATATACCTGGGTTGGCCGTGAGAAAAATAGGAAGACATAGTTCGATTCATAGTGGCTTTGGCAGTAAGTATACGTCTTTTTACGGTTAGGCCCTATTGTTCTACCTCAATAACAACCTGTTTGGGATTGCTAGGGAACGAACGGCTCCAAAACGGCTTCAAAATAAGGTCCGCCTTCTCAATGGTTGGAAAGGCCGCAAGTGTGGCGGCGAGGTCGTCTTTTGGCTTCCCTACAAGGGCGCTCTGAAGCTTTGCGCCGTCAAACTGCCATACTATCTTGGCATTTCCCGTCAGTGTGAAGCGGAGTGTCTTTACTTCGGCGAGATTACCTGTTGGCGGTTCCGTAAGCTGGAAAGAAAGCGCGCCTATGTCAGGTATCTCTACGGGAAGCTTGTCAAATGATGGAACAAGCGCCTGCGCGACAGCCTGCGCGATGTCAGTCTTCTTAAAAAGGTACGCCGCTCCAGTTATCCGCTCTCGCACTGCGGAACGCCCTTCACCTCGAGCCTCCGGAGTGAGAGGTTCATCCTTTGTGGTAATCGCTCCCGGGAACAGTATATATCCTGAAGGAACGAGAGCCTGCTTATCCTTCAGCACTTTCTTTTGGAGCGTATCTCGTAGCGTCACCCGCGCAGCTTCAATTGCGGCATCCGAGGGGGTCTTGATGGTTCCGTTCATACCGCCTGAAAGCGGCGTTTTTGAACGAGCATAAAAAGAAGCAAACCGAGCGGGGTCAGTCTTAAACCCAGGAATGGTAAAATCCGAAAGCGCCGTATTGTACTCAACTCCGGGAGAATCGGCTGATACCACAGCCTCAATACTTCCGGGAACGGGTCGTCCATTCTTGACCGTCTTACCGGGGACCGTAACCGACGTTCCAATCCGATAAATAAGACCCGACGGAGTCTCAAAGCGAGTATTTTTTATAAGGCGCTGTGGCTTATCCGAAAAAGCGTTGTAAATAATAATCGTTCCAGTCGCGCGCTCCGATACTTTCTTCATGGTATCGGCAGGGATAACAACTTCTGAAGATTCATCAATGGGTAGTGTCTGAAACGAAAGCTTACCGGTGGTATCACCTCGAACTGCGGTGAACTCCGTTGCGACCGCTACGTTTTGCGCCTTTGGAGTAACGATTATTTTGGCCCCCGTAAAGCTTGTGGAGAGAGCAATGATAAGAAGTATGACAAAAAAAGCAGCCGTTCCCCACAGAAATATTCTTCTCCACGGACGGGGAAAAGCCTCTTCCACCTCCTCAATGTCAACCTCCTCTCGCTCGTATAAAATAGAATCTTCCACCTCATCCGGTTTCGGAGTACCACGTCCACGCGGAAGCGGTACGCGTCGTATGGAGCGTTCTTCTCGCGTCATAACATCATGTAGTACATTTTTCGGCATAGCTGCTTAATAAGAATGAGCGTTCTACGACAACCAATTTCTTCTTAAAACTTACTGAAGGGAGTAGATACTGTTTCTAAATCTTACTATCGGCGCAAGCGATTTGCAACCGCGGCGATAAGGCTTATGAATACGTCGGGTGCCTGGGCGGGACTCCAGCTCACCAGTGAAGCTAGTTGGTCGTTTCGCAGTTCCGTCACGTCAAATAATGCGGCCGACATTGCAAAACGCGAAAAACTCCCTTCGTGTATCGCTTGAGCAAAAATAGGGGACACATCGTCATCGGCGGTAAGAAAAACCCGATGTGGCAGAAATACCTCGGTTGAAAAGGTAGAAAGGGCCTCGGAAAACTTTTCCAGCCATTCTTTTTTCGCTTGTTCAATACTTCTCGCAATTTTCTCGGCCATTGGGCCCATACTGCCGTTTTCGGTGTGGAGTTTAAGCATCGTAGTTGTTCCGGAAAACGGGACAGAAGAACCTCTTTCAAGTAAGCGGAGCAGGTGATTTTTAGCCGAGGGGAAAGTCATCATTTCCACAAGTATCCCCTTCTTGACAATGGAGATTTCCGTTTGCTCCCCGCTGATATCCACGATAAGAAAACTTTCTTCTTTTGGGTACAACTCGCGAAGGACGGCGAAAGCAATCATTGAAAAAGAATGAAAACTGGAATGTTTTGCATGAATGTGTCTTGATATGGTTTCCGCAATCTGCTCGGTTATTCGAGCAACGGAAAAACTCCCGAATACGGCAAAGTCCACATCCGAAGCCTTTTTCCCATAGGGAACCGCGGTTTCGTAACCGTTCAGTACTGCTTTGATAAGCTTTTGTTCAATTTCAATGCAATTTTGCATTCCCGGCTCCTGTGGAATCCTTTCTGCGCGGGAATGCTCGAGTAGTGTCGTGAAAACTGCCGGTGTAAGTAATTCAGGCTTTTCGTTATGCAACGATAAAAATGACGTTTTGGAGATAATCCAGGGGGCCGAAAGTGAAATAAACACTTCAGTTATCCGCGGAGGATTCGCTCCGAAGCCGGCTACTTTGAAGCCTTCTTCTGTGACGGCGAGGACTACCTCGGAAAGCGAGCGAAGCATATGCGAAAGCAAACGCCTCCCCGTCGTATTTGAGTGCAAGGGAATTTCGCTTCGGAAGCTGTAAAGAAGTGACGGTGTGTGAGTCGCTGACGCAAGAAGTATCGCACCGCCCACACTTCCACTGCCGATATCGAAGATGAGCATACAATCACTGTCCTTTTGTGCAGAAAAAAGACCCATGACATAAGTATAACCTACAACTGAATAACAAATAACTCATTCCGTCTGTTGTTCCCGCGAATCCGACAGTTGGCGGAGGGAATCAGCTACCCTGCCGAGTAACTGTCCACACCTCTGTCATTCCTGCGAAAGCAGGAATCCAGAAAAGACAAGCGAAGATCTGGATTCCAGCTTCCACCACGCTTTGTCATTCCCGCGGAGGCGGGAATCCAGAAAAGTGTTACGAGACACTGGATTCCCTCCTTTGAGGGAATGACAGGTGTGGAGAGTTACTCTGCCGACCATTGACACACTGATAGGATGGTGTTAGTCTGCAAACAGACTTCCGGATGAACTGGAATCGGCAAAAAGAAAGAAAAACAGATGAAAATCAAAAAAAATCAGATGGGATTTTCAGGAATCGAAGCCCTGATCGCTATCGTCATAATCGCAATAGTGGGGGCACTGTTCGCTATTGAAGCAGGTGGGCGTCGCCTAATGCTTGCGGAGGGTAGAGGTTACCCCGTAAGCACGAGACAACTGTCACACAACTCCGCCTATTCGCTCTTGAGAAACCTCTGGAGGAGGGAGGATACATTAGAGTGTCAAATCTGCCGTCAACTGGAGTCACGTTCCTGCAAATTGACCCACCTATAGCAGCGAGGAAGGAGGAATGAACCTCCGCCGAATCACTTTGCCGCCGCGTCTTCCGTAAGATGCGGCGGTTTTTCTATTTCAAAATCGCTTTGATTCTGCGTACTCCGGCACTTACAGCCTCCTCTTTTGAGATTTTAAATGCACCGAGCACTCCCGTGTTGGTTACGTGGGGGCCTCCGCAAAATTCTTTTGAATAGGCACTCTCAAGTGAGTTGCCGATAAAATAGACGTTTACCTCATCGCCGTATTTTTCGCCGAAAAAGTGGAGTGCACCGGTTTTTTCCGCTTCCGCAAACGGCAAAATTACCTTTTGCATCGGGAGCTTGGCCTGTATCTTCGCATTCACGATATCTTCCACCCGTTTTTTCTCCTCGTCGGTCATCTTTCGGCCAAACGCGAAGTCAAAGCGAAGCCGTTCGGGAGTGATGTTGCTCCCTTTCTGCTGTACCTCATTCCCCAGTACATCCCGAAGCGCCTGATGAAGCAAATGCGTCGCGGTGTGGTACTTCACCGACATCTCACTTGTGTCGGCAAGTCCGCCCTTAAATTTCTGATCAGTCCCCGCTCTTGAACCCGTGTGATGCCTTTCCAGTTCTGCGTCAAAACCTATCTTATCCACGGCGAGCCCCTTCTCGGGAGCAAGCTCAATAATCATATCAATCGGTAGTCCGTATGAAGAAAAGAGCATAAACGCGTCCGCTCCGCTTATCTGTCTCTCCCCCTCTTTAGAGGGGGAGATTAAGAGGGGGTGAATAACCCTCTCAAACTCCTTTAGCCCCATATCAAGTGTCTTTCTGAATTTTTGCTCCTCATTCCCAACTTCCTCCTCTATCGTCTGCTTTTTTTGCAAAAGTGAGGGGTAGACATCGGCGTAGGTGCTGACGACGGTCTTCGTGATAGCCGCAAGCGTATTGGACTGAATACCAAGCAAGTCCAAGTGTCGCACCGCTCGCCTAAGAAGACGTCTCGTAAAGTATCCTTGGTCGGTGTTTGATGGGTGAGCTCCATCCGCAATAAGAAATACGGAGGCACGCAGATGTTCCGCGACAATGCGGAAGGAACGCTGAAGCGTCTCATCGGCATAGAATTTTCCGGAAGCCGTTTCAAGCGCGCGAATAGTCGGAGCGAACGTATCAAGCAGAAAGACGTCGGAATTTCCATTACTCGCGGCAGCGATGCGCTCCAGTCCCCCACCGAAATCTACATTTCGTTGAGGAAGTTTCTCAAAAGCGTTTGTAGAAGTTAAACCTCTACAATCTTGTAGAGGTTTAACTTCTACAGATACGCCGACCTTCCGGTACTCCATAAAGACGGAGTTCCCAATTTCCATAAACCGTCCGCAATCGCAGTTTGGGTGGCAATAGTCACCGAATCCGGAACGAATACAGCGCTCGCCCGCTTCGGGATGGAAATCAAAGAATATTTCGCAATCGGGGCCTCCAGGCTCTCCTTTGGGCATATTCTCCGGAACTCCCGCTCTCGACCACCAGTTCTTCTTGGCGTTATAGTAGAAAATTCTCCCACCCTGCATCCCGTTCTTACCTCCGAGCTCCTCGGACAGGAGCACTACCTCCTTTGCCTCAATGTCACGTTCCAGAAATAGTCCCTTCAAAATCTCTGCTGATTCGGTATCGCGTGGAATAGCGTTGATTTCGTCTCCAGCGAAAGCCGTAAAGTAAAGACGATGTGGGTCGAGCCCTATGTTCGCGGTCAGAAATTCAAAAACAAAGCGGAGCTGCTCCTTTTTGAAATAATCGCCGAGCGACCAATTACCGAGCATCTCAAAAAAGGTTGTGTGACGGTTGTCGCCCACTTCCTCAATGTCCTGCGCACGGAAACATTTCTGGGAATCGGCTAAACGAGTTCCCGAAGGATGTTTCGCGCCGAGAAGATACGGTACCATCGGTTGCATACCCGAGCCGGTAAAAAGTGTCGTCGGGTCGTTCTCCGGAACGAGAAGCGCGCTCGGGACAATTGCGTGTCCCTTTGACCTAAAAAACTCAAGATATTTTGCTCTGACTTCGGAGATGGTCATGCGGAAAATATAGCATTAGAGCCTTTGCTTGTCATTCCCCCATTGAGTAGTGCCCAGAGAGGTCTTCGTCTCAGACTATCGTAGCTTATCAGGTAATCCGTACATATTCTTTTTTTAGCAAACACTGACGGCCGTCAGTGTTTGCTAAAAAAATGGCGGGGTCAAAATTGGTTTTGAGCGCGGAGCCGACAGCGCGGAATGCTTGGGGTGAGCCGGCCTTCTCGGCAACTTGTTTGTAGGTCAAGACTTTCCCTTTCGGGATTCTCTTAACAGTCGCGAATACTTTCTGTTGGAATTCAGTCATACTTTGATGGTAGCGCACGCTCTAATTTCACCTTTCATCACTTGTCTCAAATCTGTGCATATGCACAGATTTGAGACAAGTGGAGTGAATCAAAATAAACTCACCGTTCCGCCAGCTTCGAGAGGCTTCGATTTTCTGACTGCCGGCTTCTGCTCTTCGGGAGGCTTTTTGATGGCCGCCGAGGAAACTTCTGCCGCAGCTTTTCGATAATTACAGTAGTCACACAGTGGGTCGGGAGTCGGTAGCGCTGCCGAGTCAAGACACTTCTTAATGTCGTGGAGCGTCGGTTCAACCCAGTCATCGTTTCCCTTGTACGGAATGATTGAAACGTCGAACTCGAGCTTGGCATCGAATGCGGCCCTGTCCGTTTTGCCGTTTACGTATACAAAATAGCCGGTGTCCGAGACCTTAAAATCATTCTGGCGAAACAGCCACTGATACGTTTCCATCTGTCGCTTGTATCCGTCCTGCCACTCGGCATCGAGACTTACTTCCCCGTCCTTGCTAGTGGCCTTGTAGTCCACCACGATAAGCTCGCCGTTTGGATAGACCCAGACATCGTCCACGCCTCCGCGCACGAGCATTCCTGTCGGCTTGTGGCGAATGCTTACTCCGGCACGAAGTGAATCACGCCATTCTTCCATTCTCGGATGCTGAAACGGCACGGCATCGATGCCGTACTCCTTCATAAGGGGGTGTGCTGTCTTTTCAGCTCTGTACGCGTCGAATTCCTTTTTCAAAAGTTTATCAACGGCGCTGTTCAGGTTAAACGGAAACCCCGGAGGCCTCGCGACGCCAAGTTTATTATCCACGTAAAAGCAACGCTGACATTCCAAGAACAGGTCTATTTTGGAACGGGAAAGTTTCCAGTTTGGTCCGCCGTAATTCCAGTCGGGTTTTCGGTGAGGTTTATAGTAGTCACTCATAAGAATTTATAATGCGAATACTGCTAATCCCGAATGCAAATCGCGCGAATCAAAATCCCTCATTGGCGGTATGTGCATTCTTCATTCGGGGCATTAGCATTATGCTACTGGGCATAAGACGGCAGACTCCGCCTCCACATCCCCAATATGCCGGTCGTCAAAGCCAAGGCTTTTTAGCTTCCCTTTCTGGTCTCGGACGCTCTCACAGAGTACGACACCTTGGTCCATAAGAAGCTGTTTTTGGCTGTCGGTAAGTGTCGTGAGACAGGTAATCGGGTGCACGCCGGTTTCGTCAATGAGGTCGTGAAGATTCATGTTCTCCGGATAGTTCCAACCGAGAAGACGCATCCCGCTGCATTCCGCGTAGCGAATCGCCTTCTCGGTAAACTTGGTGTTGGTAATCAGCCATCCTTCATCCAGCTTTCGCTCGGTTCCGTATGTGAAGGACGACGCGTACAAATCATCAAACCTCGCTTTCACGTACAGGACGACCTTTAGGTCGGACTTGTAGGCAAGCTCGTGATGGTATTTCGCCTCGGCCATAATAAGCTTTTCCATATTCCACGCGACGATATCCATTTCGTGGTCCACGCACTTTCCCTGCACAATCTGGTCAATCTGCACGGAAAATCCTTTCCGGCGGTAGATTTCACCAACCAGCTTTTCAAACGGGAATCCCGTCGGACCGAGGGCGAGAAGGCTTCTGCGGAGAGAATATCGCACCGAGGCTTTTTTCTCTCGTGCTCGAAGAACAGAAAAGGCATGACGATAAATATCGTCCGTAGTCATTCCGCTCACGAGTTCTTGGCCGACATGCTCAGCAACCGAGGTCGCAACCTCCTCGGTCGCGCCGGAATTGCGGAGTGACTCGGTGAGCTTGGCGAGGTCAAAGTTTTCCCTTGTTCCGTCCGCCTTGATAACTTCAATAACACGCTCTGACATGGGGACAGTATACCCCCCGAAGCTTTTAGCTACTAGGTGTTAGCTGTTGTTAACGGATGAACTAAGAGCTGAAAGCTTGAACCTTGAAGCTTCTATGCAATGATCCCTCCGCCGATAAGCATATCGCCATCATAAAGAACGAGTGACTGTCCGGGAGCAACGGTTTGGGGCTTGTCAAAAACAACTACCACCCCTCTATCCCCTCCTTGGAAAGGAGGGGAGGATAAGACATGGCAACTCTGAAGCGGTTGACGATAGCGGGTGCGAGCCTGATATGTTTTCCCTTTACGCGGTTTTACGAGCCAATTGCAATTTTTAATCTTAATTTCTGTTACGGATCCTGCAAGAATTCCCTTAGGAGATTTTTGAGAAACGATGAGAGTGTTTTTTTCGATATCCTTGGAAGTGACATAGAGCGGTGTATTCTCGCACCCCCTCTCAATCTCCCCCTCTAAAGAGGGGGAGAGGTTAATTGCCATTCGCTGTCCAAGCGTGTAAAAGAAAGCGCCGTCGTGTTCGCCGATGGTTTTTCCCGCTTCATTCAGAACCTTTCCTTTTTTCGGCATAATGTAGTGTTGAAGAAACTCCTTCATATCCACTTTTCCGATGAAGCAAAGTCCCTGACTATCTTTTTTGTCCGCAGTAATCAACCCGAATTTCTTTGCAAGTTTTCGCACCTCCGGTTTTTCCATACCACCGACGGGAAACAAAATATGCGGAAGCTGTTCCTTTTTAATCTGCCACAAGAAATAGCTTTGGTCTTTGTTTGAGTCAGTTCCAGTACATAACACTAGGCTGTCATTCCCGCGGAGGCGGGAATCCAATCTGGATTCCCGCCTCCGCGGGAATGACAGGGGAGAACGCGCGGATGGCAAAACTCGCGCGTAGTGTCCCGTCGCGACAAAATCTGCCCCTTTCCTCATCGCCCACTTGTAAAACCCGCCAAACTTTATGTACCGGTTACACATCACATCGGGGTTGGGGGTCTTCCCCACCGAATAGTCGCGAATCATATAGTCTACGACCTCCTTTTTGTACTCTTTTTCAAGGTCCAGTTCCACAAAGGGAATGGCCAGTTTCGCGCATATACGCATCGCGTCAAGTCTATCATCCGCCGCTTCACACAATCCAAACAAGGACTGACCTTCTTCCCGATTCAAGGTCAGACCTTGTTTGGATGCAGGATTCCAGACCCTGATAAACACCCCTGTCACGTCGTATCCGGCGTTTTTGAGTAACGCCGCTGAAACAGAGCTATCAACCCCTCCGGATAGACCTACGAAAACTTTTTTCGTTTTTGTTTGACGCATAGAGCTCCGTATGGTATCAAGATAGAGGGAAATTCACAACCAACCAACTTTCCCAGAAAGGGATATATGCACGTTAATACAGCTTGGTGGGGAGCGTTTGCTACTCATATCCGTAGTCGGTCGTCAGAGATAGCGGGAACCCGTTTGGACGACCTTCTTGATAAAATCGGAAGGGAAATAGCGGCGGCAAAGTCGGTACAGCTTATACGAGCTGGCAGACCAGCCGATGAACAGAGCATAATTGCTCGGGCATCAGTGTTTTTTCGCCAAAACCCTCAATACGGGATTTTTTAGGTCTGATTATGAAAACTCAAGCTCTTTTACTATCTGACTTTCCGCTCTGGAAAATCGCACTTAGGCTTCACCTCCAGCAGTGGGAGATGGCGCTTATCAAATTCTACTTTTACCGCGAATCCTACAAAGACAGACACCTCTTCTTTGTGGGTAACGTTGAGGATGTTTGTGTTCAGGTGGCGCAGGCTTTAAGGGACAAGAGGTCTATCGTTACGATGATTATCGGCACGACAGAACCCGCCCTATTCCGAGAGCTTATGAGAAAGGCTCAAGCCTTCTTTCCGCAACATCCCGAATTTGGGGTGAACTAACCCAAGAAATCTTGCAAAAACCCGTTGCTCCAAGCAACGCGGTTTTCTTTTTGACTGGATTCCCACTTTCGTGGGAATGACAGATGTCTGCGGGCTTTTTTCCTCTGGATCCCCGCCTTAGTCTACGACTACTCCGCTACTGCTCCGACGCGAGGATGACACTTTTCAGTGTCACTTCCCCAAATATTTCGCCCGATTCACCAGATGCTCCGAGTGCGTAGTCGCGTAATGCATCACGCCGTCTTTGTCGGAAAGATAATACAGATAGTTTGATGCCGTCGGAGTTATCGCCGCGGTTATCGCGTCAATGCCGGGGTTATTGATGGGGCCGGGAGGCAAGCCGGTGTGCATGTAGGTGTTATAGGGCGAATCAGCTTTAAGGTCGTCGGTCGTAATCTCATACGTATTTTTTCCCAGAATATACGGGAACACGGCGTCTACCTGAAGTGGCATGCCGAGTTCCAATCGGTGCCACAAAATGCCGGAAATTTGCTTTCGTGTTTCGGAGGTACGCGCTTCCCCCTCTATGAGTGAGGCCATCGTCACCACGTTGTGAAGTGGATTGTCACCCGCCTTGGCAGGCACAAAGTTTTTACTTGCTTCCGACAGCGGAGAAACTCGTACCTGAAAATTTCCCTCCATGCTGGAAATAATTTCAGATTCCGAAGTGTTGGGATAAAACGTGTAGGTATCAGGGAAAAGATATCCTTCCTTCGCTTTTGCCAGAGCGAGAAATCGTTGGGTGTCAAACTTTTTCAGACTCCGTGAAAAGATGACCGCAACCTGCGCGTTTGAAAGTCCTTCCGGTATGGTTACGCGGATAGGGTCAAGGTCCTGAAAACCGCCGGTAAGTCTATTTACGACCCCAAGAACCGAAAGTGGGGTGGAAAGATAGTACTCTCCCGCTTTGATGCCTTTTTCCCCTCCTAGGGCGAGACTCCATGCTTTAAACCAAAAAGGTGAACGGATAGCGTCCCGATTGGCGAGAAGCAAGGCGATTTCGCTAACGGTCATTCCCTGCCGTACGGTAATTGTCGTACCAACGGGAAAATTTCGCGGAGCACTCCACGCGAAGACAAGTAAAAGCATCAGTGCGCATAGCAAAATGGCAAGAGTGAAAACAAGCTTCCACGAAAAGAATCGTCGCCTAAAGCGGTCATAAAAAATCTGGTTTGCCGGTGTGAGAGTAAAGCCAGACGCTGGGTCGGAATCTCGAGTTTCGACAGGGGAGGACATTTAAAATTACCTAATTCACCTAATTACCCAATTTCTAATAAAATGCCAAATTCGGGATTTGAGAATCGGAGATTTTATTAGGTAATTAGAAATTAGACAATTAGAAATTGCAAATCTACACGGGTAGATTTGCTGGGGGCTCCACTTTCTTGGACGGGATACGCTCAAAGGTCGGTGTTGTAACAACCTGGCCGGGGATGTGAAAAATCGTAGCCAGTTCCTCGCACGTCAGAATAAATGGCTTTGATTTCCAGTTACGAAATGGCGCGTAAAAAAACGAACGCCTGCGATACGCGTCAATAAGATACCGCGCGTATTTCGTAATATAAATTTTCATCATCTTGTTCTTAAGTCCGAAAAGAAACAGAAAATCTTTGGTGGAATCCTGCAGGTCAGTCCACGAAGGAGCGTCAAGCTTAAAACCATTAAGCAAGTTTGAATTGAACGGCTTTCTGAAAGTTCCCAGCAGTCCGGTAATACTGGAAGATATCAGGTGAAATGCTTCCTTCTCTGCGTGATAGCACATACGAATAGAACACCAGAAAGCTCGCTTGTCCAGACTCCGTTCAATTGCCTCCACCTGTTTTTTCTCACCCTCGGTAAGGGTCGGAATAATCGGGAATCCGGTTGAGGTTTGAGAACGTGAACTCTTCGTCTTCGGGTCGCGCTTCATTATTTTGTTTACCTCGGCATGTCCCTCTTTGACCCAATCCTTGTCTTTAAACAGCTGCCCCTCTTTTATGCCACGAATTTTGTACGCCTGTACAAGTATCTGAATCCACACCTGCTCCCCTTTTTTCATAGAGCCGAGATATTCCAGCAGGGTTGAAAGAGGGTCAACTTTGTACTCCTCCTCTGTTTCTTTGTCCAATCCGTAATCAATGTACGTCATAATCGGATACGGGTCGGGCTTCTGCAAAATGAAGTGTGTTCCCCACATAAAATTGTTCGGTGGGTCGTACACTTTCTTCTTGGTGTAGTCATCCACCTCAATGATTTCAACCGTAGGATATTGCGCGTACATCTGGGCCTCAAACGAGTTACGGTACTTCTTCCACATCCACACATACAAATGTATTTCACCCCCCAGCGAAACGATTTCATAGGAAAACCACGGCCGTACCTTTCCATCCCAGTAGGTTTCAACCAAGTCAACACTTCCGGTCTCGTACATGGCCATGAAAAAGAGCTCCATCGCCCTCGGAGTTTTCTCTATGATTTTCGGTATTCGTATTTCAAGGAAGACTTCGCCGGCTCTTCGGATAAAACCCAAGCGTATATAGCGGAGCCAAAGCTCCATAAAGACCTTTGCCAAAAAAAGTGGGAGCCATATCGGAGACCAAAGGTACATAAAGCCTGAAACCTGTCCCCAGAGAGGGTTCAAGGGGATAGCTATGCCTTTGGCGTACACATACACTCCTATGGTAATCGTTGAGATGCCTGAACCTACAAGGAGAAGCCACGTTCCCTTACCGTGGCCGTGCGGCATCGCGAACATCTCATGGGCAAGCTCACCCGCTAGCTCCACGAGTTCCAGCGTGTATTCCTTCAGGTGGTGTAAGATTCCGTGTTTGTGTGCTGCCATAGCTTCTAGCTTTCAGCTTCTAGCTTTCAGTCCGGGATTTTTCTCCTAGAAGCTGAAACCTAGAACCTGAAAGCTTCTTTAAGTATACCAAGCTATACAAACAAATGAAAAACCCCCTAAACCCTGCT
>LCQF01000025.1:24898-42080 GCA_001004005.1 Parcubacteria group bacterium GW2011_GWA2_49_9
AACATCCTTCACGACACCGCTCATGTATCCCCACTCCGCGAGGGCGTACAATCCGCGGCCAACAAGGATAAAGCGGGGGTCCTTTATAAGTTCGTTATGAGTGGTCGCGACATGCGCCTTTCGGCCAAACAGTTTTTCAATGGACTTTGCGACTTCACGGAAATGAATGGGAGAGCCGTGCTTGCGGAGTACGAGAAACGCGTAATCGCGCATACCCTTCGCTCGGATGTTCGGTGACGTTTGGAGTCCCCATTCGCCAAGCGGATTCTTGGCGATTGTTTTTGAAAGATTAAGCCAGCGGCGGACGACACTCTCGTTTTTCAAATGGTCAGCGACATCCTCAACGTGTGTAAGGAACTGCGCGATGATGTCCAGTTCGGAAACAAGGTCGTTGTCGTTGAGGTTCTTGTACAGCTTGCGAAGCGCCTCATGCACCTTGCCCGCGAGCGACTCATCTATATACCAGCGGTGTTTAAAATGTTCATCCTCTTTCTCCTTCTTAAAGGATTCGCCAACCACGAGTAAAAAGTGGATATGGTTTTGGGCGCTTTTGTCGGTGGACGTGTGACTAAGGAGGTCGTCTTCGGCAATAACGCCTCCAAGACCGTGAATCACTTCCTCAAGCTCCGCGAACACCGGCTTCTCCTTCTGGTAGCCGACCGACTTGCGAACACTCATCAGGGCGTAGTTCTCAATCTGACGGACACGTTCCCTTGTAACGCTATACTTCTTTCCAATGGCTTCAAGTGTCATCTTCTTAGGTGAATCACCAAGTCCATAACGGCTTACGATAACATCCCGAGCCCGCTCCGGAAGGGCTGCGAGCAGGCGCTTTACAACCTGTTTTGGCTTAAAGGTGAGTGTGGCCTCTGTTGAAACTAGTGCTTTGTTCATATGTGTTGTGATTCCCGTTCGACCTTGTCTGCGTGCGGACACGCACAGGCAGGCGGGAAGAATCTTATTTAAGAGCCCGCTTAGGACAGGCCAGTTAATAGTTGTTCACTCCTATTTTTAACATATTCACAATTCCTGTCAAGTGTGCAAAGAAATGGGTCGTTTCTTCGCAACAAAACTTTACGGCCTAGGTGAAAATCAGTTTAATACTTCTCTCAAGAATTTGCAAAAATAGATGATATCTGGGGTCTACTCACCGAAAGCTTTCATTTCACTACCTCCTTGGGCTACTCCTGAATCACGATGTTAACCAAGCGGTCAGGTACCACAATTGTTTTCTTTACCGTCTTCCCTTCCAGCCATTTCTGAACGGAGGAAAGTGAAAACGACGATGTCTTCAGTTGTTCCTCCGAGTCCCCTCTCTGTGTGATGAAACTTCCGCGAGTTTTGCCGTTTACCTGTACGATAATCGTGATAGGAGAGCTTATGGCGATTTTTTCATCATACTCCGGCCACTTCTCCAGATGAATACTTTTTTTATAGCCTAGATGCGCCCAGAGCTCTTCCGAGAGGTGCGGAGCAAACGGAGCAAGTAATGTTATAACCGTCTTACATGTTTCCGTGCTGACAGACTCCTCCTTTTCAAGTGCATTAAGCAGAATCATAAGACTGCTCACCGCCGTGTTGAAACGAAACGCCTCAATGTCGTCCCCCACCTTCTTTATGGTCTGGTGAAGCAGTGGCTGAATCCTTAATCCTCCATCCTTTATCTTTAACGAGGAAATTTTCTCACGTAACTTCCAGACACGTTCCAAGAATCTCCGCGCCCCGACCAACGAATCGGTATTCCACGCAATGGCTTGATTGAAGGGACCCATAAACATCTCGTACACGCGGAGTGAATCCGCGCCAAAACGCTCTACAATTTCATCAGGATTCACTACATTGCCGAAACGTTTGCTCATTTTTCGTCCGTCGGAAGCAAGGATGAGGCCGACATTTTGCAACCGCTGAAATGGCTCCTCCGTACTCACGACACCGATGTCAAACAAAAATTTATGCCAAAAGCGGGCATAAATGAGGTGACGCGTGGCGTGTTCGGCCCCGCCGACGTACATATCAACAGGCATCCAGTATTTTTCAGATTTTGCCGAAACAAGCTGCTTCTTATTCTTCGGGTTAAGATAGCGAAGGTAGTACCAGCACGAACCAGCCTGCGGGCGCGTATGATTTCACATTGGGGAGTTTGACCGGCAATTCCTTCTCTGGCACAGGGACTACTCCGCATTTTGGGCAATGAATAAGCGGAATCGGCTCACCCCAATATCTTTGACGGGAAAATACCCAGTCGCGGAGTTTGTATTTCGTGACGACTTTTCCATCGACGAATTTAACGATTTTTGACTTTGCGTCAATCCAGTTTACCCCATCAAATTTGCCAGAGTTTATCAAATCCCCATTCTGAACATAGCATTCCTTCCCCTCTAGCACACTTTCACGCCTTTCTTCTAGCTCTTCGGGGGTGTCGGCGGTTAGCATCGGACGAATAACGCACTGAACAGGCAGGTTAAATTTCTTCGCAAACTGAAAGTCGCGCTCATCATGCGCAGGAACTGCCATAATCGCCCCTGTCCCATAGTCAGCGAGTACATAATCAGCAATCCAGATAGGAATTTCCTCCTGATTCGCCGGATTGATTGCTTTAATTCCTTTTAACTCCACTCCCGTCTTTTCTTTTCCCTCTGTCGTTCGCTCAATTTCTGTCTTGCCTTTTGTCTTGCCGAGATACTCTGCAACTTCGTCTGCGTTCTCAATTTTGCTGTCATTCCCGGTGCTCCCACCCCTCACCCTTCGGGAGCTCCCCTCAGGCAGGGGAGCTGGGGAATCCAGACTGGATCCCCGCATTCGCGAGGATGACAGAAACTGGGCAACTAACGGATGTTCCGGCGCAAGCACCAAGTACGTCGCTCCAAACAACGTATCCGCTCTCGTGGTAAAAACCTTTACCTCTGCTACATCTTCCTTCTTTTCTTCTTTCTTAAATCTTAAATCATAAATCTTAAATCCAATCTCCGCTCCCTCGCTCCTCCCTATCCAATTCCTCTGTGACTCCTTGATGTATTCAGGCCAGTTAAGCGCATCAAGACCGGACAAAAGCCGGTCTGCGTATTTCGTAATGCGAAGCACCCACTGCGGAATGGCTTTTTTCTCCACAACCGAACCGCATCGTTCGCACTTGCCGTCCTCCAAATCTTCGTTCGCCAGCCCCGTCTGGCACGACGGGCACCAGTTAATCGGTTCGTGGGACTGAAACGCGAGTCCAGCCTTAAACATCTGTAAAAATATCCATTGCGTCCATTTGTAATAGTCAGGGTCGGTCGTGTTGATTTCCCGCTCCCAGTCATAGTTAAAACCGATACGCTCAAGTTGCGATTTGAATCGTTTTATATTTTTCCTAACCGCTATTGCCGGATGTACCTTGTTTTTAATCGCGTAATTTTCCGCAGGAAGTCCGAATGCATCCCAACCCATCGGATGCAGGATACTGTGCCCCTGCATTTTTTTGTGTCTTGAATACACATCCGTCGCGATGTAGCCTTTCGGATGGCCGACGTGAAGGCCATCTCCCGATGGATACGGGAACATATCCAAGACGTAAGACTTTTGACTATTAACTTTTAACTTCTGACCAGACGAAGATTCCCCTCCCCCATCTTTAGAGGGGGGATTAAGGGGGGTGCTCTTCGGCTCCTTCGTTTTATAGAGCCCCGTCTCCTTCCAGACCCTCTGCCACTTCTTTTCTATCTTTGTGTGGTCATAACCATTCATTACGCAACATCATACACAGGGGGAGGCGATTTTCAAAATCGCCGCAGTATGATACTGTTCAAAGTGGAGCACTTGTTTTATTGGAGAGGGTTGACCCAATGTTCAGCTGTTTGCTGTGCTCCGGAGGGTCAGTACCGATACCCTCTCCTGTTTGGTGCAAACAGTATCAACCAGCCGTGACCATTTGGCCACGGCTTCGCACTTGTTTTCATACCGACGTAAGAACCTATTGTGATTTCTTCTCTCGTACTGGATACAGTTCCGGGTCAAGCACGCGCTTAAAGCAGTAGCGTCCGGCCTCGTGCCCCCAGCTTTCAGGCTCACCCGAGGGAAGGTAACCCGCAGAGGGGGAGGTCGGCTTCAGATACATTTCGCCGCGAGCGGGGGTCGTCCTGTCTTCACTGTCAGTTGAACGGCTAAATGTCGCGCACAGTTCAAACGCGTAGCCCTTACCAAACGTAAGTTCGTATTCTTCACTCGTTTTCGGGTCTCGTGGAACGTTGTACCCTGAAATAGAGTCCTTCAGCTCCAGAAGCGATTTTGGAAACGTACCTTTCTGTTGCCAGTAATTCACAATTTGCCACTGAATGCCCTGCAAATCCGATACACGCTCCGCGTCAAACCGCTTCTCCCTCGCCGTCAGTGGCGAGCCCATAATGGCGAATCCCCACACCATTGACGCGAGAACCACAATGGTCGCGGCCGTACCCCACATTTTATTTTTCAATGCCACTCCGGGGGCACGGCGCAGGTCGGAAAGATAATAGCCGAACACACCTCCCGCGACGATAAGCACCGCGAACGTCTTAAGCGCGAAGCGAGTGGACAGTTCGCCACCCAGAAATGAATTAAGCAGGGCAACAATGACGGCAATCCCCGCGAGAAACAGCGTAAAGTACATAAGCCATCGGCGCACCCCAAGTTCCCGTTTTTCGGGGACAACCTTAAAAAGTTTCTCTAGGTACCCGGACAAAGCGAGGTAGAGAGGAAAGATGATAATAAGCGAGGCAATCGCGATACGAATACCTCCGGAGTACGGGTCGCCATAGTATGCAAGCTCATCGGGGAACGCGTAGTTAATCGTCTGAAACAAGAGATTAATCAAACTGATAACGCTGACGTAGAGCGAGGCTACAAGTCCGAGCTGAAGGAAAAAATCTTTTGGTGTGAGTTTCGGTTTGTCCATACGATTAGGTTAACACAAAACGAGCCGACCGCAAGGCCAAGCTCGTCAGACATCCGTAAGATTGTTTCGCGCCTATGTCTAATTAACGCGGTGTATCGCCAGTAGGAGTAGGAACACTGTAAGAATTAGCAGGGACCAAGCAATCGTCAGGAGGAGCCAATCTATCCGCCTCATGGTTCTTGTCTTCATTTTCATTTTTAAAAAATTTCCCCGCGCCGCAGATGGACATTTCTATTTCACAACCCCCAGCCGCCAAGCCGGAGGCAATTTGGCGTGGAAACAGAGTCTCAAGGAATGCGGCACGGGAAAGAGCAAAACGTTATCGGAACGATACATCACTTTTTACAAACGTGCAATTCTGATGGTAGTAACCCCTCACACTCTCTTAACATCCCCCTTATCAAAGGGGGTGGATGCATTCTTATGCGCCGGGGGTTGTTGTAGAACACCCCTCCTCGCCAAAGAGGCGAGTGCTCCCCTTGCTAGGGGAGATACAGACGAGCGTGAGGGCTTACTGATGGTAGTAACCCCTCACACTCTCTTAACATCCCCCTTATCAAAGGGGGTGGATGCATTCTTATGCGCCGGGGGTTGTTGTAGAACACCCCTCCTGCATAAGAATGCAGTGCTCCCCTTGCTAGGGGAGATACAGACGAGTGTGAGGAGTTACTGATGGTAGTAAGTTCCACCCGCCTAAATCTTAAATTCAATGACGTCGCCGTCCTTTACCACATACTCCCTCCCTTCAGTCCGTAACAAGCCCTTTTCTCGAGCTGCGGCATAAGAGCCCGCTTCAAGCAGTTTGTTCCACTCAATCACTTCGGCTTTCACGAACTTATCCTTAAAATCGGTATGAATTGCTGTTCCCGCAAGCGGAGCTGTCCAGCCTCTCTGTATCACCCACCCACGTGTTTCGTCCTCTCCCGTGGTGAAATAGGTAATAAGCCCAAGCATATCGTAGCCGGCTCGGATAAGATTATTCACTCCGTCCTGCTCCCCTGCCTGAGGGGAGCTCCCGTCAGGGTGAGGGGTGGGAGTGCCTCCAAGTTCCCTTCGGAACATCTCTTTCTCCTCACCTACCATCTCTTTGAGGTCCTCTTCAATCTTCGCGTCAACCAAGACGTAACTTGCATTTGTACCTTTTAAAAATTGCATAAGCTTCTCGAAGCGCGGGTCTACTTCGCCAGCTGGCGAATCATCCAAATTTTTACCCCCTCCCTTCTTGTTGAGCACGTAGAGAATGGGCTTTACGGTAAGTAGGTTCAACTGCGCGATAAGAGGTTTCTCAAATTCGTTCAATTCTACCGTCCGCGCGAGTTTCCCATCCTGAAGCGCTTTTTCTAGCCGAGCCAGAGCTTCACTCTCAATAATGGCGTTTTTCACGCCCTTTTTGATATCAGATTTAATGTTGTGAATGCGTTTCGAAACCGTCTGTAAATCAGCGAGAACAAGTTCCAGGTTAATAACCTCGATATCCTTCATCGGATCAATCTGTGCGTCCACGTGGATAATATCTGGGTCCTCGAATATCCGGACAACTTCCGCAATCGCATTTGTTTCGCGTATATTCGTGAGAAATTGATTGCCCAGGCCTTGTCCTTCCGATGCGCCTTTCACAAGTCCTGCGATATCGACGAACTCAACCGATGCAGGAACCGTCTTTTTTGACTTACTAAACTCGGAAAGCTTCCACAGCCGGTCATCGGGCACGGCAACCACACCGACCGACGGGTCAATCGTGGCGAACGGGTAGTTCGCGGCCAGCACGCTCTTTTTGGTAAGCGCGTTAAATAATGTTGACTTGCCAACATTAGGTAGTCCGACAATTCCAATTGAAAGTGACATAGCGTTGACTATTCTACACATTTATATGAGTATTGCACCGAACAGCTCATAATCAAAACTTCACTCTTATATGAACCGAAACGTTGAATCCCCCGCTACTGTTGAAATTAACCAAATTTATTTGCCGGAAAGAAGCGCATTTTGGCTTATGTCAATCTGTACCGTTTTCCTGGCTGGCATATGCATTTTCAACTTCCTCGCGATACGGAAGCTCCACCTCCAGAATGCGGCCCTTATTGCCTCGAATCAAGAACTGCAGGGACAGCTGCTTCAGCTTGCTCCCCCAACAGTTGCGAACGATTCGCCTATCGGGCTTTGGATGAACGACCTGAAGAAGAATACCGGAAAGCTTATCCGTTCATTTAAAGTGAGTGACGGAATGTTTTTCGGGGTGGTGTACATGGACCGCGTCAACGGGGTACTTCCGGTTTGGTTCATTGGATACTCCGAACAGCCGAAGGATGGCTCCGAGATATCTTTCCTCAACCACTACTTGAGAATGGAGGGGAACCTCAACGTACTCGCCTTCTCGAAGGCAGAGCCGAATCTGTAGTGTCCTATCGCTTCCTCGCATGGAGAACTAATTTTACATCGTCAGCCGCCTTGTGTTCAAGGCGGTGTTTTTTTACCATCCCCTTCCTCCCCAGCGGTGGAAGCGGGCTTTCCACTTCGCCGTTCGTCTCTCGGTAATGAATTTGAGTGGTCCAACTTTTTTGACCCTGACTTTGAAACCGGAAAACCACAAAATACCTTTTCGGATTTCGTTCGTGGTGTCTCCGAAAATCAAACGCGCGAGTATGGGCGGTGAATCGGACAGAACGAAAACGCGCGCGGTTTTCCCTTTCATAAGCGGCTTCCACAGAAGTCCCGCGAACGGGCCAGTTTTGTAAAATTCATAGGCGAATTTTGGGAGCCACATTCGGTCGAACATTCCCTTCAGAAGCGCCGGCATCGTAGACCACCACGCGGGATAGATAATCACGAAATGGTCTGCCCACTTGATATCTTCCTGAATCCTTACAATGTCCGGCTCAAGCTCCTGCCGTACTTTGTAGCCCTTGTGCAAAATCGGGTCAAATGAAAGGTCTGCGAGATTCGTCCTGCGAACCACGTGCCCTCGCTCTTTCGCGCCATAGACATAACTGGTCGCGAATTGCGAGCTCAAGCTATCGCTATCGGGATGGCCGACCAACACAAAAATCTTCCGTTCTTTCATTATTGTTAGACACTATCAGTAAAAAATGTCAGCTGTGGGAGCGTTTTAAGAAACAGTGCGGGAAATTCATTAAGCGGTTGTTTTTTCCCTAAAAATGCTTCTATAATTTTCCTTTTTTCTTCTCCCGACGCGTACAGTATAACATCTGAAACTACTTTAAGCAGACTGAATGTTGATGTGACACGTTCCGGAAAGGGACCATAATTCGTTTTGTACCCGACGGCAAGTGTTTCGGGGCTGTTGAACAATTTTTCAAAAAGCGCGGCGTCCGAAAGCGGGACAATGCCGGCGGTGTGTCCATCTGCTCCCATTCCCACGGTGCACACTATTTTCCCGTCAGGATTCTCGCTCATCCAATTCTTCAAAACTAAGTCAAACCGCTTCCCCGCTTCTTCCACTGTTCCACCGTACGGGTCAATCCCCCTTAGTAAAGTGAAATAGTCGTAGACTGGGGGTGTCCGAATCTGTGAGGACGGGGGTTGTTTTGTTGCTACTCTAAAAAACTCCGTCTTCTTCAATTTCTCAAAATTCCGCTCATTCGGGTCAGCGACATAGTGTTCGTCCAATACTGAAACCGTAAGGTTCACATTCTCCGGCAAGATAGAAGGGTCAAGTAGTGAAAGCGCCGACCCTCCGGAGGACAAAAAAAGTACCGGAATATCCTTGTATTCCTTAAAAATTCTTGCAAGAGCGTCAGTTGCCTCTCGTTTCGGGTTTGTGGAGTAAATGATTTTCAAAGACGTAATTTTATCAAGCTGGACAGAGAAGTTTCAATTTGTAGACCTAGGGAGAATCGGACTCCCACCTCTCCGACTCTAGTCGGAGCGTAATATCTGTGGACCGTAGCGGGATCGAACCGCTGACCTCTCGCATGCCATGCGAACGCTCTACCAGCTGAGCTAACGGCCCTTATTGTGCTCCCATGGAAAGATACCACTCTGTATTACCTTTTCCAAGATATCTCGTCGCTTGTAACTCTTCAATCGGTATTCTGCCTTTCGAGCTTCTTCAAATGTGGAACAAGGAAGAAATATCTTCAAAGTCCACGGAACAAGATTCTTCGTAGCCTTCACTCTCTGATTATTGTGTTCAAGTAAGCGATGCTCGTGGTCACTTGCGCAACCGATGTAGTAACGACCATTGCGCTCGCTTTGGATTATGTAGACACCGAAGTTACTCATTTGTTTGACCCCCGACCTCTCCGACTATAGTCGGAGCGTAATACCATTTTACTATGAGCCCGCGTGTGAAGTATCTTAGCCGTTTTTGGACAAAAAGAAAAGCCGATTTTTATCGTTTTCCTATTCCCACTTGTCTCAAATCTGTTCATATGAACAGATTTGAGACAACCTTAAACGAGAACACTGCGTCAGTGTCGTTTTTATTTTCTATACTTTTTGGTGCGCCATTTGTCCGCGATTCGGACGCGGGTGAGAGAACGTTCAAGTTCAGCAGCGAAGTGTTCGTAGTCCACAACTCCTTTGTTTTCCATTTGCTTGCGAAGTTCCTCCGCGCGGGCTTTGGCTTTTTCAATAGCAGCGTCCGAGATTTCGGAAACATGTTCGGCAAAATCGGCGAGGACGGCAACGGTTGTTTGTCCCTTTTCATCTTTTTTGACCTCTACAAAACCACCGACAACCGCCCACGGCATGTGTTCGCCGTTTGTAAGCGCCACAACATCACCCGAAGAAAGTCCGGCAATCAGAGGAATGTGGTCGGGCAGAACGGTCAGCTCACCTCCCGTGGTCGGGAACGTCACTTGGTCAACGTCTTCTTCTAGAATAAGGCGTTCCGGCGTGACGATTTTAAGTTTTAGTTGTTTAAACATAAAATTTAAAATTAAGGTTTTCAGAGATATTAAGCAAAAGATTTTTGATACACATCTTCGATAATCTTCTTTACAACCATTTTTCTCACATCATTTATCTTCCTCCACGTTTCAGGCTTTATCTCTTCGTTACATTTCGCGAACAACTGCTCCTCCCCGTCATTATTGATATCAGAAATAACCAAGCGAGGCGGATGTGCACTTTTAGGAGCTTCTTTTATGTCTGCCAAAAGAAATACTGTACGCAACCAGCCCCCTGAACTTCGCGATGTGCCCACATGGCTTTCGGTCGTTCCTCCTCCCAGTTTTACAAGCTGTAGAGCCACTTTACTCACTGTCCTTTCAGTTGCGTTAGCTTCAGTCTTAAAAGAGGCTTCGTCAAAGATAAGAGATTTCTTCCCAGATACAATATTTCTTAACATTTCCAGACCCTTCTCATCTTTTGATTCTCCCCGTAGGAATTCATCAGTAGGGTTAAAGAAACATATTTTTGGAACCTGTATATTTTCTGGGTCAACTCCTCGAGTTTTAGCATGTTCTAGCGCAAGCATTGGAAATATTTTGTGAATAATGTATCCATATCCTCTGGCGGATTTATCCAAGATAACCAGATTATCAGCCTGCATCGTTAAGGCGTGTCTACAAGCATCCTCGCATTCATTGACTAACGAATTAATTATTTGCTGTCTATCTCTCATCCAGAGTTTTTCCTTGTCAACCGTTGATTCAAGAAATTGGTCAATTTCAGGAGTGCCGGCGTATTCCCTAAGAAGTTGGTCAGCTTTTTCTTTGTAATTGACGGTTGATTCTGGGTTTTCCACCAGTGTATCTTGCTTTTCCGTGGCTGTACTTTCGGACATATTTTTTAAGCGCTTGAATCGTGAACTTGAATTTTTTAGTCCACTTTAAAGTGCCCCTTTCATATAGAAGTCCCCTTCTGACTTAGCATCATGCTTTCCTTCCAGTATTTCCTTGAACGAACGAATGGTTTCAGCAAGCGGAACATACTGACCCTTGGCACCGGTGAATTGTTCGGCGACGAAGAACGGCTGGGAGAGGAATTTCTGGATTTTGCGGGCGCGAACGACGAGGGCTTTGTCATCTTCGGACAATTCTTCCATACCAAGAATGGCGATAATGTCTTGCAGATCCTTGTATCGCTGAAGTACGCGCTGAACTTCACGGGCGGTCGTATAGTGCTCCTTACCCACAATGTTCGGGTCAAGAATAGTGGATGAAGAGTCAAGTGGGTCTACGGCCGGATAAATACCGATTTCGGTAAGTGAACGGTTCAAGACGACAGTAGAGTCGAGGTGGGCAAAGGTTGTCGCCGGTGCGGGGTCGGTAAGGTCGTCGGCAGGCACGTAGACGGCTTGGACAGAGGTTACAGAACCCTTGTCGGTAGAGGTGATGCGTTCCTGCAGATTTCCCATTTCTGTCGCCAAGGTTGGCTGGTAACCCACGGCAGACGGAATGCGTCCAAGAAGAGCGGACACTTCGGAACCGGCTTGAGTAAAGCGGAAAATGTTGTCGATAAAGAATAGTACGTCCTTCCCTTCCTTGTCGCGGAAATATTCGGCCATCGTAAGACCGGAGAGTGCTACACGCATACGAGCACCCGGCGGCTCATTCATCTGACCGAACACCATGGCCACTTTGTCCAAAACGCCAGACTCCTTCATTTCGTGGTACAGGTCGTTGCCTTCGCGAGTCCGCTCTCCCACTCCAGCAAACACAGAATATCCTCCGTGATTTGATGCGATATTGTGAATAAGCTCCTGAATGACAACAGTCTTGCCGACACCTGCACCTCCAAAAAGACCGACTTTACCTCCTTTTAGAACCGGACAAATGAGGTCAATGACTTTGATGCCGGTTTCCAAAATCTCCACTTTGGTTGCCTGCGACACATACGCCGGAGCCTTGCGGTGAATTGGAGACCTTGTGGCCGTGGCTACTTCTTTTCCGTCGTCAATAGCAGTACCGAGAACGTTAAAAATACGGCCGAGTGTTTCCTTTCCCACCGGCACAGAAATAGGGGCACCCGTGTCTGTTACCTCCTGACCCCTGGAAAGCCCGTCGGTTGAGTCCATAGCAACCGCACGGACGGTATTACCGCCAATGTGTTGCTCGGTTTCAAGCACGAGCTTCTTCGCCCCGTTCATAACGGTCAAAGCGCTGTATATTTCAGGCACAGTGCCCACGAACTCAACGTCCACCACTGGTCCGATAATTCTCTTGATGACTCCGTTTTTCATATATTTTTATTAAGATTTTTCTTTCAGACCTGAAGAAAAGGTCGCTGTTTTGCGGCCTTTTCTGTTGACCGTCTTTGTTATTAAGCAAACGATGGAAGATTAAGGAATCTTTTCCCCACGATAACTTTGCCGAAATTTTTTTTACCGATTTTTTCGCTCGCTCCGATGATTTCCAAATACAGTGGATTGCCGTTTTTGTCCAGGTCCAACATAATTTCCGGTAAGATTTCCAGAGTTTTGGCTACGATGCCGGGACGCAAGGATATATTAAGCGCGTCAACTTCTTTGTCATAGGTAATTTTCATAAGATGATTTTATCTTATCAGTTATTTTTCACTTTCGCAACCAAATGAGCAGTAACGACAATAATCTTATTTCGCTTTCGTTTTATCACTACTTTCAAATAAATATTCCTAAATTTCTTATAGAGTTCTTCCCTAAGATTGTACCCGTCTGTTCTAAACTCCGGAGACTTTACTACCGCAATCACAGCCCTCATTGGTATTTTTCTCTGTACAATTTTCAGTTTTGCGTGGCGACTGAAGACAATATCCATGACTTTATAACTTGAAACTTTATGAACTTTCAACTGACGGATGCCATCCCCGCGCTAATCTCCGATATTTCCTGCGTGATGTTTGCTTGCCTTGCTTTGTTAAATACCAGTGTCAGGTCTTCTATCATTTCTCCGGCGGCTTCACTGGCGTTCTTCATTGCGACCATTCGGGACGATTGCTCGGAGGCGTTTGACTCAAGAAGCATTTGGTAGATTTGCATTCTGACGAGCTTTTCCGCGAGAGAACCTAACAGTATATTTTTGTCTCCCTCAATCAGGTAATCGACTTTTGCTTTCCCGACGCTTTCGGTCGAGACCCCGGCTTCGGACGTCGGGGCACCCAGTTCCGCTATCAGTCCTTTTAAGTCGTTCTTAGAAACTGGAATGACTTGTTTGATGTTCGGAACCTGTGCCATTGCCGACACGAAGTCGGTATACGCCACCAGCACTGTATCATACGTTCCCGAAGTAAACTCCTGAATGGCGAGTTTGGAAATAGGCAACACATCCCCAAGAGAAATGTAGGCCGGCAAGTCCGTAAAGGAGGCGATAATCTTCTGTCCGATTCGGCGCATAGCGACGTCACCTTTCTTCCCCACCGTTAAAATGTCTATGTCCGCACCGTTATTATTTTTGCGAAGTAGCGCCAAAGTTTTTTTGATCACCTGTGAATTGTACGCTCCACAAAGTCCACGATTTGAGGTAATAAGTATTAGTAAAATTCTGCGACTGTCAGCGTCTTGTCCGCGTTTGTCCGCGTTTGTAAAAAGGGGGTGAGTAATTTCCTCCACACTCTTGCCGATAGAAACCAAAACCTCCCACGAATACTCGGCATAAAGACGCGAGGCAAGCGTACTTGCTACCGCGCGTTTCATCTTCGAAGCCGCCACCAATTCCATAGCTTTGGTGATTTTCTTCGTGCTTTTTACGCTTTTGATGCGTCTTTTAATTTCTTTACTTCCAGCCATTGAACTAGAATTAAGAGTTAGGAATTATGAATTTGGAATGCGATTAATTTTTACCGAAACTAATCAAAACTATTTTTAATTTTAGTCATAATTTCCTTCAACCTCGGTAAATCTTTTCCTATCGCGCTCCATACCACTTTTTCGTCCACTCCCCAATACTCATGAGCGAGAAGATTGCGCATGTCCATAATTTGCCGCCATTCCACATTCGGATGATTTTTACGGACTTCCTCGTAGATATTTTTAATAGCTTCGCCAATGATAATGAAATTCATCATCACCGCATCGTATGATTTTGCGTCGCCTTTCAATTCCTTTCCATTGGCCATGCCGGAAACATAGCCATTGATTTTATCAATGGCGTCAAAAACATCTTGAATGAATAAATTTACGCTTCTTTCTTCGCTCATATAATAACTAATTGACTTAAAATTCTATCCTTAATCAACGGCTTGATTCCATTTTTCGTTACAAGGTCAACTTTCCGTCCAAGCAAGTCCTCCAAATAAAACCGCATGCGGGAAAATTCAAAAAGTCCCACCGCCACTTTATCGTGGTTGATTTCAATGGCAACATCAATATCGCTTTCCGCGTTCTGATCTCCCCGCGCGAACGAGCCGAATACGCCTATTTCCTCAACCCCATAGGTTTTCAGCAAATACTCCTTATTTTCAGCGATTTTCCGCTTGATTGTTTCTAAATCGGTTGACATAGCTTGATTTTATCATTTTTATCAAACTTTACCAATTTTATTTTGTGCAACACACGGTGTTGCACAACTAGACGCGCAACATCTTTTTTATTTCCTTGTTTATCAACTTCAGTTCACCCGCGGTCAGAGAGCCGATTTTCTTTTCTAATCTTTTCACATCAATGGCTCGAAGCTGAAAGATAAGTGCAATAGAGGGTGCCGTTAAACCGTTTGAGGCGGTTGGTGAGAGTTGAACCGTGTGCGCAAAGCGTAAAGCGCGGCTGCTTGAGGTGAGCGGCACAACCATAATCAGTCCTGCTACAACATCAGAAAAGACAACAGCTGGTCGTATTCCCGACTGCTCATGTCCATTTGAATTCCCGGAATCAATGACCCAAATTTCTCCCGTCTTCATGGTCTAAAGTCGGCTTTTTGCCAATGCCTCATCGCTCAAATAATCCCAAAAAGCAAACTCCTTCTTCAGTTCTATATCCTTTTGGATAGCATCAAGATAAAACACCGAGGCACGCTCAAGAATATCTGCCTCCTCAACCCCTAGAACTTTAGAGGCGTTTTTTATGTTTATTCTTGTTTGCTTTGTCAATATATTCATTTCCGCAGTATAGCATTTACTTGTAAAAAATTCCAGAAAATCCGGCTTTCTGATTCTTCGCTACTCGGCCACCAATTCCATAGCTTTGGTGATTTTTCCTCGCCCCGTAGCGAAATTCTGATTTCTGCTACTGGGGTTCGTGCTCTTTACGCTTTTGATGCGTCTTTTGATTTCTTTTGATCCGGCCATGGTAATAAGTTAAAAGACAGGCAAAAACTTAGTTAAAGGATTTCAATTTATTCAAGCACTCAACGCAGTTAACATTTTCTGCAGAAACCCTGGGTTGATTATTGTCGTCTAGAAGGACACCGCAAATAGCACGACCAGTTTTTTTAGGCATATCATCTTCTGTCGTAATCCTAAGAGGACCCCCTCTATGTTTGGTCTTCTCAAAGTGAGTTTTTATGACGTTTTTCATATATCAACGATTAACTGTTGAGCCAAGCAAAGAATGCGATAGCCACTATAACAGCGATGACAATTTGTGTACGCTCAAGTTCCTTTTGTTTCGGGTGCTCATCCTTGATGTTCTCGCCATCATTCGGTTTGTTCTTTTTTTCTTTGGTCAAAAATTCCCACGTTAACGCGACAGCAGGCCCAATAACAAAAATGAATAGCAAAAGACCAACTTCGCGCTGCGCGTCCTCGTTAGCTTGTATCCACTCCCAGAGACCTCCAAACAAGGCGACTGCCAGGATAATGACTACTACAATCACACCAATGGCACCGCTCCCCAGCACGATTGCTTGGGCGGGTCCTCTTCCGAAGATATAAGCAATTGCAATAAGAGCTACAAGAAGAATGAGTATTGTCATGTGTGGGTTTAAATTAAAGCTCGTAAAGCTTGACTTGTTTGTTCATATTTGCTAGTCTTTAGCTACAAAGGGCTTCGGCCTCGCCCCCGCCGCAAGACGGGGGCAAACTGTTATCCAAATAGTGTCTTTTTCAATTTCTCTTTCAATTCTTTGAATACTGCTTCATCCAGAGTCGTTATTTTTCGTACCAATCGCTTCGTATCAATCAGTCGGACCTGTGAAAGAATTGCCGAAGGCGGTCAAAATGTTCACCTGTACCGTCCTGCTCAAAGCCGACATTAACTCCAAGCGAACACCACCAGACTTCGCGAGTATGACAGAATGGAGCGCTTGATTCCGATTGAATCTGCTTTTTCTTTCCATTCCATTTGTCAAAATCTTTTTTCATTTGATATACTGTATGGACAGTTGGCTTCGGCCTTACCCCCGTTTCGCGCCCGCGCGAAACGGGGGAAAACTTTTTCCTAAATCTTAAATCCTGCCTTGAATTCTGAAATAACCTTCTTCAACTCCGTCTCGCCGGCGTCGGTCCACATTTTGGTTTCGCGGATGTCTTTGAAGAACACCTTTGCGTTGGATTCGGTGTAGTCAATCAGTCCGGCTTCAAACTCCTTGATTTTGGCCACAGGCACATCATCCATATACCCCTTGATAAGGGCATAGAGAGTGACGACTTGGTGTTCTGTTTTGACTGGAGCGTATTGAGGTTGTTTCAAGACTTCCACCGCGCGCTTTCCTCTTTCAAGTTGCTTCTTGGTGCTTTCGTCCAAATCCGAGCCGAATTGTGAAAAGGCTTCGAGTTCGCGGAATTGCGCTAAGTCGAGCTTCAACGTTCCGGACACCTTCTTCATAGCTTTAATCTGGGCGGAAGAACCAACACGTGACACAGAGAGTCCAACGTTTACAGCAGGGCGAACACCTTTGTAGAAGAGGTCGGTCTCGAGGAAAATCTGACCGTCGGTGATGGAGATGACGTTGGTCGGAATGTACGCGGATACGTCGCCTGCTTGAGTTTCGATAATAGGCAAAGCCGTGATTGAACCACCTCCGTATTTAGCGTTTCTTCGGCAGGCGCGCTCAAGAAGGCGTGAGTGCAAGTAGAAAACGTCTCCAGGGTAAGCTTCACGGCCTGGCGGACGGCGGAGGAGCAAAGAGATTTCGCGGTAAGCGACAGCGTGCTTGGAAAGGTCATCATAGATAATCAGCACGTCTTTTCCTTGGTCCATAAAGTATTCGGCAATAGATACGCCTGTGTACGGAGCGATGTACGAAAGAGCGGAGCTTTCTGACGAGCCGGCTGAAACAATAACGGTGTACTCCATCGCGCCACCTTCCTCAAGTCGAGTCTGGAGTTTGCGAAGCTTGGAATCCTTCTGACCGATAGAAACATACACGCAAATCATATTCTGACCCTTCTGGTTCAAAATAGCGTCGATGGCGATAGCCGTCTTCCCTGTCTGACGGTCACCAATGATAAGTTCGC
>LCQF01000026.1 GCA_001004005.1 Parcubacteria group bacterium GW2011_GWA2_49_9
TCCAAATGGTGCAAGGCCAGGGAAAATCCCTTGCCGTGCCTTTTGCCGCATGCCGCGAGCGGTATTCGCGGCGAGTTGTCGTATGTACTCGTTCGCCATGCCGAGCTCGACGGACATCATGAGTACGTTGTCATTCGGATAGTGCGAACGGTCGTGCGTTTGAATGTGCTTGATAACGCCCTGTTGTAAGTGCCACTGCACCTGTCCACCGTCCACGGGATTACGCGCTAAACGGTCTATCTTCCAGCAAATGATTCCTTGTGCTTCGCCGCGCTCGATTCGCGCCATCATGTCACCGAAAATGGGACGGCCCGGCGCTTTCGCGCTTCGTTTTTCCACGAACTCTTCCGTAATGTCCAACTTATCGCGCCGCGCGAGCGCGCGCAACTCGATGAGTTGCGCTTCAATGGAGAGGATTTGCTTATCCTCGACATCGGTGCTTTTGCGAACGTAGAGAAAGTACCTATTCATGGGGTATAGTATAGTGCATGGACTCTAAAGATAAAACTCCCGAAAAAGACACTGAAGATGCGAAGCCGAATATCAAACTGACTGACGAGCAAGATAAAAAACTTGACCGTCTTTTTACCATACCACTACGTTCTGCAAACAGACTTATGGAGCAACTCTTCACGGACGATAAATTCTACGAAACGACAACGTATGCGTGGGTGGGTGAGAAAAGTGCAAAGAAGCTTTTTCTTTTTGGCGTGTGCAAAGAAGTCATTAAGGCTTGTGTGGGCTTGATGAACGATAAGGAATTCTTACAGGAAGTGCCTAGCCAAAAAGAATTGGACCGTATGGCTAAAATTATCGTAGGCTCAATAACGGACGTGCAAACCTACCGTATAAGGAAAATGGTAGAGCTTCTAAGTATACTCATACTATTTGATAGAAATGCCAAGCGTGATGAGGAATATCGTATTTTTCTTTCTGCGGAAAATCTTGATTTGTCTCTTGCCCAGCAAGAGGATTTTCGCGAACTGTATGAAAAGCGTTCTGTCTCTAATACGCAGGAGTCAATAAATGGTTTTGCAAAACGAATACAAGACGACCTCAAAGTGCTCGGTGTAAGTGATATTTGGTTTTTGGATAACGAGAAATTAAGGAAATTGAAGCCAAGTGTTTTTAAGAAAAAGAGAACACTTTATCTTACCGCTCTTCTAGTAGCGAATGCAGACGAGCGTCTTGCACTTGGGATTTCATATGGACGTGGTTATTCGCGTCCCAGTCAGTCCATACATCCTTTGCTGGGAAGCCACGATTACGGAAAGGACGACAACGACACAAGTCATATTGTAGGGAATTCTTCTCATCTTTCCAAAATAGCTATGCATATCATGCATCTTGCGTACAAACTCGCTGGCATCAATGATCCAGAGGGACTGACTAAAATTATGGGTGAAAATTTTGAGAAGTCAGAAGCGTCAAAAAATATTGCCCGTTTCAAAAAGGAACTTGAGATTGGTGACCTCGTGCTTACTGCTTGGGAAGATTTGGCATTGATTGTTGAAGAACATACCAGTAAATCCGGCTACAAGGCATACAAAATAAAGTATCTGCTGCGCCCACCACTTCCCGAATTTCCAGAGGACTGGATGGAATCATCAAACATAGAAGTCCGTAATGCATTTTTTCGTGGACATGCACAAGAATGGACTGCTCATACCCGCACTCATGGAAACTGGTTTTCTAAAGAAATGGGAAAAACCAAAGATTTAAAGCTTGAGGGAGCTTCGCTTCGAGCGAAGGTGCGTGCGCATGGGTGGGTGGGGCAAGCGCACATAAACTCTGAAGACCTCCCCTCCAAAAAATCCTCCCTCCAAAAAATTTTCGGATTGAACCTCTCCCTCCACGCGCGCGAAGCGCGCGGAACGCCCATTTCTCCCTACGCGGCGCTTCGCGCCGCGCGGATTTCGGCCTCTGAAAAGCCTTTGAGTTTGATATTGGAGCCGATGGCCAGAATTGCACTGGCGACCCCAACTTTACGAAAGTTGTGCTCTGCTAACTGAGCTACATCGGCACTTTTACTAACAAGCGACCCTCCTTTGCTCTTTTACTTGCGACCCGATTTTTTCTGCCGTTCCCACGATTTAATCCTGCATACGTTGGACTTAACGCATCACAATTTGGACAAATTAAGCGAAGATTATTCTCAACATTATTCTTCCAATTGCCATCAATATGGTCAGCAACCAAGGGGGACTCTCCCGTTTTCTGATTTATCTCCGACCATCCGCACAACACACATTTATTTCCGAACTTTTTTCGCAGATACCGTTTAATATATTTTGAAACCAAACCTAAACTTTGTAAGCCGCTAACCTTCCCCGACCTCCACGTATCAATATAAAACCGATATTGATGCTCTGCCCGACAGGCATTTGAACAATATTTATATTTTGCCCGTGCCGGCGTTCTACCACACGCAAGACAAGGTTGACGAGGCTTCTTGGGGTTTGGCATCTGTCAATTATATACCTCATTACGACTAGCGTCAAAGTGGACAGCAGACGTAACTTCAAAATTCTTCCACCGGATACACAAAAATCGGCACTTCTTCATACGGATGAGCCTTCTTTATAGCAGTTATAACCCGTTTTATCAATCGGCGTTCGAACTGCATCGTGATGCGTTCTTCTTTGACCTCTTCAAGTTTCCCAATTTTTCCAATCGCTGGCTTTGCTCCTTTTTCCGGCCGATATCGCCCGATTCCTTTCACCGAGAAACTGCAGTGGGAATAGTTCCCCACCTTCCCCGCCCCCGCTTCCCCCATCGCAAGACGGACTTTTTCGGCAGCCACTTCCGGAACAAAGGTCTCTATCGTTACCAGTCCGCCTTCATTTTGCTTAACCGCTATGACCTCTATCTCCACTTCACAACCTTCGCGGACCGTACCCAATATCTCGATGAATGTTGATGCCGGTTTCGCTTTTGCAAAATAGCGGTTTCGGACATCGGAGATATCTTTGAATCGTTTGATGTCCATCGCATAGATGTTGGCTTTCACCACATCGTCGATAGTCGCACCCGCACCGTGGAGTATCGCCTCTATCTTTTGAAAAATGAATTCGGTTTGCGCCTTAAAATCCCCCGGCGCGACGGGAGCGCCGTCCTCATGCCGCGCTATCTGCCCCGTCACGAAAATAAACGTGGAGTCGCCCACGTCGACGCTCACGCCGGGAGAGTAGAACCCCATCACCGGAGCTCCGTCTTTGGGAGAAATGCTTTTTTTCTTCATTGTTAATTTTTCTAAAAGCTAACAGCTAACAGCTATTCTTGAGCCGTTGTCCGGGAGGCGAAGACGCCGGATTGCCCGCGACTCAAAGCTCACCGCCTCTCGCTTTGGTCTGCCCCACGGGACTTCTATTTTTATGAATAAAAATATGTCGGGCACCGCCTCGCGGTTTGCCGAAGCGGCAAACAACGCTCCGGCGTTCAATCCCGGATGTACGCAAAGCAGTTTGCGTACTCCACCGCAAAGCCGTTGGCCGGGATTGAACCGGCGACCTCGTCATTACCAATGACGTGCTCTACCAACTGAGCTACAACGGCGAAACCAGCTGTCAGCTTTTAGGTTCTAGCTGCTAGCTTCCTGAATATCCTATGCGATTTTCACCGTTTTTGCAAAAAGAAAGGGCGGCTCACGGGAGCAGCCCTTATACAAGAAAATTAAAAAGTAACGCTAACCGTTTCGGTTTTTATATTTCCGAAAAACCGCCGCTTGTTCGGGAGTGAGTTCAACCGTAGCGTCACAGGTATGTAACGGCCCTGAGATTTTAAGTAGGTCCATCTGGGTGGAGAAATCCCAACTCCGAGTTTGATGATTTTTTGCAGATCTGCTTTGTATTGCCCGAAATATTCCAAACAGCTCTTGAACCGTAACGGTGGTTTTCATAGAACACAGATAGGTGGTTTGTTCGTGCACGTTTGTACCACACAGTATCAAAATACCTTCAGAAAACAAGGGTGAATGTATACTATCGACCCCAACGAATGCTACGGATTAGACGCGATAAGGCTGGTGACGTTTGAAAGATACGAGGTGGCGCTGCCGAGCGCGGCTTTTCCCTTACTCAGACCATTCGTGAATTCGGTACTGCTTTGCTCGTCCATATAGGCAACTGCGTTGCGGAGCTGTTTTGATGCTTCCGTAAATTGTTCAAGGGAACGGAGCAAATCGTCCACCTGTCCTTGAAAGAGAGCGGGGGTACGCGAGTTCCGGAGTTCCACCGACTTTGGTTTTGCTTCTTCAAATAAAATCTTCCCTTGGCTTACGTAAATAAGCGCGGTCACATCCCGCTTCGCGTTTATTTCCATAACCGCGTTATCAAGCTGTTCTCTTCCTTTCTGCGCCATATCGCGGTAGTTCCGGAGTTCGGTAAAGAATTTCTGTTTGCTTTCTTTCTCTACCTGCACCATAAGCTCTCTGGCGCGTGCTTGTTCCGCGACAAGCGCGGCTTGTTTCGCCTCCGCGTCCTTTTGAGATTGAAGCGCCTGTGCTTTCGCTTCCGCCGTCTCGGCCTTACTCGCCGATAATGACTTCTCCTTCTCGGATAGCATCCCCTCTAGTTTCTTCTTATTTTGCTCCAACTCTTGCCGCTTTCCTTGCTCCGCTTTCGCCTTTTCTTCCAAATTTGAAATAACGACCGCGGTCTTGTGCGCCGCTCCTGCCGCTTCTGCCTCGGCTTCACTAAGCAGAGCTTGCGCTTCTACATAGTTTTTGAACGACGGGTTGGTGACCGCCTCACTTCCGGAAAGGAGGGCTCGTACATCAACAAATCGTGCTTCATCGGAAGCTTTTGCCGCCTGACGATAGATATCTTCCGCGACAAGCAGCCGAGCCGCACCGGAAACAGCCGCGTCAAGCTCCGAACTTCCCTGCCCGCTTTCTTTGATTTTCCCCGCGACACCGAGCGCGGCGAGATAGTCGCCCGACGCAAGGTTGTCGTTGAATACTTTTGATAGCTCCTGTGCTCCATCTTCCCTCACGACGAAGTACCCACCGGTTACGAGCGCCGAAAGAGCGGCAATTCCCACGATGACTTTGAGAAACATACAACTAGTATACAAAATCCGGACCCGCGTGTCCCCTTCTGCACTATTCCAGCAGGAGTAACGAGAGCATGAGGCAGAAGCCGAGCGCTACGGCGAGAATCTGAATAATCGTTCTCTTGAATCCTTCGGTCTTATGCAACTCGGGAACCAAGTCCGAACCGGCGATGTAGATGAACGCTCCGGCGGTAAACGCGGCGGCAATCGGAACGATATTTTCTATTCCCTGACCAAGGATAATCACGAAAGTTACTCCAAGAACCGCGGAAAGAGCGGTAAAGAAATTCCACAGAAGCGCTTTCCCCCGACTCCAGCCTGCGTGGATAAGTAGTCCGAAATCGGCAATCTCCTGCGGTATCTCATGGAGCACGACCGCAAGCGTGGTGGCAATGCCGATTTCCTTACTGACGAGAAAACTCGCCCCGATAACGATACCGTCTATGAGGTTATGCACGAAGTCGGCCGTTAAGATAAGCGTTCCTAAATTGGTCGGCCGGTGGTCGTGACGAACAACCGTTTCTTCGGTCTCTTCGTGTTCGCCGTGACAATGGTGCCACGACAAGAATTTCTCCAACGAAAAAAAGAGGAGGATACCGGACATCACCGCGACGCCGGTACCAATCTCACCAATATCACTCTTGAGCGCTTCGGGAATAAGGTGAAAGAGGGCGTCACCGAAAAGCGCCCCAGTCGCGAGAGCGACCAAGATAAAGACGGTACGGCGGAGCATCGCTTCTTTGAGCGCGAGCGCGAAGACGCCCGCGAACGAAACGAGGCTGACAATTCCGACGGCACTAAGCGCGTAAAACCACATTGCTCCGAGCGTACCACAAAAGACGACTACCGACAAAGACAAAAGGAGGCTTTCGCTTTTTTATCCAAATACCTCCTCATAGGAGGGTCCATTTCAAGGCTCTCTTGCGCCCCTTAAACCCGCCAACAGGTTGGCGGGTTTAGAAGTATGTACATTTCATAACGACGCGGACTAGTGGACGACCTAATTTTCTTAGTCGTACCCGACTTAAGAAAATGGAAGTACTCCTGTGATGCGATGTTGGAACTGCTTTTGAGCAAAGAAAAAGCACAGTTATCTACGTTCCGGTGCTTTCAGTGCTTTAATTTACCCCACGGCGCGTATGACTATATATCCGAAACAAAAGTTAATTCAAAAAAGGATTGCGGTTTAATGCAATCCCCCAGCACCAAACTGGTGCCGTTACTTCTTGAGATCAAACTCCCCTTTCTTGACCCCGTCGATGAAGGCCTCCCATTCACCGTGTGTGTATTCAAGCGTCGTTTTCTCCGGATCACGGGTGTGGCGAACCGCCACGACATCTGGCCGGATAGCGACCATCACGCACTGGTGTGTAATCCTCCTAGTGCTACTTGAGGTTTGAAACTCAGCATCGTCGAACTTTGTTTGGTTCACGACGGCATTCTTTGTCTGCATTTTGTCCTTTCAGAGACCTTGTTGTTTTCGCACATAAGACTACGTGCGCAAGATCAATAATTCACAGTCAATCTAGCATAATCACCGAAATAATCAACCATCTCGTTAGAACCAAAAAATCCCCTCGCGGGGATTTAATGGATTCTTTGATGCGCGACTTAGTGGATGGTGTTAGAACTGAACTTATGAAAGTTAGCCCTAGTCCTTATGTACCGAATTTGAGTGTTCGGGTGGAGCAATAATTTACTTTGTTCAGCAAGTCTCAATTAAATACTTCCTTACCATTGCCATTTCCTTATCCCTACCAGTCTTGTGCCAGTATCGGAACTTCATATAAGCGCTTAGAATAATAGCCGCACGCAATGCTGATTTGTCATACGATGCATTGTTTGAGAAATAGCCTTCTTTGAGATCTTCAACATGGTCATAGTTACCCTGCGCACTCATTACTTGGATGCTACAGCCGATGTCTATGATCCCATTGTTAAGCATTGGGTCTGGGTCAATTATTGTAAGAGGGACAGATGCCATAATATCATCTGCACAAAAGTCCATATGGCAATAAGAACTCTTTGGATTACGCTCATCGTAAGCAACAAGAGTGTCAATCACATTTGAGATCGGCCAAAGCTTCGTATCTAATAAACCCGCTTCCTCAACGTATTTAATTTTCTCTTGCACTTTTTCACTCGCAATCCAATCCTTAAATGTCGTGTATTCTGCCTTACCATCAACAAGGTGGCCGTAACCTTCAGCGCTGGGCTTGTGCATATTATGAAGAATCTTTCCTAGGTCGACCCATATATCACTCTTCATTAAACCATTCTTTATTGATTCGGAAAGCATAGGTGCATCGACAAAGCTCATGAGTATGTAGGGGTGGTCTCCTAGTTTTCCTTCTTTATACACATGTGGCACCGTTACTCCAACCTCTTCCCATTTCTTTAGGAACAGAGCTTCTCCTTCGGCAGTAGGGCTCAAAGGAATTTTAAGAACATACTTATCTGCGTCTGCTTCAATAAATGCCACCAAGGATGAGACACCTTGATATGAATATTCCACGGAGATATCCTTACCAACGAACATTTCATCAGAAGAGAGGAAAGATTCTAGAAGTGGAACAATTGCTATGCGCCGATCATTGGATATCTTATCGATCTCATACTCTGAAAGCCTTGGCTTATTTTTGTAATTTATCTGGGGCATCAGGAAATTATAACATGTTAAGAAACCAGGTTAGAACTAAAAAGTCCTTACCATTAAAAGGTATTATTTAGAAATTTTACTCTGCGCGCCCGGCCGGACTCGAACCGGTGATCTCCTCCGTGACAGGGAGGCGCTTTATCCAGCTAAGCTACGGGCGCACTGCTTCGCTGAAGCTACGCAGTGCAAGCACGGTACATAGCTAAAGCGCTTAAAAATGTAGCAGATTTTAAGACCAAATACAAACGCAATGAGAGATAACCTGGATTCCCGCTTACGCGGGAATGACAGAAAAATGAGCAAACACAAACCCCTCCTCGGCCGTAGCCGAGGAGGGGTTTGCAGAATGAATTTATTTCTTTGGGCCGCTGCATCCTTGGCAGCTTCCGCTACTGCAATTGCCGCAATTCTTTCCTGAAAACGTGGTCATAAGACGTATGCTAACCGAACTAATACTTTTACGACCCCTAGGGAAAGACTACTTCGTGAAATGCTTGTGTTTAGACTTGCCCGAGAGGTGTTTACTCTTGCCTGAGAAATGCTTTGTCATAGTAGTGTACAACCCTCCTCCGATAAGAATCGGAGTGCTCCCTTTGATAAGGGAGAATAAATCTTAATGTTACTAACGGCACTCGGATGTCGTCGCCTCCACCCGATAATGCTCATACAGCCTATAGAGTTTCCGATGCCATATACAGTGGATAAAAAAGTAACGTCATAAAGTACGCCGCTAGGCAAGAGACGCAACAAAAAAACGGCCAACGTGAGAAGAGAAAACGGAAACCGTCCCCCTATTGTCAAAGCGGCAAAAGAAGTGACGTAGTTTTTGTGTCGAGGGTGGGATTTGAACCCACAACCGGGCGCTTATGAAACGCCTGCTCCACCGTTGAGCTACCTCGACATTTATTTCTTTGCAATTCCAGATAATAATTCAATCAGCGCTGACATTTTGCACTTGAATGGCGCTGCGTTTCGCATTCCTAAACGTAAGATTCCGTAATAGGTATCGTAATTATCATACACCTTATTCACCTTTGCTTTAATGAACCAAGGGTTACCAAATTGTTCAACAGGCAATTCTAGCAGATGTGACCAAAATTCCAAAACTTTTTGTATTCTCGGCTTATGAATCTCATTGATTGAAATCCGCGGCATGAACGCTTCCTTCTGTATACCAAAAACATCTTTTAACCATTGATACATAACCAAAATCATAGCCGGGTCGGAATTTACAAAAATAAATCTTCTATCTGTTTTGCTTCCCTCCGCCCAATACAGAGCGATACCGGTAATGAGCAAATCCCGTCGGCTCATTGCACCCAGCAAAGAACCGGCCCACGCTTTACTTTCTTCAATTGTTTTTACTCTCTTCTGGCGATTAGCTTTCGCTCCCATTAGCCTACCTTTTGACCCTGCCCAAAACCTATTTTTAAAGAGTGTTTCTTTTTGGCCATCCGTTAATAAAATATCCCTGCACCAGAGGCTGACAGTGCTCTTTGCAATGCCAAATTCTCTTGCTATACCTAGAATGCTTGAGCCTGTGCGTCTCTGTTCACGAGCTTTGATTTTAATTTCAAACTTAGCCATAGATACATATATTATACTATATGGTTGGTTCTATTCCTGTGGACAAGAAGCATTAAAAGGCTATAATGACTTTTCACCTATCGCGGGGTGGAGTAACAGTAACTCGCAAGGCTCAAAATGGGCTGATTCCGCAGTAATGCGGTTTTGATAACTCGTCAAACTCGGTGAAGCCTACACACAGGTAACGCCGAGCCAAGACCAGCCGTAATTTTTGATTGAAGATTAAGGTTCGACCTTTTTCCCGATTCAAGGTCAAACCTTGGAATCAAAAATTACGGCTGGTAAGGTGTAGAGACTAGACGGCGAGCCCCTGCTTCGCATGAAGCTACGCAGGGTGAAGGCATAGTCCAGACCACAAAATGTTCAGTTGTTCGTGACGAAAGTCATAGTGGTATGCATAACCTTGAGATTCCGGGTGCGATTCCCGGCCCCGCAACCAGCCAACAGAAAGGCCGTCCGCAAGGACGGTTTTTCTGTTGTAGCTGTTGCGAGGGCAGTAGGCAACCTGCGTTGCCTACGTCGGGAATCGCAAACCTTCTCCCATATTTCCGAACGGCTTCTGCGTGAGGAAATGGGAAAGGTGCACTGAAACAGTAGGTTTCGATAAGCGTACTCGCGGTCCCGGCCCCGCAACCGCCAATTGCAAAATGCTCGGAAGAGCATTCTTGCTTTGTTATTTACCTGTGCTTTACTAGATGACGGAGAAAGAACCAAAACGTATGCAAACCGAAATGATTGACTTTGACATTCAAATGGAACTCGCCAATCTGTACACAGCGATTCAAGCTTGTACTGCGCTCGATAACACCAGTGCTAATGCGGAACAGAAAGATGACGCGGACTACAACATACACTTGACGGCACGTTCACTCTACAGTCGCTACCACAACGCCGAAACGTGGAGCAAAACGAATCCGCTTACGCGACGTACCGTACGAAGTGCTCTTGCCGAGGCTTTTGTGTGCGTTACGGAGAACACCCTACACGCCGAGTCGGTGCAACGACAGTGCGACGCATTTGACACCCTTGCCAAAGAACGTGGGCTTGCAATGGCTTGAGCTCTTCAAAAGACATCTCTGCTTCCGGTCTCACGATTGGAAGCGGTTTTTGTTTTCGTATTTTGTTTTCCTAAAAGCTAGAAGCTAACAGCTAAAAGCTTCATAGATAATGGAACTCGCGGAACACATCCTCATACAACGTCGCGACGCGCTTCGCTTCCCGTTCGGTGAGTATGAATGCCCCTCCCTCGTGCGCGATGCGGTTACGCACGCCGTGCGCCTCCCACGCGAGGTCCAGTGTCGTAAAGTCACTTTTCTCCACGCCTTTCAGTTTTTCCCCGAGTGAATCGCCGTGATAGCCCATATGGCCGACCATCTCATCAAGCATAACATCCGCCTCAAGAATCCCAAGGCGCCAATCGCTTTCGTTCGCGGAATTAAGATGTGCCTGTACGCGCTCCCACTTTTTTTCCGCTGGGTTTACTTCCGCGTCACTCCCGTGTTCTTTCTCTCCATGTCCTCCGCCGTGAGGCTTATCTTCATACTTGGTCGCGTGTACAATCTGTTCAATACGCACGAAACAGTACACGATGCCGGTGATGATGAGGAGCGAAATAACCGTAGAATACGGCGCGAGCCAGTGCAACAGCGCCACCATCTGGTCCTTGGCGTGAATCCACGGAGCGAATGCGTCTGGGCCGAGCAGTCCGCTAAATACATTCTTTGGCATATAAAATAGTATACTATGAAAACCGAGAGAACGAATCTCCTATCATAGTAGGACTTACGCACACCCCTCCCGCCGCTCCCACCACCCCGTCTCGAAGACTCAACACCCCTCCTCAGGCAGGAGGGGAGGGCGTGTGCTCCCCTTTTACCCCCACACCAAATTGCGGCAACTTGGTGTGGGGGTGTAGGGGAGAATGAAGAAAAGACGCAGTTGTACACAACGCCACATATTGACAGTTCGTGTCAAATTATGCATACTTTCTCATTAGGGAGAAAAGGGTCTGCTCGGCATTCAGGAATGCGGGTGGAAACGCAGCAACAAGAACCAAATAAAAAGACAAAAAATGAAGTCATCGTCTGACTTTTTAACGTTCGCCATCGGCGAACATGGGCAAACCTTCTTGCTTAAACGTGCGCGTCGGCGAAACAAGACAAACTGGCATCGGTTTGAGCGCCGGAAGGTCCGGCAATACATTTACCTCGGCGTGTGGTCTGCCGAGGAGTAGGCGAATTCATTTTCATTTCGCGGGGGTGGCCAACATGATGCTACCCCCGCATTTTTAATACTGATATAAACTCCTCCTCATTTAAAATTTTTACTCCCAATTTTTTCGCTTTTTCATATTTAGACCCCGCACTCTCCCCCGCAACCACATAATCAGTCTTAGAAGAAACCGAGCCAGTCGGGTCACCGCCGAGGTCGCGGATTTTTTCCTCCGCTTCTTCTCGCGAGAGCGACTGGAGCGTTCCCGTCAGCACAAATGTCTTTCCCGCGAGTGGAAGACTCGCCTTATCTTTCTGCTCTACTTTTTGTATCTTCACCTGTTTCAAAAGCGCATCCACCATTTTTTGATTGGTCCTGTCGCAAAACCACTCAACGATGGACTTCCCCACCACGGGACCGACACCGTCAATTTTTTCCAACGCCTCAAACGGGGCGACGCGCAGTCTTTCAATAGTGCCGAAATGACCGGCAAGGTCGTAGGCGGTTTCTTCCCCGACTTGCGGAATGGAAAGGCCAGTCAGGAACTTCGGCAGCGAGACGGTCCGCGCCTTTTCAATGGATTCAAGCAGATTATCAACCGACTTTTCCGCGAACCGAGGGAGTTCAAGCAAGTCGCCCCGTTTTAACGTGAACATATCGTCAAACGTCGTAATGAGTTTTTGCTCAAGCAGTACGTTGATGATTTTCGGCCCGAGGCCTTCCATATCAAACGCATGCTTGGAAACGAAGTGGTAAAATCTTCGCTTCTGAATGGAAAATGAATTTTTATCCAGACAGCGCCACGCCGCCTCTCCGGGAATGCGTTCAATCTGTCCGTTCCCTCCACACGCGGGCACCGAAGCGGGCCACGTAAACGTTTTTTCTTTTCCTGTTCGCATCTCGGTAAGCACCCGCACGATATCGGGAATCACGTCGCCCGCTTTTTGCAAGATGACGGTATCACCGATACGGACATCAAGCCGTTTGATTTCATCTTCGTTGTGGAGCGTCGCGCGCGAGACAGTGGAGCCGGCGACGGAGACGGGTCGCAGCGCGATGCCCCAGCGTGGCGCTTTTCCGGTATAGCCGAGGCGTTCCTGAAACTCCCGTTCGTCCACCTTCACGACGATGCCATCCGCCAAGTAATCCGCCTTCGGTATCTCTTCTTTCCATTTCTTCCAATAGGCAATCACTTCGTCAATCGTCTTCGCGTGCTCAAAATGCGGATTCACTTTAAAGCCGAGTTCGCGCAGAAATTCCAGCTCTTCGTGTTGGGTTTCTGGTACATCTCCCTTAGTAAAGGGAGCACTGAAATAGTCGTAGACTGTGCCGTCTTCGGCAGGAGGGTTGTCCGGTCCCTTACACAACCCCCTCCTCGCAGACTCGGCACCCCCTTTGCTAAGGGGGATTTCCAAACACGAAAGGTCATAGATGTAGGTCTCCAATTTACGAGAAGCCGCGACGGCGGGGTCAAGCTGACGAATGGAACCGGCGGCGACATTGCGGGGATTCGCAAATGGTTCTTCTCCTTTTTCGTCCCGCTCGCGATTAAGTTCCAGAAGGCGGGATTTTTTCATCCACACCTCTCCTTCCACAATCACGGAGACGGGGCGCTTAAGTTGGAGCGGCACCGATTCAATCGTTCGCACGTTATGCGTGACGTCTTCGCCGATAACACCGTCGCCTCGTGTCGCCGCGGTTTTGAGGAGGCCTTTTTCGTACGTCAGCACAATCTTGAGCCCGTCAATTTTGTGTTCGCAACAGTACGTGGGAATCACCCTCGGCATATCAGAGTCTCCCTTAGTAAAGGGAGCACTCCGACGTGACGTCGGAGGAGGGTTGTTCGATATTCCCTTCGACAACCCCCGCCTCTCGGACTCGGCACCCCCTTTTCTAAGGGGGATAAAGGGGGACAGCATCTTCCGCACGCGCGCGTCAAAGTCGCGCATTTCTTCTTCCGAAAACGCGTCGTTAAACGACCATTGCGGAACCGTATGTTTAACCTTGACGAATTCGGGTAAAGGTTTGCCCGCGACACGCTGTGAGGGAGAATCGGGAGTAATGAGTTCGGGATACTCTCTTTCAAGCTCGACGAGTTCGTGCTTCAGCGAATCCAGCGCTTCTTCGGAAATTTCAGGCAGGTCAAGGACGTGATACAAGTACCGATGATGGTCAATGGTCTCTTTGAGCTTATTCAAACGGTCTTTGACTTCTTTGGGTATTTTTTTAGCCATACTTAAGTACCAATCTACCAATCTGGTACCAATCTGCCAATACCTGCGAATAGAAATCCCTCCCGCCTAAGAAGGCGTGTGCTCCCTTTTGTTACACCCCTCCACTCGAAGACTTGTGTGCTCCCCTTATTAGGGAAGATAGGGAGAATGGAGAGGTCGGATTGGTAGGTATTCGTAGATTGGTGTTCATTCGCTGATTGGTACTTGATTAGTATCGAACGCGTAGTGCCCTCTCCACCCGACCCGGATTTGCCCCTAAACCGCATTCGTTTCTGCCGCGCGATTCTATGACGGTGGAACCGGCACTTGTTTTGCCGACGATGACTTCAGCACATCCTGAAGGTACGAACGTAAGTGTAAACGTGCTCGTCGCCGAGGTGCTATCGGCGATTACGGGAAAAATCTCCACCTCCGAATCACCATTGCACTCTATGGATTCATACCCGTCACCAACCTCGTCATTATAGGATGGAAAGACAAATTCATCTTCTTCCTCACGTCCTATACGAAAGTCCCAGTAGAGGGCACATTCAATACCCGTGTCCGCGGCGAAAAAAGCGGTTTCCGATTGTTTCCCCGTGGAAGAAAGTACGATTTCCTTGATGGACAGTTGCGATATGGCAATCCCGAGCGAAAACAAAAGGCTTCCGATGAGCACGGCGAAAAGGACGGTGAACCCGCGCGCAGAACGCGGGTTATCCTTAATCCTTAATCCTTTATCTTTAACGAATGAAAGAAACTGCATAAGAAATGTCGTCATCCCTCTTCTTCTTGTTAAAGATAAAGGATGAGCGGTTATCTGTTCCGCGCTACGGCGCGGTGTACCAATTAAGCATATGCTCGGTGAGGTCAAGGTGACGACTCCCAAACGACCCGGTGTTCCACATCACCCGAACCGTCGTGGATGCTTCCGTATCCTCGTTAATTTCAGTGATATACACTTTTCTGGTAAATTCGGTCGGTTTCCATCCTCCCGTTGACCGATGACCGAAGATGCCGTAGAGCGGGTCGGTGGTCGGTACGGGGTCAATGCTGGTTCCGACATATTGATATAGCTGGCAGTCTCCATCGTTGATTTTACACTCCTTCGTTTGTTGACTTTGCGGTGACTCGGTAACATCAATGCCGCAACCGGCCGTCTTTTGGCACTCATTCAGATTCTGCAGCCACTGCCCGCCGTTCTGGAGCGCGTTCGTGTCACGGATGTTACGCACGTACTCTATCGCCTCTTGCGCGAGGTAGAACGCGGTTATCTCCTGACGCGCCGCTTCGGCGGACGCAAGCCCTTTCTCGGCAATGGTAAGCGGACCGATAATGGAGAGGAGCAGAATCGCAATGGCGACGAGCGTTTCAATAATGGTAAAGCCTGAAGAAGAAGCTTCTAGCTTCAAGCTTTTAGCTTTTAGGGAAGAGCGAAATGTGAATTTTGTTTTCATCTTTTACTAGAACCTAGAACCTGACAGCTATAAGCTATTGAATATCCAATGCTCTCTGCGACACGAGTGTTTGGATGTCAAACCGCGAGATGACTTTGCTCTTCCCTTGCATCCATCCTTTAACGACCATAAGGACGCGTGGTTGCTCTTTATTGTTACCTTGCTCCTCCGTATTATCCGCACCGTCAACATAGAAATGAAGGGCCTCCACCTCTATTTCGGGAGCTGTAAGGGGAATAAGGTTTACATCACTAAGCAGGACGCTCGTATCGTTGCTTTTTGAACGGACAATCGCTCCATCGTCCGACAACTCGTATAAAATGTAATCTCCATCCCGCGCCCTGAATACCAGTTGTCTACCGGGGGTAGTCGCGCAGTTTTGCGTTTCGTTGATTGGTTTTTCTCCGTCTGCATAGGAACAATGATACTGTGTCCCCGTGCGGATGTTGCGGGACATATTTTCAAGCGCGAAATGGAGATTGTTCACGACCGTCTTCAGAGCCTGCGCCTTATAGTTCGCCCCAATGAGCGAAAGGAGGCTCCCCACGGCAATCACCATAATAATCGCGAAGATAGCGAAGGCAATCATCATCTCAATCAGGGTGAAGCCTGAAGAAGCTTTTAGCTTCAAGCTTTTAGCTGTTAGGGAAGAGCGAAATGTGAATTTTGTTTTCATCTTTTACTAGAACCTAGAACCTGACAGCTAGCACCTATTTTATGGATATCTGCCCCGTGCTCACCACCTCCACTACTCGCTTTTCTCCGGTGGGAGATTGCACATAGACGCGAGCCGATGTATACAGCTGCCCATCCGCACTTCGGTTTGTCCTAATGATAGCATCCGGATTCGGGCGAAGAAACGTCACATCAAGAAAGGCAATGTTCGGATTGCCACCGTCGGGAGGCGTTGAAGCAATGTTGCATTCTTCATTTTTGTCCGTGTCTGCCACGTCTCTACCGCCATCCCCCGTCGGAAGCACCCCACAAAATTTGTAAATGGTATTTCCTTTTTCCAATTTGAAGACACTTATGCATTCCACGTTATTCGCGAGACACCCCGAAGCGTCGTATGCCGAACCAAAACCGCCGTTAAATATTCCGTCAATTTCCCCCTCGTCCGCAAACATCGCGTACGTAGTTTTCGCTTGGGAATCCGAGTCAAAGTGCAGACCGTAACCAACGTCAAAGTCCCCCTGAAATTGATGGACGCTGACCCCGTAGCTCTGCGCTTGTCGAAATGACAAAGCGAGTTCATAGGCAAGTGTGCTTAAAAAGAGCTGGCCGCTCACGCGGTTATACGCCAAAATGACGAACGTACTGATAATGCCGAAAAGCACCACGGCGATGAGAAGCTCTATAAGCGCGAAGCCGCGCTTAGCTTTTAGCTTCAAGCTTCTATCTTTTAGGTGGGAACGGAACGTAAATTTTGTGTCCATTTTTTTACTAGAACCTAGAAGCTAGCACCTAGAAGCTTGCCTGTAAGAGCATTCCCAATCCGGTAACATCCCATCCGAAAAGATAGACGAGGAGCAGGCCGAGGACGAGAAAGGGGCCGAGCGGAAATTCCGTCTTCATACCGAGGTGTTTCAGGTTACCCCGAACGTTCGGACAGCAACGCCTTGGGAGATAGTTCGCCACAGTTTTGAGGAAAAGCGCGCCGAGACTCACCACCGCGCCAAGCCAAAAACCGATAATGAGCGCGGAAAAACCTTTCGCAATTCCAAGAAACCACGGGAACAGCACGATAAGCTTCGCGTCACCGAGTCCCATCGCCCGTCCTTTTGAAAAAAACCACAAAGCCGCGAAAGGCGCGGCGAAGAGGAAACCCGCGACAAAGTCGCGAAGAAATGAATTATGGAATATGAAATATGAAATACCGAAAAGAAGAAAAGAAATAAAACAGGCGGAGTAGACGAGAGCGTCGGGAATAATCTTATGCTTGAAATCATAAACCGAAAGGGCGATGAGGAGGGACCACAAAATAGTGAGCAGTATGTAGTTAGTAGTTAGCAGGAAAAGAACAGAGGAGGTACCGGAAGAGAAAGCTGACAAGATGGCCGGAAACTCTTTCCATGCGATTGCGGCGAAGACAAGGCCGGTTATGAACTCCACCAATGGATATTGCCAAGAGATACCGCTTTTACATCCGCGGCAACGTCCTTTCAGAAAGAAGAAACTGAGGAGCGGAATAAGTTCAATCCACCGCAACGTTTTCCCGCACGAAAAGCAGAGCGAGCGGTCGGAAAGCGTTCTCGTACCGTAGCGGAGTACTACCACATTGAGAAAACTCCCGATAATGCTGCCGAATATAAAGAAAAACAGGAGAAATAGAAAAGACATACCTATACCCCGAATTACGAAATATGAATGCGTCATTGCGAGCATAGCGAAGCAATCCAGAATTGTCTCGTTATCCCTGGATTGCTTCGCCCTCTACGGGGCTCGCAATGACGGAAAAAACGCATTTCGTAGTTTGAGGTATATATAGTATATCACGCAAAAGCCGCCCGAGAGGGCGGCTTTTGTGAATTACGGAAGATACGGTTAGATATTGCTCACGTCGTAAATAGGGGTGGTTGCATCTTGATTAGCATTGAATGGGATACTTTCGGTGGTGTTCGTTTCGAACCCAGCTACTGCGGTTGAGTCCATATCGCGGTCCGCATCATCTAGTGTCGTTTGGACTGCCGTTTGCTCCAGTACTGCGCCGAGATGATACGCGGTAGGGGTGGTGTCGCTATTTATTGCGTACTTGTATCCGTTAGCCACGTTCGTCTCGTTGCCAGTGCCACGCGGGTCCACCGGTAACACAGAAAGAGATGCTCCGCCAGAACTACCGACTAAAGCCGTTAGGGCACCGGGATATTCGCTATTCGCATCGTAATACAGCTCAAGCGCGATTTGGAGCTGTTTGATGTCTGCAACCCGCTTGGTGTCGCGAGTCTTGGTCCGAGCACTGTTGAGTGACGCGAGCACGACGGACGAAAGAATACCGATAATGGCGATAACAACAAGAAGCTCAATGAGGGTAAATCCAGCTTTTAGTGGAATAGTCGTAGACTGCTTATAGCTTTTAGCTTTTAGGAAAAATGTCTTTAACATACGTGATACTAAATTACTGCGACTAATAATATAATTGATACCTATTCAACAACTCTTTCCTCACAGGAAAAAGTCTTTTAACCCACAAAGTATATCTTCCTGCCGAGAAAAATCAACGAACCGTGCCGATGTCCTAAATACTTTAGTCGCAACCGGCCTTTATGGCTCCGTCCTGGTCTAAACTCACAAGCCCAACCGGTAAAGGCGGTATCCCCGCCTCCAAATACGCACAAACCTGGAAATTATCCGTTGTTGCCGCAGCCGTGCCGTCCGCCCTACTGATTGAATAATCGCAATTGGTTCCCGCAGGAGCACACGCGGTATTTGCACTGAATGAAGGGTCTTTTATACTGGTGAAAGAAGCGACTCTACCGGGACCGGTACAGGTTGAAAGTTTCGCGTGCGCTCCCGTACACGTTGCTAACGCGGCTGAAGCATCGGCTTCCGAATCGGTAAGTCCTATGAGGGTGACAATCTGGCGCATATCGGCTACACGGCGCGAATCACGCGCTTTCTTCCTCGGGTTACCCAAGCTGACGAAGACGATGGATGCCAAAAGGCCGATAATCGCGATAACGACAAGAAGCTCAATGAGAGTAAAGCCTCTCTTAGCTTTTAGCTGATAGCTTTTAGCTGATAGCGAAAACAGGCCGAGAAATCCCTTCTGTATTTTCATAATTAATGTTCTTTTCACTAAAATAATAGGTCTCTAATAGTATATAACACTCTCAAGGCACTTCATACCCGCCTGTGTATAACTTCTGGCGTACCCCCTTTCATGGTATCGCGGTTGAACGCGTGTAGAAGTTACACCTCTACAGTGGCTGTAGAGGTGTAACTTCTACAAAAACTCCTAATTTCCCCTTTTGTTTCCTTGCTATAAGCTAACTCCTATAAGCTATAAGCTTCCTCTACGCCGCCCCGGCGATGCTGTAAATCGGAACCAGAACCGAAGCGAGCAGGAAACCGACCCCCAAACCAAGGAGAATGATAAGAGCCGGTTCAATCAGCGAAACGAGTGTATCAACTGCGTTGGCCACCTCTCGCCGGTAAAACCGTGCCATCGTTTCCAAAATATTCCCGAGCTCTCCACTTTCCTCCCCTACCTTAATCATCTGAATCATAATACCGGGGATAACTCGGCTCTTCCCAAACGCGTCGGCGATAGAAGAGCCTCCTTTCACTTCTTCCGCGGCAACCGTGAGAGCGCTCTCAAACACGGCGTTATCCACCACTTCTGCCGTAATTTCAATTGACCGGATGATGGGAATGGCGGCGGAAAGCTGGGTGTGCAGGTTGTCGGCAATGCGGGAAAGATAGAGTTTCCGGTACAAGCTGCCGATGTAAGGGATTCTGATTTTGAGCTCGCTGAACGTATAGCGCCCATTCGGAGTCTTGGAGAAACGCCACGCGAACAATCCTCCAAGAATCAAGAGAATGAGAATGAGCCATCCATAGTTGACCAAGAATTTGCTAATACCGAGAACGACCCGAGTGTAGACGGGAATAGCCTGACCGGATTCGGTGAGAAGCGTGCTGATACTCGGAATAACCGTGACAAACATAAGCACCATAACTCCGACGAATGTGATAATAACGAAAATCGGATAAATCAAGGCGTTTTTCGCCTTAGACGTGACTTCATAGGTTCGTTCAAGATAATCGGCGAGAAATCCGAAGGTGGTATCAAGCTTCCCCGCTTCCTCGCCGGAACGGACCATACTCACGTAAAAGCTAGAAAACACTCGCGGATGCTTGCTCAAGGCCTTGGAAATTGAACTTCCTCCTTGGATGTCGTCTGAAATGGAAATGAGAACGTCGCGGAGTAACGGGTTTTCAATTTCTATCGCAAGAAGCCGGAAAATGCGGAGCGCGGAAACCTGTGCTTCAAAGAGTGTGGAGATTTGTCGCGAGAGAATGACGATATCCTTCGCTTTAATACGGTTCCAAAAGACGAGGTCGCGTTTAAAGAAGGACTTCTC
>LCQF01000027.1 GCA_001004005.1 Parcubacteria group bacterium GW2011_GWA2_49_9
GCACTACTCTTGATCCCGTTCCTGCTGTAAAAGCTCAAAGCACAGTATCCAAAAACCCAAACAAACTATCCAAAACCCGAAAGCACAAACTTCTCGGGTTTTGTGTAGCTTGTGTTTTACCTGCACCGTAGCGAGCGTTGCTCTGCTACTCGGGGTTTGGTCTTTTGTGCTGTCTGTGCTTTGTGCTTTCTTTTGAAGGGGTGCTATAATTTCTTGCATATTCGTAAGGTGTCTCATTATGGAACCAAATCAACTGTCGCCGAACACTCCTTCCACAGAGCCTGTCTCCGAACCTTCGGCGGAAGCGGTACTTCGCGATATTGCGAAAATACGGGAGGAGCTGAAAAGTTCCGAGACACAAAGTGTTCCCGCCACGGTTTCGCCGCTTCCCGCGCAAGCAGAACCCACGAAGACTCCTGAAGTCGCACCTTCTCTCCCGCCGGAACCGGAACTCCCCAAGAAACCTGAAATAGCGCCACTTCCTCCGAAAATTGAATTACCGAAGCCGCTGGTTGAACTCCCTCCACAGTCTACGACGGTTTCACTTCCGGAGAAGCTATTAACACCCGCTGCCACTCCCGCGCCGACCCATCAAGGTACTTCGTGGGGAGCGATTATCGGTATTGTGATTATCATTCTTGTGCTCATCGTAGGCGGTCTGTATTTCTGGGGAGCCCAGCTTGCGAAAGAAGATGCTGGGCAACTCCTCACCCCTGAAGCAGTCCCGGGAACGGAGGTGTCTTCTGAAATGAATTTTGAAGAAACAATTCCTTCGGAAGTGACCTCTGAAGCCGGGGTGTTTCCGGAAACAGCTACTGAAGAAATGGAGGGGTTTCAGGAAGTAGCCGAGGACGCGGAGACTTCTTCGGAAATACTTGAGGAAACCGATTCTTCTTTTGAATCTCTTGAAACAACCGATGGATTCATCATGGAGACAGACGCGGGAGCTACGCAGTAATCTAGAATAGAGAAAGGGGTACTCTTTCTGTCATTCCCTTGAAAAAGGGAATCCAGTGTTGCGCCCACCCTTTTTGAGTCCCTGCCTGCACGGGGATGACGCATAGAAGCGCCACACTTGCGGAAACCACTGCTTCTGCGCTAGATTAGTGCTCTATGCAATACACTATTAAAGAAAAGAAGTCACTTCCCCAATCGGAATTTCTCTTGCTACTTGAAATCCCTCAAGAGGAGATTGCGGGCCACCGAACCCACGTCCTTTCGCATCTCAAGAAAGATATGGAGCTCCCCGGCTTCAGAAAAGGGGTTGTCCCCGAGAAGATAATCCGCGAGCGTATGGGAGAGCTGGCGCTCTGGGAAGAAGCCGCGACCGACGCACTTTCCGAGGTACTTGCCGAGATTTTCCGCGCCGAGAAGCTTGACGTTATCGGACGGCCGCGCGTAGAAGCCTTGAAGCTTGCTCCGGAAAATCCGGCCGAGTTTAAGGTGACGCTTTCACTGTATCCGGAACTCACGCTTCCCGATTACAAGAAAATAGCCGCCGTCCATAACGGGAAAAAGGTGGAGCCGACGCACGTTGATGAGAAAGAAATAGACACCGTTATTTCTGAAATAAAAAAACAGCACGAAGCCGCCACGAACGTGAACGATTTCGCCGTCACGGATGAAACGGTGAAAGAATTGGGGGCGTTCAACACCGTCGCGGAGTTCAGAGCGAAAGTGAAGGAGGGACTCCTCTCGCATACAGAAACAAAAGGCAAAGAGAAACGCCGTGCCGAACTTTTGGATGCGCTCACGGAAAAAAGCAAAGGCGACATCCCCGAAGTGATGATTGCAAGCGAGCTTGCGCGTATGGAAAGCGAACTGCGTGCCGAGATTGAGCGCGTGGGCGGTTCGTTTGACGCGTATCTGAAGGAGATTAAGAAAAACGCGGACGCGCTAAAGAAGGAGTGGGGAAAAGACGCCGAGCGCCGTGCCCGTCTTCAGCTCACGCTTTTCCAAATCGCCCGCGCCGAGAAATTGACCGCGCCGGAAAAAGAAGTGGAGGAGGAAGTGAAACATCTTCTTGAACACTACAAGAACGCGTCGCCCGAAAACGCGCGGAGCTACGTTGAAACGCTTCTCACGAACCAAAAAGTGCTTCAGTTTCTGGAAAATATATAATGCCAATACCGCGAATGAAGAATGCGAATACCGCAAATAATTTGCAGGCCCATTCACCAAGGACTCTTACCTATTTGCAGCATTTGCATTCGGGATTAGCAGTATTCGCATTGTGTGTATGAAAGTATCCGACGCGCTAGTCACAGAACTAGCACGACAGGGGGTGAAGTATATCTTCGGCGTACCGGGGGAAGAAAATCTTGACCTGCTTGATTCCATTTCCCGCTCCCATATTCCGTTTGTCCTGACCCGGCACGAACAGGCGGCCGGTTTTATGGCAGCGACCATAGGGAGACTCACGGGTAAGGCGGGGGTCGCGCTCTCCACTCTGGGGCCCGGGGCCACGAATCTTGCCACCGCGGCCGCGTACGCGACACTTGGCGCGATGCCTGCCATTTTCATTACGGGACAAAAATCAAACGCGTTCCGAAAGCAAGGGGCGTTTCAGATTGTTGATACAGTAGGAATGTTCAAGCCGCTCACCCGCTTTTCAGCTTCAATCGCTTCCGAGAAAATGCTGACACCGCTCCTCAAGAAAGCGTTCGCCGTTGCGGAAGGAGAACGTCCCGGAGCAGTACACCTTGAACTTCCAGAAAATATCGCGGCCATGGATTTCCCAAAGCCGGATAAGACTCCTATTCTCACGCCATTGCCGGTCCCTCCGAATACACACGCGCTCGTGTCCGCCGCAAAAGCGCTTCTTCGTGCGAAGCGCCCTGTTTTGCTTATCGGTATGCGAGCGAATACACCTAGCGTTGCGCGAGAGCTTACTCTCTTTATACAAGAAACGGGGATTCCGTTCGTCACGACACAAATGGGCAAAGGAGTGGTGCGGGAAGACCATCCGCTCTACCTTGGCACGACGGCGGTTACGAGCGGCGATTATGTGCACACGCTTCTTGGTGAAGCGGACACCGTACTGTGTGTCGGCCACGAAACTGTTGAGAAGCCGCCGTTTGTGATTAAAAACGGCAACCCGTTGGTAATACACCTGAATGTTGCACGGGCCGGAAATGAGCCGGTGTATATTCCGCGCATTGAAGTTGTCGGCGATATCGCGACAGGACTTCGGATGCTTAAGGAATCGCTCAAAGGAGAGAATGAATGGGAACAGGGATGGTTTACAAACGGGCAACGGGAAACGGAGACGTGCACAAAAGAAAAATCCTCTTCCCCCCACTTTCCCCTCCTGCCACAACGTATTGTTGCCGACATACGAAGCGCGATGCCCGAAACCGGCATCGTCACGCTTGATAACGGAATGTGCAAACTGTGGTTCGCGCGAAGCTACCGTGCGCTCGGATTGCATACGCTTCTTCTGGATAACGCGCTCGCCACGATGGGAGCGGGTCTCCCTTCGGCGATTGCCGCGAAACTTGTGCATCCGAAGCGAAAAGTCCTCACTGTGTGCGGCGACGGAGGATTTATGATGAGCTCGCAGGAATTAGAAACGGCGGTTCGCCTAAAGCTTGACCTCGTCATTGTCGTCATACGGGACAACGGATTCGGAATGATACAATGGAAACAAGAAGCTGATGGTTTCAAAAAGTTTGGCCTCTCTTACGGTAATCCGGATTTCGCCGCCTACGCGAGAAGTTTCGGCGCGAAAGGGCATCGTGTGACACAAGCGAAAGAATTTCTGCCCTTACTCACAAAGGCGCTCGGAGAAAAAGGCGTTTCACTTATTGACGTTCCGGTGGATTATTCGGAGAATGCGAAGGTGTTTACAAAACTGACAAAAAAACTATAGATTACTTTCTGATTATTCTTTCTCTTTGGTAATTGGATATTTGTTATTGGTTATTTCTAAATCTCTCTTCTTGATTATTGGATATTGATTATTGGTTATTTTTTGATATGTCTTTCATTTCAACAAACCCCGCGACGGGAAACATAATCAGTCGGTTTAAGGAGCACACCAAAAAGGAAACCGAGCTGAAGTTGGCCGCCGCGAAACGTGCGGGGAATGCGTGGCGGACCGTCCCGCTTTTGACTCGCACGCGTTGTGCTATGAAACTTGCGCTTCTCTTGCGGAAACAAAAACACGAACTCGGTCTGCTTGCGACACTTGAAATGGGTAAGCCGATTCGCGCGTCCATAGCAGAGGTGGAGAAATGCGCATGGGCAACCGAGTATTTCGCAGAGAATGCGGAACGGTTCCTCTCACCCGACTACGTGAAAACAGATGCGAGTGAAAGTTTTGTTTCGTTTGAACCACTCGGCATCATCCTTGGCATTATGCCGTGGAACTTCCCCTTCTGGCAGGTGCTCCGCTATGCCGTTCCTGCCCTCCTTTCGGGTAATGCAGCCTTGTTGAAACATGCCTCTACCGTTTCGGGTTGCGCACTCCGCACGGAAGCACTGTTCCGTGAAGCCGGTTTCCCGAAAGGTTTATTCCAAGTCCTTCTCATTGAGATCGCTACTATCCCCGCGGTAATCGCTGACCATCGCATCAGTGCGGTAACCCTCACCGGGAGCGAGCGAGCGGGAAGTATTGTTGCTTCCCTCGCGGGAAAAGCCATCAAGAAAAGTATTTTGGAACTTGGTGGAAGCGACCCGTTTATCGTGCTTGCGGATGCCGACATTGAGACAGCGGCGCATACCGGTGCGCGGGCTCGGCTTCAAAACGCGGGACAGAGTTGTATTGCCGCGAAGCGTTTTATCGTCGCCCGCCAAAAAGAAAAACAATTTACCGAGCTCCTCCGAAGATAGTGTGCGGCGGCAAACGGATAGACCGTGCCGGATATTTTTATGAGCCAACGATACTCACAAACGTGAAACAAGGGATGCCGGTTGTTGATGAGGAGGTATTCGGTCCGGTCGCCGCCGTAATTGCAGTGAGGGACGAGGAAGAGGCTATCAAAGTCGCGAATGACACGCCTTATGGACTCGGTGCGTCGCTCTGGACGAAAAATATCGCGAAGGCAAAGCGTATTATTCCCCGCATTGAATCCGGTTCGGTATTTGTAAATGATATGGTGAAGTCTGACCCACGGCTCCCGTTCGGAGGCGTGAAGAAATCAGGCTACGGTAGAGAACTCTCCGGTTTCGGTCTTCGCGAGTTTACGAACATCAAGACGGTGTATATCAAATAATATAATGCAAATACCGCGAATGAAGAATGCGAATACCGCAAATCGAGATTCTTAATTCGCAGCATTTGCATTCGGGATTAGCAGTATTCGCATTATGTTGCTACGACTGCAGGAGTAAAAGAGAAGTCACCGCCACTGCCGCCGTCTCGGCGCGGAGCGTAGAAAGCCCGAGAGAATACACGGGGATTTTCTGTTCACGAAATAATTCAAGCTCGCGCGCGCTCCAGCCGCCTTCCGGTCCGATAAACGCGCCGAGTTTTTCTTCTTTTTCCCAGTCGGTTTTTCTGAATGGTTCTCCGTGCGGGTCAAACGCCATTGACTTGAAATAGGTATATTCTTTGAACACGTTCTGAAGTTCCATCGGTTCATAAATGGCAGGAAGCGAACCGCGTCCCGACTGTTCAGCCGCCTCTTTGAGAATATCTTTGGCCCGTTCCAGATTAAACTGCTTTATTTCCGAGCGGTCCGCGACAAGAGGACGAATGTGGGATACACCGAGTTCGGTGGCTTTCTCAAGCAACCACTCAAATCGGTCTCGTCTGATAAGCGCGGTAAATAGAAAGAATTCCCGAGCGGGAACCACGTTATTTTTGATTGATTCCCGCACTACACAGATGGCTTCCTTTCTATCAAGTGACGCGAGTTCGCAACGGTGGTCCAGACCGAACCCGTCAAACAATATCACTTCGTTCCCCGTCTTCAGCCGCAAGACGTTCCGCCACTGATGAAGCATTTTTTCATCCGTAATCACGAGACGGTCGCGTCCACCCTCCGGCGGAGCAATTCGTTCTTCCATAAAAAATCTATGGAGTCTCATGGTTTTTTCTTAATTCCCCCTTAGTAAAGGGGGTGCAACTCGTCTTCGAGTGGGGGATGTCTTCTCCCCTCCTCAGTTGAGGAGGTGAGAAGCGAATACGTGGAGCTTCGCAAGACCTTGAGCGCTCCGTCTTCGGAGAGAGCGAAAGGTGTATAGCTTCTGTAAGAAGGGCCGGTTTGCGAGGCGGGGTGGTGGTGTTACTTACGTAATTTCGGACTGGCTTGTAATTCGTATTGTACCACGCTGTTGATAACTTCCTATACAGAGAAGGCGGAAACAGCGTACAATAGACATATTATTATTTCTCGTTTTAAACGTATATGAGTAAATCACATCTCGTTATAGGTCTTGTGGTGGCGGCCGTGCTGGTCGGCGGAGTCGCCCTCACCCGTCCGTCAGGAATCGCGTCAAACGATTCAAGTCTTGCCGCTTCCGCTACGGCAACGTTAGGAAGCGATATGCAACCAGTGGTCGTGCTATTTAACGGAAGTGGCTTTTCCCCGTCGGTGGTTAAAATCGTCCGAGGCAGGTCACTTGAGTTCTTGAATATCAGCGGGACAGCGCTTCGTATTGCGCCGCTTGCCGACCCCAAGGACGGAAGCAGCGCGGACCTCGGTTTTGCGGCCACAAAATCAATCGGAAAGAACGAATCATTCGGAGTCTCGCTCTCCCAGCCGGGTATTTGGGGATACAAGAACCTCCAAGACCCAGATGTTGTCGGTGTTGTGATTGTGGAATAAAACACGGAAGCGACACAGAACTCATCAAAACCCCCTTCGGCCAACGCCGGAGGGGGTTTTAGTTTGTAAAAAAAGGCCAACCCAAGGTTGGTCCCACACAAGAAACCGGACGGTTTAAGGTCACGTTTTGTCCTTGTCATAGTTATCGAGAAATTCCTCGCTTTTCTTCCGTGAAAAGACAACGACCGTGAAGATAACGAAGACGCACAATATGAGGACCCGACCGTCGGAGTCCCGCTTGTGATAGATTGCCGTCGCGATACCGCCGGCAACGAGGCCCATCACAGTCCAGATACACACCCCCCACAGGAGTGCTTTCCGCATCGGCGGAGGAAACTCTTCATTAGGTTTATTCATAACAGGAAACGGGAATAGACTGCGGTTTTGGTTGAGAACATTCGCCTCCACAGTATAATAATTCCTTTGTTTGTCAATTCGAGTTTTCTCTGGTATCCTTTCTTTGTCTTATTCATAAATCATGAATCTTAAATCATAAATCAACTTCTATGAACATCCTCATCCCCACCGTCATTGAGAAGACCACCTATGGCGAACGCGCCTACGACATCTACTCGCGCCTTCTCAAAGAGAACATTATTTTCCTCGGCGGACCGATTGACGACCATGTCGCGAACATCACGATTGCCCAGCTTCTCTTCTTGCAGAACGAGGACTCAAAGAAGGAGGTAAATATCTACATCAACTCCCCCGGTGGCTCGGTAAGTGCCACCCTCGCCATCATTGATACGATGAACCACATCAAAAATGATGTGGCGACGACCTGCGTAGGTATCGCCGCTTCGGGCGCCGCGATGGTGCTCTCGGCCGGCAAGAAAGGCAAGCGCTATATCCTCCCGAACGCCGAAGTGATGATTCATCAGCCGCTCGGCGGCGTGGAAGGTCAGGCGACCGACATCGCGATTACCGCGAGGCACATTCTCCAAACCAAAGAGAAGCTGAATAAAATGCTCGCCCAAAACTGTGGCAAGCCCCTCGCCCAGATTGAGAAGGACGTGGAGCGCGACTTCTTTATGACCGCCGACGAGGCCAAGAAGTACGGCATTGTGGATAAAGTCATTCAAGTCATCCAGTAGACACTTTTTTATTCTCCCTTTGTTAAAGGGAGCGCTTGCCTTCTGAGGCAAGAAGGGGTTTCAAAATCCTCCGCCCTATCGGGCACCTCCTTTAAAAAGGAGGAATGTAAGGGTTGGACTTTTTCCATTCGTTCTTGTATATTTAAAGCATTAAAAATTGTTATTCAAGGTTTCATTTTTATCTGCCTGTCTTCCCTTCACGACCACTAGAATCAAGCTTATGGGACTTCAAAAACTCATTCGTATAGGGACGAAATACGCATAAAAGCGGAATCTATTTAAATGTATGTCAGTAAACGTGGTGCTCCTTGCGAGCGCCGCGGGCATCATCGGAATCGCACTTGGCTACTATCTTCGGCTGATCATTTCGCTTGGTAAGCGAGGCTCAATGGAGCTCCAGATCAAGTCGATGGAACTTGCCGCGACGGAGGAAGCGAAGAAAATCACGCTCCACGCGCAGGAAGAAGCGGCCAAAGTGCTTCACGAAGCCCGCGGTGAACAGAAGGAAAAAGAAGATAAAATCAAGAAAACCGAAGAACGTCTTATCAAAAAGGAAGACCTGCTGGATAAGCGGCAGACCGACATTGATAAGGAGGTGGAAGACATCAAGCAGAAAATCGCGGAGGTAAAGCGGGTCAAGGAAAAAGTAGACGCGATGGAGCAGAGCAAACGCTTCGAGCTTGAGAAAATCGCGCACCTTTCGGAAGAAGAAGCCAAAGCTCAACTCTTTGCCACGTTTGAGAAGAAATACGAGGAGGACATCTTGATGCGTATGCAGAAACTTGAACGTTCCGGAGAGGAACGTTTGGAAAAGCGCGCGCAGGAAATACTTACGACCGCCATTCAACGCCTCGGCAACAGCGTTTCGCCCGATATTTTGACGACCACCGTCAACATCCCGAACGATGAAATCAAGGGCAAAATTATCGGCAAAGAAGGCCGCAACATCAAGGCATTTGAACGCGTCACGGGTGTTGAAGTGATTGTTGACGATACGCCGGGAACCATTACGATTTCGTCATTTGACCCGATTCGCCGCCAAATCGCCCGCATCGCGCTTGAGAACCTTATCTTGGACGGCCGTATTCAACCTGCCAAAATTGAAGGTATCGTTGAGAAGGCCCAGCAAGACATCAATAAAATCATCAAGGAGAAAGGCCAGCAAGCCGCGTACGAATGTGGAGTCATCAACCTTCCTCCGCAAGTTGTCGCCATACTGGGACGTCTGCACTTCCGCACGAGTTACGGGCAGAATGTCCTGCAGCACTCCATTGAGATGTCACATATTGCCGGAATGATTGCAGAAGAACTCAAGGCCAACGTGGCGATTGCCAAAGCGGGAGCACTCCTCCACGACCTCGGCAAAGCGGTTGACCATGAAGTACAAGGCACGCATGTGGAAATCGGCCGCAGAATTATGCAGAAATTCGGTGTTGACCCGCTTGTTATCAAGGCGATGGAGGCGCACCACGGCGAATATCCGTACGAAACCCTAGAATCCTACATGCCTTGCAAGCCGGCCGTGAGATTCGCATTTTCGTCAAACCCGAGGAAATGGGCGACCTACAAGCGAAAGAACTCGCGCGAAACGTAGCTGACCGCGTTGAAAAAGAGCTTAAATATCCGGGGGAAATTAAAGTGAACGTGATTCGGGAACTCCGGACGATTGAATACGCAAGATAAGCATACGAAAATACGAATTAAAGTCCAACGAATTGCTACGAATAAGAAAAGAAGTTGTCTTCCTCCCCTCCCACCCCTCCTTTCCAAGGAGGGGTGTTTCGTCTTCGAAACGGGGTGGTAGTGTTTCTTATTCTCCCTTTGTAAAAGGGAGCAGCGGAGTAGTCGTAGACTGACGAAGTCGAGGGATTTTGTTTCCCCATCTCCCTTAACAAAGGGAGTACCCGAGTCTTCGAGGTGGAGGGTTGTTTCTCCAAAATAAAAGCGCGGACAACTGCTTGCCTCGCGCTTTTTGCCTATTACATCTATCTCTACGCAACAAAACATATTTCTGTCAATGTTTGTAACGCTATTGCACCGAAAACGGCCTCCTATATAATGATTCAGTAGTTCCATTATTATTTATCAACTAGTAGGTCGAGATATTAACAATTCTTAATACTAACTGTGCACTGGGTGTGTGAATGTCTGTATCTTATTCGCAGGTATTCGCAGATTCGTCCCATTCGCAGATTGGTACTTATTTTATGAACAAACAAGGCATTGTAGTGGCGGTCCACGTCGTCCTTGGCGGCACGAAAGTGCAGGCGGAGCAGGCGGTAGACAAAGTACTTGAGTCAATCGTCGCCACACTGAAGACGGGTGAAGAGGTTTCAATCGCCGGTCTCGGCATCTTCTCGGTCAAACAGCGTGCGGCCCGTCAGGCAAGGAACCCCCGCACCGGCGAAATGGTGCAGGTAGCCGCTATGAAAGTTCCGAAATTCCGCGCCGCGAAGGCACTCAAAGACGCCGTGAAGTGACAGAAAACAAGGAGCAACGCGACTATGTTTTCTGTCATCCCGCACCGGAGTAGTAGCGGAGTAGTCGTAGACTAGATGTGGGATCCAGAACCCCACAAAACCCGCCACTCGGCGGGTTTTGTGTTGGTCTTATTCTCCCTTTGTAAAAGGGAGCACTGCCATCTTCGGCAGGAGGGATTTACTTCTCCAGCCTCTTATTCTCCATCTGCTTCAAATAATTCTTCTTGGAAACCACGGATTGCCCGAGTCTGTCTTCAAGTTTCTTTCTCGCTCCTCCCGCAATATCGCCTCCCGCTTTGGCATCGCTCCGGAGTTTCGGTACACCCGTTGAATCCTCCACGCGGTGAATCTCGGTTGTCGCACGCTCACCCAACATGTTAAAGATGAGCTCAAAGTCAGTCATATGGTCCCGCAAATTTTCCCTCCGCAATCCTTTCAATTTCTTAAATGACTACCGAGTTAGCACAGAAAACGGAGTTTCCGCGAGACTTTCTGTCATCCTCGCGTATGCGGGGATCCAGAATATGGCTCTATTTCAACAAGCTTTTGAGATTTCGGCTGTCAGGATTTCATAATCTTGACGGTCTCTCGCTCCCCGGTTTTTCCACTCATCAGTCAGCTCTTCCCGAATCACAATTCCGCGCATTCGTTTCTCTATCCAATCTTCGCTATATCCTTTCAGCTTGTACAGCATTCGGGTCCGCTTAGTCGCCAATTCAGGATTTTCTATCTCCTGTACTCGCTCATACCCAACTTTCGCCAGCCACCTCTTAAACGGCTCGGCTTTCGGTGACGGGATGGATTGCACTATGCGGAAGAGGCCTTCGGTCGTAGCACAGTCGGTTTCATAGTTCTTTCCATCGGAAGCTTCCAATTTCAGTTGGTGACAAAATGTCACCAACTCACTTCCCTCTTCGCGTAGCCTTTGAGCAAGTTTATTCCAGTATTTCCTTGCGGTTAAATCGTCTGACTGATCGGTTAGAACAGCCACCGCGTCCACGACCGAAAACCACCACTCACCGTGATGAAGCGTCTTCCGCACTCTCGCCCCCTTAAACAACACAATCTTTGTAGTTTCCGCATCGGTCATAACGCATAAATTGTAGCACGGCTTCTTTCTTCCTCCCCTCCTTTCCAAGGTGAGAAGCGAATACGTGGAGCTTCGCAAGACCTTGAGCGCTCCGTCTTCGGAGAGAGCGAAAGGTGTATAGCTTCTGTAAGAAGGGGATTGAGGGGTGGTAGTCTTTTCGTCCCTCTCCCTCTTGTCATTCCCGAGAAATCGGGAATCCAGAAAAAATTGAATCCGCACAAAAAATTTGCTATACTTTTGGTATGATTACCAATACGAAAAACAAAACCACAGCAGCAGGATTGCTGGCTCGCCTTACTAAATCTAGCGCCAAACTTCCGGCAAGCTGGACGAAGGCGCGGGGTATGCTCCAAAACCAAAAACAGATTCGCGCCTTAGAAAAACATGTAAAAAAAGTCCGTGCTGAATGGAGATAACGGGCACATACGCAAATGACGCTCGATACCAATATCATTATTGCCTACTTGAAGGGTGAGGAAGAGGTCGCGTCTTTTGTTGATGCAACAAAGAAGCAAGGACTTTTATTTCTCCCTGCAACAGTTGAAGGGGAATTTTTGTCTTTTTCGGAATGGACTCCGGAACAACGCCACGGTATGGAAAAATTCCTTGAAGAGAACTTTTTGTTCGTCCCGCTCGACCGGCCGATTACTCGTCTTGCCGCACAGATCAGAACAAAAGCAAAAATCGCATTTGCCGACGCGACTATCGCCGCCACCGCGCTGTTCACCAATACCCCCCTCCTCACCAGAAACGTCCGCGACTTCAAGAAGATCGACTCTCTCCAACTCATCTCGCTCTAGTCGTCTTCTCTTATTCTCCCGTTATAAAAAGGAGCACTCCGACTTCAGTCGGAGGAGGGATTTTATCTTTTCGGACTGTCATTCCCGAATCATGGGGAATCCAGCCAAACAAAAACCCCGCAGCCGCGTAAGCGAACTGCGAGGTGACGGAGTCTTTAAGTGTACATTTCCGGAAACTTGTTATCGGTCAAACGGCATCAACCGATTGACCACTCTCGCGAGTAACTTCCCAATTCCTTTCCGAGGCACTGGAAACAAGGGTCGTGTCGGACATAATCCGAAAGGTGCAAGTGTCCCGATAATCAGTAGATACACAAAATTTGAAAGCCAGCGTTCCTTCCAATCAGGATGTGTTTCTTTTGATCCCAACATCGTGTAATCAAGCCGTGTCAAAAGCGACGCATCTTCAAGAAATGCCTGCGCTTCTAGTTCCCGCGCTACGACTTCTCCTTTTTTTGGAATGTATCCCGTTTCCTTTGGCCATCGGCCGCTCGGAGTCATTGATCTGCCCAAATAGGGCCGGATTACGGCTCCCTGAAACGCTTTCCGGAAGGAAAACAAAAGATGTCGCAACAGTGCTAACGGCCTGTCTTTCTGAAGCCCGATTACCATCAGTAACTCAACCGTAATCCCAACACTCAACACAATAGCCGTTACTGTTTCAATTTCCGCAAGCACGTTATGAGTCTTGTGTTCCCTTTTCCACGTCTCTTCATCGGCTCCATCAACTCCAAACGCGATGATGCGCACTCCATATCGGTATAGCCGAGCCGGTAATTTCGGGTCCCTTCTGCAAGCCAAAAACATATATTTTGATGTTGCGAGACATCGTATGTGCGGTGTGATGCCGAACCTTAAAGCGGCACTCCAAATATCTTTGAGCCGCTCTTCAAGCTCTACCACGGTCTGGAGTGCGTCCAGATTTGAGAGATATACCTTCAACTCAGAGTGCCCGACGCTCTTAAGATACCGGCAAATATATTCTAGCTCATCCCGAAGAGATGCCGTGGTCCGATATTTCTCTTTAGTGTCTTTAAGCGCCGCGCAAAAGCCGCAGTTAAATCCACAACCGTCACTCAAGAACAAAGCGAACTCGGCGGTGAGATATTGGCGTCGACTTTCTTCGGTGAGCCACTTAAGCATTGATACCATTGAGGTATCGAACGGCGATTGGAGCGCAGAGAGGCCAAGATTTCTTTTGATTTCTTCGTCCCCTCTCGCCTGTACAACCTCTCCCAATCCGCTAAACCACTTTTTGAAGTCACCGTGTCGAAGCCTGGCAACTCCTTCACCGCCGACAAGAACTGGCTGTAAGAAGTTGTGCCTACGCAGCCACTTGATATAACCGACGACGGTATCGATGTACGGAGGACCTAGGACCGAAAATCCAATCTCGTCTGTATTGATGAGAGCGGTAATAACCGCATCCGAATCGATTTCTATGAGATTCAAATCGAAAAAAGATACACCAACTCCGGCCTGCATCAATCGACTCCCTAGATTCATTAGTCCACCCGGAAGATATACTTGGCTTTTGCCGTATGGATACCGTGGCTGAAATAATACAATTTTCATAGGACTTCCCCTTCTGTTTGGTTGAATTTGACTTTCTACAAAGATTATATCGTAATACGGTATCTTCTGTCAAAGCTAATCGTTAGTGAGAATGAGTATTAAAGCCTTATTTTGCAATAGTATTTAGCATATTAGGCGTATTTCTGTGGAAGAGGATTGACACAAAGAGTGGTTGGAAGTACGCTAATCTTATTCTCCCTTTCTTAAAGGGAGCACTGCCATCTTAGGCAGGAGGGATTTACAACCACCCCTCAATCCCCTCCTTAGAAAGGAGGGGAGGAAATCCCTCCCCCTAACAGGTACTCCCTTTTACAAAGGGAGAATTGGAGACAACACACATGAACGACCAAAACAAAGAACTCCCCACCACCCTTCACACGCTAGGGTTCAGCGAAAAAGAAGCGATAGTTTATATTGCTTTGCTGGAATTGGGACACGGTACGGTAACCGAAATCGCCCGCAAAGCGGGCATTAACCGCACGACCGGCTATGACATTTTGGATTCGCTCGTCAGTAAAGGTATCGTAAACGCGACGGGCAAGGAGCCGAAGCAGGAATTTGCCGCCGAACCTCCGGAAGCGGTCATTATGTATTTGAAACGCGGAGCTGAACTCGCGAAAGAACGTATTGAGAAAGCAGGGACATTACTTCCCCAACTTCGTTCGGTCCATGCGGCACAGAATCGTCCGAGGATAAAATTTTATGAGGGTACAGATGGCTTGAAGCTTTCCCAAACTATTTCAAACGGCGTGCGGAGAAAGGTATCTCTATCCGCGCTATTTTCCCGATGAATACTGCAGGAATGGCTCGTGCGGCGTTTGACGAGGAGGAAAGGCGTGAAGTCGCGTTCGTCCCGTCGGATAAATATTATTTTTCTCCCGAAATCAATATCTACGACAACAAAGTGATGATAGCGTCATGGAAAGAAAAACTGGGTGTGAGCATAGAAAGCGCGGAAATCGCCGACGCCATGAAAAAGATTTTTGAACTCGCCTGGGCGGAGGCGAAACGATTGGATAAGACATTGCGTTCCTGAAAAGAGTCCCCCGAGGGGGACTCTTTTCTAAAATGTGCGGGATGCCGGAATCGAACCGGCACGACGAACTTGGAAGGTTCGCGTTCTACCATTAAACCAATCCCGCGATGGTCCGAATCGTAGCAGAAAAAACACATCTGGGCAATTTCCATTTTTTAGCATTTGCCGACGGCCGTCGGCAAATGCTAAAAAAGAACACTTCGGATTTTCCCATTCGTCAGATACGGAGAGGTTTAGTATAATCCAATCCTATGCTGTTTTTTGCTCGTCTCTGTATCTATGTTCTAGGGGGCGTCGCCTTGCTGTGGGCGGTGGCGACCGAGACACTCGCTCCAAAGACAGTAGCCAAGCCGAACGTGGAAGTAGCCGAAACGGATGCGACTTCTTCACCTGTCACAGCAGATACACCGGCGGCACTCGCCACACAAGAGATTCCCACTCTGGTAAAAACGACCCCGGCAACACCGGACACACCGAAAGAAACCAAGACAATTCCTTTACCGAAGAAACCTTTGACACCGGTCACCAAAACCGCTCGTAAATATTCTCTGCACGTCAAAACGCGGAGGTTCATTTAATCCGATATCGGGAAGCGGTATTTTCGTAGACCCGCGCGGGGTCATACTCACCAACGCGCATGTGGGCCAGTATTTCTTGCTGAAAGATTATCTGACTCCGGATTTCCTGGACTGTATCATCCGTACCGGTGAGCCCGCGCACAATCGGTACAAGGCGCGACTACTCTATATCTCTCCGGCGTGGGTAGCGACGAACGCGAAAAAAATCAATCTGTCCGAACCGTTGGGAACCGGAGAAAATGATTTCGCCTTGCTTCTCATAACAGGGACGACACTCGCAGATATGCCGTTGCCGGAAGCATTTCCATTTTTGCCGACGGATAGTGATGATTCCGTTTTACAAAAGCCGATAGAGGTACTCGTGGCGGGATATCCGGCGGGGCTGCTTGGTGGTATCAATATCCAGAGAGACCTGTATCCGAGCTCGGCGGTGGTGTACACAGGGAACGTGTACAGTTTTGACGAGGGAACATCCGATATCTTTTCAATCGGTAGTTCAGTGGTCGCGCAACAGGGCTCAAGCGGTGGAGCCGTGGTGAGTAAAGTAGGAAAACTCATCGGTCTCATTGCGACTGCTTCAATGGGACGCACGACGGGAGAGCGTGATTTGAACGCTCTCACGATGAGTCACCTCAACGCCAGTTTCAAAACACATACGGGAGACGACCTTGCTTCACTCTTCAGAGCAGGAGACCTTCATGCCAGCGCGGATAGCTTCAACGAAAAAATCGCGCCGATACTTAAGAAAGTGCTTGAAGGCGCGCTGGCGGGAGAGTAGCCGTTGCTTCAAGAAAGCGGATGGGTAGATAGCGCAATTAAGCGCTCCATATCGTCTTCTTTCGCGGCATCCTGCGAGCGGATGAAACCGCACCGTGCGCATGTATGTGCGATTCGGTAGATACCAGAGAAAACGCCAACACCCTGTGGCTCCATCGCTCCCCCGCAGAGGGAAGCGCGGTCTCCCGGGTTAACATCCACATGTTTACTCCACAAGCACTTCGGACAGTGATTCGTATAGCCGTTGCCCGTTACACGGGTAGTGCAGTGGTCGCAGGTAAAATCTTCTTTTGTTCTGGTAAACCGTTTCATAAGGGTCTTAATTCTCCCTTTTAAAAGGGAGCACTTGAGTCTTCGAAAGGAGGGATTTAAATCCTCCGCCCTAACGGGCACCTCCTTTAGGAAAGCGGTAGTAGTCGTAGACTAGAGGAATAAGAACTACGCCAGCTTAAACCCATTTCCCTTTTTCTTCAAGAAACCTTCGCCGGCCAACTCGGATATAATATCCGCCACCGAATGAACAGAGGCATACTGTTTGAAATCGTCCGCCTTCACCGTTCCCTTTTCAGTTGCCAATCTAAGAATCGCTCCGCGCACTTGCCTGCGCGACCCGATGAACACAGACTGCTTCGTGTAGTGTGTACTTCGCGTATTCAAATTTCCCGTTGTTTTCTTCAACATCGCTCCATAGTCCATCAGTGCGTTATACCAGTCTCTTGTAGACACTCCAACATTCTTGAGAATGTTGGAGTGTTCTCTTCTCCTCTCCCCCTCCCCTCCTGCCCGAGGAGGGGTGCCGAGGCCGCGAGGCAGGGTGGTGGGAGCAAGGGGGAGAATTGAAGAGGGGGTAGGTAACGTCCGCTCAACCACTTTTAAAATCTCCTCGTCTTTTACTTTTTTCTTCCCCTTAAAAAAGAAATGCAGATACACCGTTCTGATATTCGTCTCAATAAACGCGGACGGAATCCCGAACGCAAATGCACAGACTGCGCCCGCCGTGTACGGCCCGACTCCGGGAAGCGCGTCTATCGTTTCAATCGTCTTTGGAAATACTCCTCCATATTCTTTCACAATCATTTCCGCGGAACGTTTCAAATTGAGCACCCGCCGATTGTAGCCGAGTCCTTGCCAGAGTTTCAGTACCTCGCTTACCTTTGCGCTCGCAAGCGATTCGGGAGTGGGAAACCGCTTCATCCATCTGTTGAAAAACGGAACGACCCGTTCCGCTTGCGTTTGCTGAAGCATTATTTCCGACACCAAAATCGCGTAGGGGTCTCTCGTTTCCCGCCACGGAAAATCCCGTCGGTGCTCCCGATAGAAGTTGAGGATAGTTTGCTGGAAAGTCATACTAGTTTTTTGGGTAGGTCTCACCTCGCCATTCTAACGTGCCATTCATTTCGCGCAACGAAAACCGCCCCGATGTTGTCGGGGCGGTGAGTGTCACTGTCGCGGAACCTCAGTGTGTTGCGGAGGCACCACGGGAGGAGGTATTGGTTGGGGCGAAGAAGTAATCGCTGGTTGCGGAGTAGTCGTAGACTGCGGAGCGGACGCCGACGTCGGTGTTTGTGGAAGTACCGACGGCATAACGGGTGGGACAATCCCTGCTGACGCATTGTGCCTCACATGCCTCCAAATGTACCAACCGACAAACATGGCGATGAGGAGACAGAGAAACGCGAGCGTCACGTTGAGCAATAGTTTGTTGCGCTCGGTGAACGGGACGACGGAGCCGGCGGGCACGATATACTCGGAGTTCTCGCGCTCACTTCCGAGCGTCGCTTCGGGAAGCGACGTCGTCTCCAGATATTCAAAGTAGCGCGAGAGGTCGTAGCGAGGAGTGAATGCTTTCGGGTTGCCGTAATAGAGTGTGTACGCCTTTTGCGGAGTAGCCTCAAACACAACCGTGCGGATAATGTGTGTCACTTCCACGTGATTCGCGACCGTGAGTGGCACATCATCAAAGTTTTGAATGCTCACCTTGTAGAAGCGATAGGTTGATTCCGGATATTCAATGGCTGAATTTCCTCCGGTAAATCTCTGGGTATTAATCTGCGAGAGATGTCCTTGTCCGATTCGCGTCCACGTCTTCGCGTCCGCGCTTCCGAAGAGATACGCGGTTCGGCTGAAATTCCCTTCTTCTTCCAGTGAGAGTGTGAGCCGGTGCGTCGGGATATTTCCGGCACCAAGGTCAACGATGACTTCTGTCGTTTGTGTCTCTTTTTCCTGAAGGACATCAGCAGGAAGCGTTTCGGTTTCTTCCTTGGCAGAACTAATCTCGTAGCGATACACGCTCCCCGAAACGAGCGAAAGTGCGCCCTCGGGGCCGCTCTCCACGACGACCCGAAGGTAACGGGAACTACTTTGTGGATACGCGACTTCGCCCGAATCCGTACTGAACGTGGTCTGCGGGTCGGTGAATTTAAAAATATATCCTTTATCGGTTAACAGACTCCAGCCGGAAGAACCGTGGGATAAAAGTGACGGTGCGGCATAGACACTCACCTGCCGCTTATAGTTCAAGGAACCGGTATCAATATGCAATTTGTTGTGAAGCGCTCCGCTCTGCCCGAGGTCAAGAATGAACTGCAGTCGGCCAATACCGTCAACCGACGCATCCAGAACTTGTGAAGCGGTATACTGCGAGCGCACCTCTGCGGTTTCCACGGAAAACTGGTAAGGAACTTCCCGCGCGCCTTGCTGGGATAAGTAAAAGGGCGAAAAGTAAAAAATATCGTTTCATGTGACTTTTCTATCATCCTCGCGACGTAGTAGCAACGAAGTAAGCCTGTAGTCGTAGACTATCGTAGACTAAGGCGGGGATCCAGGAATGACTGAACCCTGGATTCCCGTTTCCACGGGAATGACATACTTGATAAGAATAATCCTATAAAACTTCTTGTAATCGGTGACGAAACTTGGCGTACGCGAACGAGACAAGAAGCGCGATAACACCGAAGCTGATGGACGAAATAATTCGGTACACTTCTCCAAGCGCCCACACATCAACAAGGACCTTAAACGCCGTGACGAAGAGAAGCGCGAGTCCGAGGAGACGCATCAGACGTCGTTTCGCACCAAATCCGATTGCGGTGAGTATGACCGCGTAAAGTGCCCACGCGATTGAGACGACGGTGTTACGACGATTTCGAGTGGATTGTTGCTCTTCGTAGTAAGAAGTTTCTTTTTGTCGGAACTCATTCTGCGCACGCTCGCTAAGCTCCCCACCACCGTTAGCGTTGAAATCAAACCGCGCACTGTTAAGCTGTCGGTCTTTGCTCGCAATCACCTTCTCATAGTGCGCGTTAATATCCGCAGTGAGGATAAAGAGCGAGAGAAGATTCGCGATAACAAAGAAAACGATGGCTCCTTCTTTTCTTCCTTTGTCGTCTCCATCACCGAGATGCTGTATGAACATACAGCCGGTGAAGTAGGCGACGATAATCGCGACGAGCACGAGGAAGAACCGCGAGTTGAACACCGGAAGGTAGGTACTGATATCTGGTATGTATATATCAAACGTGAAAAGTCTTACGAGGCCAATGCCGAAGACAATAAGTCCAAACACATTCATACTGTGGCGTCGTACAATACTTCCCATACCCACAAGAAGTGCGGACTCAACAAGCCATGCGAGCGTAATCCATTTTCCCGAAAACTGAATGGGCATCGCAAGCGTCAAGAAAACAATAGCGATGCCGGGAAGGTACAGATTGAGTATCTTGTCTTCCGAGTTCATTTCGTAAGCAATAAAGGCAATGCCGAAATAGAGAACGGCGAGGAAGAACATAAAGAAGCCCATCACACCGTGATAGAGAGGATTAAGAAGCGTGTAAGCGCCGAGCGCGTAGCAGGCCGCGGTGCAGGTGATAAGGAAAAGGTCTTCACTTCTTGATTGTTTCTTCCAAAGCACGTTGTGTATGATGCCGGCGATAAGGTAGATGATGACGAAGAAGAGTGTGAGTACAAAGAAAACCTTAAACAGGTCCGCGGAAGTGTAAAAACGCTCATACCACCCGAACGACAGGAGCGCTGTCCCGATGAAACCAAGGATATTCAGCCGATTCCACTTCTTGAAAATAGCGACGCACAAAATACCAATATCAAGCACGGCAAGGTAACTCATAAGACCTCCGAAGTTATTCTCTCCGGTAGAAAGGAGAAGTGGCGTGGCGAAACCGCCGACAATACCGAGCACCGCGAGTTGTTGCGTCCCGCCGATGACCGAGAGTGTCACCGAAAGCGCGGTCACGAAAAACATAAGCACCATCGCGATTTCCTGCCCGATGAAATGGTAGAATGCGAATGCCGCGAAAATGGAAAGATACAAAATCGCGATACCACCTCCCGTGACAATGTCTGAATAGACGAGATACTTCTTGCGGAGAAACTGTCCGACCACCACGAGCGCGGTCCCGCCAATAACGCCGAGCATCACCCGACCCATCGAACCAATAAGGTTGTTATCAAATGCCCATTTGAGGAAGAAGGACACGCCAAGCACAATCGCAGCGACGCCAATTTTCCCGAGCCACTGACCTCCCTTCTCTTCCCCGTCCACTTTTGTTTTAAAAGCGTCATCGGTTGTGAGCACCTGCTCAAGTGGACCCGCTGGAGCCGGGGCCTGTGGTACCGGCACGCTTTCCGGAGAGAATGAAGAAGCGATATCGGCAAGCGACGGCACTGTTGCCGACGAGGACGAGCGCGCGGGGTCTCTTTTTTCCGCTTTATCAAGACGGGAAGAGAGGCGGTTTATCTTTGAGTTCAGATAGATAACCGCGACTGCAAACACGACGACCCAAAATAGAGAAAATCCACCGTAGTACATAGGAGCGAAATTAACTGACTATCTCTAAAGTATACCCTCTCTGTTTGAAATTGGGTACAAAAGGTAAACACAAGGCCTTCCGATTATTATCGGAAGGCCTGTCTCTAAAATGCGGTTTGGAGTGGAATCGCCGCAGCAGCAACTTGCAGATGTACTACAAGCTCGCCCGCGACCGAGAGCACCGACAATGTCAGTTGCTCCAGCGCACTCCAAATCTCCGGTGCCAGTATCCGGAGGACAATGATGGCGACTCCTAATCCGAGCGCGTGTAAAAGTGCCATAGTTGTTACGCTAGGCTCATAATTACAAGGGGGGAGAAGGTGTCCGACAAGACCGCCTTCCCTCGTAGAAAATCAATGGGATTTTCCATACGAGGTGGCAAGAGGCTCCAAAAATATATAGTACCATTTTCCTCCCCAAAAATCAACTTTTATTTCCGTAACCCCTCACACTCTTAACATCCCCCTTATCAAAGGGGGCGGACGCATTCTTATGCGCCGGGGGATGTTACCGAACACCCCTCCTCGCCAAAGAGGCGCGTGCTCCCCTTGCTAGGGGAGATACAGACGAGCGTGAGGGCTTACTTATTTCCGTAACTCTCCACACCCTCTGTCATTTTCTGTCATTCCTGTGAAGGCAGGAATCCAGACTCTGCTTGATTCTTCCTGGATTCCAGCATAGTCTACGATAGTCTACGACTACAGGCTTACTTCGCTACTGCTACGTCGCTGGAATGACAAACGGGATAGAAAGATGCATCAGGAAATAAGGGTTTTTCGGGAGGTGTGGACAGTTATTTATTTCCCCTTGCGCCTCGACTCCTCTTTACTTAGGTGAAGTGCATCTGGGGCGTAGCGAGTAGAGACGCACCGTTATTTATTGGTGTATTGGTGGAGGAGAGAGGCAACGAGCGTCTGATACGGCAGTCCTTTTTCGGCCGCCTTAACCTTGAGTTTGTGAAGCGTTCGCTCGGACAGCCGGATGTTGATGTTTTTGGTCCGCTTTGAATCAGCACGGGCATAGGAGACATAGCGCGCTATCTCCTGCTTTACATTCGGCACGGGTTTGAAGTCGCTCGCCTCGATAGCATCAAGCAGTTCCTGTTCCTCTTTATCTAATTCGTAGTATTTCATGGCTTTTTCTTATTTTTTAAATACTTTTTGGTTGCTTTGCGGCTCGGAATGACGGTTTTGAAAAATATCTTTTCTTCGTCTTCTACGAACGGCACAACGTAGACGTATCCATTTATCTCTACAAAAAATACTTTTTGCGCGGGATATCGAGTCGTGTTGGGGTTTGGTATCACGCCAATAAGCTTCCCTGCCTCCAACGCCGCTTTAACATCCTCAAAACAGACCTCACGCTCCTGTTTCAGCCATTCGTTCTTATCGGGATTCCAGTCGTAGTATTTCATTGTCCTTATTATAGACAATGTATACGACATGTCAATATCTTACTCGACTGTCATTCCCGCGCAGGCGGGAATCCAGTCTAAATTAAATCGAGCAACGTATCTTTTTCAATCCGACTCTGATACGTCTTCCCAAACCGCACGAGTGTGGAGTTGAGTTTGCGCCAACACGTCCGAGGAAACAGTGCGAGCAAATCCTGTTCAATCTTGTCGGGGTCGGTGTGTTTCGTCCACCCGAGTTTTTGCGAAATATAGGAAACATGCGTATCCACGCCGATGGCATCGGCGCCATACTCCGCGAGAAACACATTGGCAGTCTTACGCCCTACACCCGAAAGCAAAATTAATTTTTCAAGTTCGTGCGGAGGCTTCCCTGCATACTGCTTCAGAAGTTCGCCCGCGAGAGAAATCACATACTTCGTTTTGTTTTGAAAGAAATTCACCGGCCCGATAATTCGCGCGATATCTTTCGGATTTGCCTTGGAAAGTTCCACAAGTGTTGGAAACTCTACGAACAAATTTTCCGCCACAATGACCGTCACCTCGTCGCGCGTCCGCGCGGACATCAGTATCGCGATAAGCGTCTGCCACTCTTCCCGCCACCCTTCCGCCGCAAGTCGCATTTTTTTGACGCTCCCGAGCCGCCCAAGTTCCTTCAGTTGTCGTATTGCTGTGGTTTGATTCATATTTCTGCCTAACAACATTCTCACATTCTGCAGAATGTGAGAATGTTGTTTACCCGTACAATTACGGATGTGTGCCTATCTCAACAAAGACAACTGTTTCCGCGTCTTGAAATTCGTATAACGCACGCCAATTGCCGGTGATATTGATACTCCATTTCCCCAGTCGGTCGCCTGTGAGCGCATGGTTGCGGAGAAGCGGATGCTTCGGCTCCTTTGCAAACAGCTCCAGCCGTTCATCACAACGGGAACGAAGGGATGCCGGCATCTTTGCGTAGCGTTTGAGGAACTGCTGTTTAAACTCTATCCGCATATGAATGGAGATAACGAATAGCGTCCTCCATATTTTCGAATGTCGGCGATACACCCTTTCTCGCCACTACTTCCCGATGTATTCGTTCGAGTCGTCGTTTCACTGCCGGTTTCAGTACTCCTTCCGGCTTGCCGAGCGGTAAGGTATCGCGATTAAGAGAAAAATGCACCTCCTTGTCGCGAATGAAATCTCGCAAGTAGTTGTTAATAACGAGCGAAAGCGGCACGCCGAGCTGTTTCGCCACCTTCTGCGCCTTCACTTTTATATCTCTATCCGCCTTGATATTGATGATGGTCTTCATGTTTGTAATTCGCATGCCCTATTCGCAAGGGTTCTTAACTATATATACCGAGTATATACAATGGATGTATTGTGGTCAAACCTACCCTGTAAACACATATCCTCCATTTACCCCCACACCAACCTGCCGAGGCAGGTTGGTGTGGGGGTGTACTGGGACCACGTTCGGAACGAATGGGCGAGATTGTTGGCGGTAGTAATTTTAGATTTACAGACTAAAATAGTACTCTTTGATTTTCTGTGCCATCAATTTTCGACGCTCGTTAAGGAAGTTTTCGTAGTGTCCGAGCTCCATTTCCTCAAATCCGGTGGGGATACAATTCTGTTTTAAATTTTCGGCGAGAATTTCCTTATCAACAATTCCACCATATTTTAATTCTCCCCCTTTTGTTTGTTTAATAACTTCCACCATGTACTCCTTTGGTGACTTTTTTCCGACCTTGATATTTATTTCCGACTGAGCGTATGCGAAATTTGCAATTTGATTATAGTCACCACGCTGAAGGCCGTTAGCTTTTAGGTACTCTCGCGGGAATAGATGGTGAATATCACCGCGTTGGTCGACCATATTGCCCACAGTAATATCGGTTGAGAGAAAGCCTTTGTCATTCGCTTTGATTTGCGCGGCAAAAAACAGATTTAGGAAGGGATTGCTTACGCTTGCCTTGTCTAACTCCTGAATAAGTTGTGCATTCCAATAAGCGTCTGAGAGTTGCGCGTTTTCAATTGATTGCAATATCTTTTCTGCTCCATCTTTTGAAATTTGTTTTATATCGAAATCAAACTGACTTTCCGGTGAACCTGAATAGCGTTCAGTAAGTAACGACATGACAAACCACTTTGCAATTATTCTCTTTATAGAGTCGCGATTCACGCCCTTCTCACGCAACTTCAAAAAAAGAATGTAGGCGAAGTTGAGAGCGCCACGCGAACTAATGAGGTCTTTGCTCGTAAAACCGGCAGATTTAATGGCCATCAGAAAATCTTTGAAATTAGTTTCGCTCACAAACTCCAAAACAGAGTCGCGCAATTCTTGAAATGACTTATTTACAATATCTTGTTCAAAACTTCGCGTCTCAAAATTGCGACCGGAAAGTAAGCTAACCAGATCAGCCATTTTCCCACGCTCAAACTGCTTAGTGAAACTTACACGCAGAACATCGGAATAATCAGGGTCATATAGGTCGTCATTTTCATTTTTCAGCCAAGCTATTTTTGAAAGGTAAATTGTGTTCTTAAATTCCGTATCGTTTTCACTGATGTGTTTATAGAATTGCGGCTCCCGTGATAAGTGGCAGAAATAATCAATGCACTTTCTGAGATTCACGCCAAAATTATCTTCCTTGTCGTACGACGCAATTTTAGACATAGCGAAGTCTGCTTGACTAAGCGACACGCCACTCTTGTTAATACGTATAAATATACTCGTTACCTCTTCAATATCTAAATCCGAATCAAGTTCAATAAAACCGACCTGCGTTTGCTTAATGCCACTTAGTCGTTTTAATCTTTCGCGTATAATTCTCCTATCAACTCCTGAATTCCGTTCACAATAATTATCCTCGATATCAAATAAGGCATTCTCAGTTTTGAGCGCATTTGAAATATCTGGTATCCATATCGGGTTTTTTGCAATAGCAGGAGTCCACGTGTCAAAAATCTGTTCCGTATCAGACGCAAGAGGGTTAAAAGCGATCTTTATACGTTCTTCTTTGTAATCTTTGCTGATTATATTTTCGCCAAGCATCGCTGCCCTGAGTGCAGTAATACGCTGCTGTCCATCTATTAAGACTTTTTTCCCTTTTGAAATTGTTCCATCTTTGAGGCGAACATCGGGATTTTTCCATGCGATAATATAACCGATTGGAAAACCTTTATACAAAGAGTCCATTAAGTCACGAACCTTGACTGAATCCCAAACAAATGGACGCTGAATTTCTGGTATAGCAATTTCTCTTTCTTGAACCCAATTCAAGATATTACTAACGAAACATTGGTTGACGGTGTATTTTTGCATGGAGTAGACAGATTGAAAGGAGGTGCGCAAATCCTATCAGAAAATCCTATATATGCCTACCAGGAAAACGGACTGAAAATCCCTCCACCGCTTTCAGCGGGTGCTCCCTTTTATAAAGGGAGAATTAAGTCCCTATTGTACTTTTGGACCACCAACCTTAGAGAGAATCTCGGAAGAGAAGGTGTGGGTGAGTTTTTGTTCGGTGGCGAAGACGGATGCGGAGTTAACGAAATAGCTCCTGCACGTCCTCCCATGTGAGCTTTTGAAAGAGGTCTTTGCTTTCCCCAATGAGAGCATCAAAGAGCTTTTTCTTTTTCTGCTGAAGCGCAACAATCTTCTCTTCAATGGTTCCGGTCGTGATAAGCCGATACACGTTGACGGACTGCTTCTGTCCGATGCGGTGCGCACGGTCAATCGCCTGATTTTCAACGCTCGGATTCCACCACGGGTCGAAGATGATGACCGTATCCGCGGCGGTGAGGTTCAGCCCAGTGCCTCCGGCCCGAAGACTGATGAGAAATACGTGGATAGTCGGGTCGGCATTGAACTTTTCAACAAGCTCCTGCCTCTTTTCGGTTTTGCCGGAAAGATAGAGGTGCGGCACATTCTTTGAGCGGAGCTCTTCGGAAAGAATATCTAGCATCCCCGTGAACTGGCTGAACACAAGCACCTTGCGCTTGTTCTCGCATACCTCTTCGACCAGCTCGTTGAACATATCCAATTTGGCGGACTCGTAGTCGCGATACGACGTACCTTTAAGAAGGAGCACTGGATGATTGCACACCTGGCGTAATTTCATCAGTCCGGCGAAAATATGGATGCGCGATTTCTCAAATCCTCGCTCTTTGACGGTTTTGAACATATCGCTTTTAACCCGCGAGAGAACCTCTTGATACAAGAGACTCTGCGCGGCGCTTAACCGACAGTGGCTCGTCTGCTCAACCTTGGGAGGAAGCTCCTTAAGCACTTCGCCTTTCGTGCGGCGAAGCATAAAGCACTCAACTTTCTTACGCAGTAATTCCAGCGCTTTCGCATCGCCGCGCTCCATGATGGGCTTATGAAAACGTTTTGCAAATGTCTTGTACGAGCCGAGAAAGCCCGGCATAAGAAAATCAAAAATGGACCAGATTTCCGAGACGCTGTTCTCAAGCGGCGTTCCGGTCAGCGCTAGCCTGTGGTCCGCGTCCACCTCCTTGGCTACTTGGGCGCTCTTCGTGGCGTGATTCTTGATGAACTGCGCCTCGTCAAGCACACAATAGTTGAACGTGATGCCTGCTTTTTTATACGCCTCGCCGTCCTTTTTCAGCGTCGCGTAACCGGTGATGAGAAGGTCGTATGCGGTGGCATTCGCGATAAGTGCTTCGCGCTCTCTCGGCGTGCCGTCTACCACCGCAACGACAAGCGTCGGCGCAAATCGGGACGCCTCAATCTGCCAATTATAGAGAAGTGTCTTCGGGCACACGACGAGGGACGGTTTGCCTTTCATCCGCTCCTTTTCTAACAGCACCAGAGTCTGTATGGTTTTCCCGAGTCCCATATCATCGGCCAGGACACCCGCGAAGTGATAGGAGCGGAGAAAATAGAGCCATTCCACTCCCTCTTTCTGATAGGGTCGCAAAAACGCCTCGTGCGTTTTTGAAAGTCTGACCGGCTTGACCGGCTTCCCTGCCTTGATCTCCTTCAGGAATCGCGCGAAGCCTTTTCCCCGCGTTGCCGTGTAGTGCGGCGAACTCGTCATCACATACTCTATCTCAGGCGCGTGGTACAGTCTTCCTTCGAATTGTCCGTTCTCTCGTTCTTCAAAACTCTCAAGCATCCCGACAAAGCGTTCAATCTCTTCTATGTTGGTAACCCGCGAAAGACGCCCATCCTGCCGTCTCCAAAAAGCGTGTCCTTCCTTGAAGAAGCGGTTGAGGTCGGCAATCGAGAGACGGTCGGGGCCGCAGTAACAGGCCGCGTCAAAGGCGAGCCAGTCGGTATCCGTCTTCGCATCTATGGAAACATCGGCTCGAAAGATGTCCTGTTCAAATGAAAGCGTATCGCGTGCAAAGCGTATCTCGCACTCGGACTTCTCGCAATGTTCCGAAAGCTTGGCCCAGTGTGTGTCGTAGAACTCCGCGATATTCGCAAGTCCCTTAAGCGTCCGCGTCCCGCCTCTGTTGAGACCGATGTCCTGCTCATAGAACCGCTTGAACAGCGCGAGCTCGGTCTTTTTTTCTATGGACGCATAATGAATATTCTTTCCGTTGATGATGAGAATGGTGTCTCCAGGATGCTCGAATCCACCACGATGCTTGATCAAAAGTCTTCCGTGCTGGCGGCCGACATACACGCTCTCCGTGACGTTCTGTATGAAGCACCCATAATCCAGAGCCGGATGGATGGACAGCGTCTCGTCATCAAACGAAAAGTCAACGAGCAGGATTTCTTTGGGTTCATCGAAAAGCCGGATATCATAGTCTGGAGTAAGGTCGGTCGTAAGGTCAAGGTGTTCTTTTGCCTCTTTGAGAAGAGCGTTGATGCGCACCGTTTCTTCAAGCGTGAGGTCGGCGAGAGTGCGCGACTTGGTTGACCTCCCTGTCTTGTACTCATAGTTGGTGCGCGACCTTGCTCGCGCCGCGAGTACCGCGAGCGCTGTCGGCATGGCGTATACCGAGAGCCGAGGAATTCAAACACGAACCTCCTGCGCGTATGTTTTTTGTATTCGTTGTAGTCTTCTTGGAGCCAAAGTGCGGCCTTACGTTTCGGAGGAGAGAGGTCAATCGCGAGAGGTGCTCCTCTTCCGTGGGTGTACCCCGAATACACCTCAAGACCAGACTCCGCGACGAGACGAAACAACTTTGCAAAATCAGTATCTTGTCGCAACACGCCATACCTCGGCGCGGATTGCTCTGTTTTCAAATAGGCAAAGAATTCTTTTTGCCCAGGCGTGAGCGCATCGCTGTGTTCCAAAATATGCTTCACGCTTGCGAGCTGGTAAGGGTCGTCCTTGCGATGCAGGGACAATCGTCCGTTCCACTCCGAAAACTCAAGAAAATACGGCGTCAGCGAAAACGTCGGCGCAGGCCGACGAGTGAGGGGGGTTTCGACACGAGCCGGCGCTTCCGACAACTCCTGCCTTCGCTTGACGTCTTGAAGCTTCTCTATGAGCCTTTCGATCTGTTCTGCGGTCGCGTTTCCCTGAAGCGCGGCCGACACATCCGATGCGGAAGCGGCGTTTTCGGAAAGGATGACGGCATCATGCACACGAACAGTGCTCTCTCCCACTTTTTCCAGATACTGCTTTCCATACTTTTCAATGAAAGCGAGGCCGAGCGCCGCCGCATGTTTGCAGAGGTCATCATAGGGACAGGTGCATGCAAAATCCGAGAAAGAAGAACCTTTCGGATCAAACGTAAGGGATGTCTCGTACTCCTCGCTTCCGTACACCGCAGCTTTTACCTGTATTGTGGCGTCCTTCTGTTTGAGTACGGCAAGCGTATCCACCGCGCCAGACTGAAAATAGTCTTTGCCGCGCGCAAAGATGCGCGACTCAAAATACCCACGTAGTTTGCGTTCCATTCGTTTTGTACCATCATCAGTCATATGTCTTTCGCCTTGAGTGTCTCCGATAACATCACGAGAATAGCATACGCCTCGTGCCGGTTAAAGACCGTGCAGTCTCGCCATTGTTCCATCGCCTGAAGTGCGTAGCAAGATTTGCTTGACGGGGATATAGCGATTTTGCTATAATTTGGACATATGAGAAACCTGGACAAGGCGTTCAAACAATATCTAAAGGAATCACGAATGAATTTGGTACAACAGATTCGGGAACTTCGGCTCAAAAAGAAACTCACGCAAAAGATGGTCGCGAAACGCGCTAATATGCCCCAGTCGGTCATCGCACGTCTCGAAAGCGGCGAGCACAGCTTCTCGCTCGACACGCTTCAGCGCATCGCGTTTGTGTACAATAAGAAAGTGGCGTTGGTTTAACTCCTCGCTCTCACTATCTTCACTTACCTCTCCCTCAACTACCCCTCTAGCTCCTCTTTACTTAGGTAAAGAGTAGCCCTATAGCTGTTGCGACGGGGTTGCGAAATTAGCTTTTAGGGCACATATCCCACATGTATTGAAACCATGTGCGGAACGAATCGGCGAGATTTTTATTCACGATGACGGTAAATGTTATCTCGTCGTCGGTGCCGACCTTGCCTAAGGTTTGGTGATGCATGATGTTCACATGGTCGCCGAAAATATCGATACCGGACGTCGTCGCGTACTTTTTCGGCAGGAATTTATAGCTCTTTCCCACCTCTTGAATGATGGGGTGATTGCTTTCCTTCACTTCGTAATCAAACAAATGATGCATCGGTATCTTTTTCGTCTTTAACTGTTGGAGAAATGCCGGGATAAATGACTTCACCCGTTCATCAAGCCACGCACCTTGCGCGGCGATAGAGTAGAACGGTTTGCCGGTTTTAATGATGTCGCGCATATACTGTTTCCATCCCTCCTTGCCACGATAGGTATGTACTCGATAGGTGGATGGGGTACTGAAGTGAAGTTTTTCCAGTTCGGGAAGCGCCTTATCAACCGCTTCAAGTTTTTCAATCACGATTTCCGTCAGCTTTTTCGGCTCTACGGCCTGATATTTGTTTTCTACTGACTCGACTACCTCAAACACAAGGCCTTTTTCCATAAGGCGATTCAAAGAATCGTACACATTTCGGCGATGCACTCCGGATTTTTCGGAGATTACACCCACGCCAACCTCACCATGCCGGAGCAGTGTTTCGTATATCTTGGCCTCGTTCTTTGAAAGCCCGAGGGATTGTAAAAGCTCCTGATGATCCATGTTTTTTTGTCATTCCCGCGAAGGCGGGAATCCAGTCTTATATTCTCTGGATTCCACTTTAGAGTGGAATGACAGAATGATTATACACAAGGCCGTAGTTTTGTAAAGGTGGTAACTACCACTCGCGAGTCCTATTTGCCACTCACTCATTAAGTTTAAGAGTTATAGTTGGACAGTTCGACAAAGAACTTGGACAAGATGGAGGAAACATGAATGATCGAGAGAGAAGCGAATTAGCAAGGCTAGGCGTTGCCGTTGCAGCAGATGGTACCTACAGTCTCAATGAATACGTACTCGCATGCATACGCGCAGGCACACCGCAACTATGGATGAGCGAAGAGCTTGCCGTCTGGACAACTAAAGAATGCCAGATAATGTTTGGAGACGATACTGACAAAGAAATGATTGGGGGCAAATCTCGCTGCGTAGTTCCCCATGACGAGACGAGCAGAGCAGAGTGGTTCAACTACAAAAGGCCACTCCAGTTATTCCAGGAACTGCGGGACATCAAACCCAGATGGAAAAAAGAGGGCGTTCCAGGGAAGATACTGACGATATGTATCTTCTACCGCCAAGGAGCCAGTCCGCTTTTTCATCCAGTATACGCGGTGTATGTAATTGAAACGGAGGCTGTCACTGCTAAAACTGTTCTGTATGACAAGCGCACATCCAGGGAAAATGCGCCCTACTCAACACTTGACCTTGGTGAATACTCCAAGTTCGTCATGTAGCGTCGAGTGCAGGCCTTACAAGGCGATCAAGTCATCTTGACCGCTTTTTTATTGCACTTTAGGGCCACCAACCTTAGAGAGAATCTCGGAGGAGAAGGTATGGGTGAGTTTTTGTTCGGCGGCGAAACGCTCTTCGGCGAGAGCGATGAGTTTGGTAACAAGTTCAACGCCGGAGACGCCGGACTTTTTCCAATTGTGTACGTAGAGGCTGCCGGGGAGCAGGTTCACTTCGTTTACGAACACTTTTTTGGTTGAACCGTCAATAAGAAAATCAACGCGGGCGATGCCGGTACAACCGAGTGTTTTGTAAGTTTTCTTGCCGAGTTCCTGGACCTGCTTCGTGAGGTCGTCACCAATGTTTGCGGGAATCTCGCTGTAGTTATTGTGGGCTCCCCCACCCTTCTTCCCCCCCGAAAGATATTTATCTTTGAAATCAAAGAATTCTGTTTTGTTGAGAGGGCGTTCCACCGACGCAAGCGTCAGTTCGTCGTTGCCGATAATCGGAAGTGTTACCTCAATCAAATCCTCCACCCCTTCTTCCACCAATACTTTGTCATCATAGTGTAGCGCGACTTCAATAGCGTTTTCAAGTTCGGTGGTGTCACTTTCTGGATTCCCGCTTTCTCGGGAATGACAGAGGGGGGAGGCGGAATGACGGGACTTACCCGTCACCTTCGTAATACCGATACTGGAGCCGAGATGGACAGGCTTTACGAACAGCGGATATTTAAGCTTTGCAATTCTCTCGAGCCATAGTTTTTTTGACTGTTCATAGTCGGTTTTGGTAAACACAACAAACGGCACGACCGACACACCTTCGTGCTCAAGCACCTGTTTGGTGAATGCTTTGTCCATCGCCACCGATGAAGCTGCCATATCGCACCCGACAAACGGCACATTCGCCATACGGAGTAGTCCCATCAGCGAGCCGTCCTCGCCGTACGTCCCGTGCATTGAGGGAAACACAACATCAATTTTCACTTTTCTCCCTCTGGGAAAGCCTGGCCAGATGAGCGTAAGTCCGTTATCAAAAGAGAGTTGCACCTTTTTCTGCTTCTTCAGAATCGCCTCGTAATTCGGCTGTTTGAAAAACGCCAAATCATTCATCGCTTTGTCGCAGTACCAATCCCCTTCTTTGGTGATATAGATTGGCCAAATATCAAAGCTGTTAGTCGCTTTCAGCGAATCTATAATTGGAATATGCGCCGTGATGATAGACACATCATGTTCCGCGCTCCGCCCTCCGAAAATGACTGCAATTGTTTTCATTGAAAAATCACTTATTGTAGTGGCTAAGTACCTGAAGAATCTTAACACGAACACTGGGTATCAGTATTAACAAAACCGACATAGAAATTAGTGAAATACTCACAAAACCAAAACTAAAGATTGTTATACCGATACCAGTAACCTCACTGTTTTCAATAATGCTAAAACCAAACAAGGTTAAGCTGTAATTATTTTCTATTTTGGGTAATTCAAACAACTTCTTGTTCCAAAAATATTGGTCTCCCAGAACATCTAGGTTATTTGAACCGCATTGTAGTATGTTTAACCCGCTTGAGAAAAAGTTTACTGGCTCACCCTTGACTAAAATCTGTTGACCGTTTAAATGAAAAGAACCCGCGAGTCCTGTAGCAGAAGCATGCCGAGGATTATCAGGGTAGTTTTGGTATGTATCAAAAGGCTCTAGTGTTTGTATTTCCTGTATAAGTTTATGTATCTCGTCCAAAGTAGCCCTATACTTCAGCCCGTTTTCTAACAGACCAGGTAATTCTGCAATAGTTAAGGTTGAATTCTTCTTAAAAAGATTGGCGGCGAGGAAGGAATCAATTCGTACACTTATTTCCGCGTTGTTACAATCCGAGAAAATCTTCTGTGACAACATTTCAGCAAACTCCACTGACTTGATTGCGTAAGAGAGAAGCGGGGAGAAGAGCATCAAAAGTGTCACACCACAGATTGCTAATGTTGTTCTCATTGAAAATTGATAATTGTAAATTGAAAATTCTTTCTACACATACTGATCCGGCCAGTCGTTCTGGAGAAGCACAATGTCACCCTTCACCGTCAGATTCGGAAGTGCGGCAAACGCATCAAGCGCTTTCTCAAACCACAGTACTTCCCCACCATACTTCTCTTCCTGTAACCCCGCAAAGATGAACGGCGTGACGGAATTGCGGACAAGCACCATCTTCTCAATACCCGCTCTCGCAAGATGTCGCCCGATTTCTTTGTGAATCTCTTCTTTCTTCGGTCCCATTTCCACCAAACCCGGTGTTACATACCAACAGCGACCTCTTCGCTGAGACACACCCCTCGTCGCCGAAGACGGCGACACTCCCCTTGCTAAGGGAGATACACCCTCCGTCCTCGGAGACTCGGACACCTCCCTTGATAGGGAGGATAGAAATTCGATGACGACGCGCACACCGTCGGGATTCCCGTTATAGCTGTCGTCTAGTGTTGTAACACCCTGCGCGTCTGTTTTCGGTTCCAGCCGGTGTTCAAATGGCTTCGTTGCATCTATCCCCTTCTCTATTTGTTCCGCGGTGAGCCCGAGTTTAGACGCGATGTGTGCGGCGGCGGTGAGCGAACCGACCTGATGGAGTCCGAGAAGATGCGAGCGCACGGAAATGCTTTCCGTTCCGCTTTGGAGTGTGAAGGAGGTTCCCGCGAGGCTGGTTTGTGCCCGCTCTACTTTCCAATTGCCGGCGCCTGAACGGGAGTAGAAAACAACCCCCCGCACATCAGAATGTGTCGCCCCCTTTGGTAAGGGGGATAACAACCCCCGCATCGCGGACGCCCCCTTCGCCAAAGGCTTCGGAGGGACACAGTCGGCTCCCTCTTTATTAAGGGGAATTCCCGTTGCTGACTTCCGCGCCAGTTCGTTCTCTCCGTTTATATAGAGAAGACCCTGGATTCCTGATAGTCTACGACTACTACGCTGCTGCTCCGTCGCAGGAATGACAGAAAGAGAAGCTGAAACAACAGAGGAAGCTAAATAGTCTGCAAGCTCAAAGATAGTCGCCCGAGTCCGCTCAATATCCTTGAATTTCTCTAAATGTGCCTCATTTACACCGGTAATGACGCCGATGTCCGGCTGTGTGAGGTTGCACAATCGCTTGATGTCGCCTTTGTAGTACTCCCCCATTTCAAAAATCAGCGCTTCTTCGTCCCCCTTGAGCCCCCGTACAAACTTCGCGATGCCGAGCGGGGTATTGTAGCTTCCAGGCGGCGCGGCCACCTTTTTCCCAGCAGAAAGTACCGTTTTCAGGATCTCCCGCATAC
>LCQF01000028.1 GCA_001004005.1 Parcubacteria group bacterium GW2011_GWA2_49_9
ATATATTTTCTCTTTCACTGATGAGTAATGTATCGACCTGCGGTGAATTCTGTCGAATCACCGCTATCAGTGTATCTCCTTTGCATGGGATTGGTTTGAGCCAACTCCGCAAGGTAAATTCATGTTGCAAGTGGCGTTCGGTCAATCCAAATATTTTTCGGATAATCTCGTTGAAAATGTAAAGCGTGGGTTCCGCCAAAAACTTCGCCGTGGCGAGTGGCTTACAAAAGCTCCGTACGGCTATGTGAACAATTTGAAAACTCGCAATATTGAACCGCATCCCGTTTATTCAAAGATTATCGTGAGAGCTTTTGAAGAATACGCCACCGCCACTTACACTATCCAATCACTGGCGAAGTTTTTGGCGGAACTAGGGCTTACCACTCACACCGGAACGCCACTTGGCAAAGCTTCCATCGTGCGAATGTTGACGAACAGAGCATATCTCGGCTTCATTAAACATCACGACGAATGGCACGAAGGAAGCTTTGCGCCAATTCTTTCTCCGACACTGTTTGAAGCGGTGCAAAAGGTCTTGCAAACGAAACGGCGGCCGAGACATAGCAAAGTGCGATACAACTTTCCATTCGTGCAATTCGCACGTTGTGGCGAGTGTGGCGGCATGATTACGGCACAATATACAACCAATCGCTTTGGCACAAAATATATTTACTATCACTGCACGAAAAAGCACGGCGTATGTCGCCAGCCGTATGTCGCCGCCGATTCGATTGCAAGTCAAATGAAAGCCGCGCTTCAAACAGTGTCGCTTCCGCTTGAAGAAATTGAAAAAATTGAAAAGGTGATTCGATATTGAACGCAACGCGTATCTCACACGCAAAGACCTTCTCCTGCGTCAAAAAGCGTCAATCGAGGAAAGTTTGAGAGATTTTGGGCAACAGAGAAAGAATTGGGTCGAACCCTTGCGGAGTTTCGTTTTGTCTTTGAGAGAAGCCGTGGAACTTGGAAAAACCGACAACCATCTTGAATGGAAGCGGTTTTTCCAAAAAATCGGCTCTAACCCTTCTCTCAAAGACAAAACGCTTTCATACGGCTGGGGCGAACTTTGGGAATTCACGGCTTCCGCCGTAGGCGGAAAAGAAATTGACAGCGCGATTTTGGCTTCCGCAAAATCGCTCCGCTTTCTTAATTCCGACAATGTTTCTCTTGGTGACCCTACCGGGAATCGAACCCGGATTTAGAGCTTGAAAAGCTCCCGTCCTGACCATTAGACGATAGGGCCAAAGACCAGCGCGGAAGCCGCTGAATGTCTAATTTCTAATTCCTAATTTCTAAAAGAAGCAGGAACCAGAAAGGCAGGGAAACTATAGCACTTTTTGTAAAAATCGCAAAAAATGCTAGGATACGGACACTGGAAGGGTACCGAAGCGGTCATAACGGCACCGACTCGAAATCGGCTGTGGGCGAAAGCCCAACGTGGGTTCGAATCCCACCCCTTCCGCCAAAATCTGCGAAAGCCCTTGTCGCCAGTGTTGATGATGTAATAAAATAAAAAGACTATGGCAATTATTATTTCACAAGACGGCAAAAACGCTCAAAGAGTAGATAAATCTGACTTTGAAAGAGAAGGGTACCTGCAAAACTATATCCACGAAAACCCAGAATCAATTCCCGTTTATGAAATAGAAGAAGATAAAAAACTCTTTGTTGTAGCACGAGAATTTTCAACCGAATCCGGTCCGATTGACGCTTTAGCCATAGACAAAGATGGTGATATTTATGTTGTTGAAACTAAATTATATAAAAACCCCGATAAAAGAACAGTGGTTGCTCAAGCTCTTGATTATGGCGCTTCTCTTTGGCGACATAGCGACTACAACGAATTTATAAACAAGATTAAGAACGAAATTAATAATAAATTTAAAATCAGTTTTGAGGAAAAAACTAAAGATTTTTTTAATATTAACGAGGAACAAGTTAATATAATTCTTGATGTACTAAAAAGAAATCTCAAACAAGGCAACATTAAATTTGTAATTTTAATGGACGCAATAGAAGACAGACTAAAAGATTTAATTGTTTATATCAACCAAAATAGTCAGTTTGATATTTATGCTGTCCAAATGGAATATTATAAATTTGAAAAGTACGAAATAATGATTCCAAAATTATTTGGTGTTGAAGTTAAGAAAGACGTGAAGACTACTAAAAATTCAGGCACGTTGTGGAACTGGGAATTATTCAAACAACGCTTGAAAGATTTTGGGGAAGAAGAGGTAACTGCCGCCGAGCACATTATTGAATGGGCAAGGAAAAACAATATTGAAATTGACTGGACATCAAGCCAGCGAGGTTCTTTTATTCTCTGTTTTGAAACTGAGGGTAAAAAAGGATTTTATCCACTTTCGGTGACAGGAGACGCGATGATTTCATGGAATGCTCCTCATCAAGGAAATTATAGCCCACCTCCATTTGATAAGCCCGAAAAACGGGCGGAGATATTGAAACGATTAAAGTTAGTTAAGGGTGCCACTATTGATTCAGGCAATGTTGACGGATACAACGGATTGAAATTGCCTCTTCGTGCTATTACCAACGATGATGCTCGCCGTGAATTTTTCTCAGTCTGTTCATGGATTAAAGAAACACTGGAGACCGAGGAGTAGGAATAAAAGGCGACGTACCAGTTTCACTGGCACGAAATATGGCGGTGAATTTCCGAAAACCCCAATCTGAAACCCGACCGCACCCCCTTCTACCTCCCCACCAGCAGGAAGTTGGTGATGTTGCGCTCCCCCAAGTCCTGCAAATCGGCGTCAACAATATCAAAGCCGTAGAGCGACGCGAGTGCTTTTGGTCCGAGAATGGCAGTTGTCTTCGGAAGTTTCCCCGACGCGACGAAAGACGCCGCTTTTGCAGTATCAACCAAATCGCCCTTCCCTGTTTCCTGCTTCAACTGTGGATGACGCTGTGCGAGGTTATCCTTGCACTGTTTGAAGTTCTGCGAATGTCCTATCACCCTGGTAAGTTCTTCGGTCTTCACGTCGGGACGCTTCATCAAAAAGTGTCTGATGAGTATTTCCTGCTCGTCCACAATCTTAAACTTGTAACGCGCCATCGCGTGCACCGATTCGTGCACGATACCGCCCTGTGCGTTGTGTGTGGCAAACAGCCCGAAATCAATATCTCCCTCGTGCAAACTCCGGAGTACCCTCTCCGAGGTAAACAGGTACTTTATTTCATATTTCAAGGACTTACGCACACCCCTCCTCGCCGACCTGCCCGCCGAAGCCTCGGCGCAGGCGGGAGACGGCGAGTGCTCCCCTTGATAAGGGAGAATAAGACAAGGCTGTGTAGGTCCTAATTTCTGTATATCGTGCTTCTTGATATACGCAAGCATCGCTTCCTCGTTGAATGAACCCTTCCCTCCCTGAATGCCGTAGGTAACAACCCCTGCCTTTACCGACTTGGGAAGCAGTTTGTTATACAGCGCGTCATAGGCCGTACCCAGTTTAAGGCGCATTTGCTTTGTGTATGGATTGTAATGCTGGAGTCCCGCGAAGAGCTCCCATGTGTCGTTACAGGTTTGCTCCTCCACTTCCAAAAGCTTCTTCGTACCAAGCGAATCAATACGTCCTTCCTTGATATTCAGCCGTTCAAGCAGACGCCCGATGAAGTGTGTGAGTCCTTGTGAGTTCGCCGCGAGCTTGTCATGCTCCCTCGCGGTCATTTCAATTGCGCGAAGTTTCTTTCTCTCAAAATACTTTTTCCAGAATAAGTACTCTGCCGGCGTTGCCGTACACCGGTCCATAATGAGTGGGAGTCCCTCAAAACCGCCCGCGCTGCTGTCCGGACCGAACATCGGGTGTGTGAGAAGCGCTCGTGTTTTCAAGCCCTTGAGATGCTTTTTGAACACGCTCTCTGGATGCATCTTCACCGAAAGTACGTCAACGAGGAGATGTTCCGGCTTGAAATATTTCTTGTGTGCAAGGATGGTTTGTTCAAAAGCGGGAATCGGGACGGCGTAAAAAATCACGTCGCTTTCAAACACCTCTTGAAGGTCTTTTGCTACGCGCGTGTTCGCGCCAAGGTTTGTTGCCGTGATGCCCTTCCGGTCATACAGCACGACCGAAAAATCGTCCTTGAGAAGACGATGCAAGACCTGTCCGAATCTTCCATATCCAATTATGCTGATGGTTTTCATGTCGGTGTCTTATTCTCCCTTTGTAACCTGTAGTCGTAGACTGAAGGGAGTACTGTAATAGTCGTAGACTGCTCATTCTTATGAGGGGAGGGATTTAAATCCTCCGCCTCGGAAGACCTCGGCACCTCCTTTTATAAAGGAGGAATAAGATATTAAAAATACTCGTCTATTTTATCTATATTCGCGCAGATACTCACCCGCACATACCGCTCCCCGCTTGCGCCGAATGCGGTCCCAGGCGTAAGTACAATCTGCTTCTTTGTAAGCAGTTCCGCGCAAAACGTTTCCGAATCTTTCGCGCTTTCCGGAATTTTGGCCCAGAGATATAGCCCTCCTTTCGGCACGGCAAAGGTGAGTCCGAGTTTCGCGATATGCTTTCCGATAATATCCCTCCGCTCCTCGTAACTCTTGAGCATCTCTTTTGACCACTCTGCATCCGGGTGCGAGAGCGCGTACGCGCCGAGTTTTTGAAGCGGTGTGGAAAGTCCCGAATCGGTCTGCGACTTTACTTTCGCGAGCGCCGCGACGATATCCCTATTCCCCACTATCCACCCCATACGAAATCCGGCGAACGAATACATTTTGGAAAACGAGCCGAGTTCCACCGCCACATCTTTCGCGCCTTCAATTTCAAGAATGCTGGGAGCTTTGTACCCGCCAAATGTAATCTCCGCGTACGCGTTGTCGTACAGGATACAAATGCCGTGCTTTTTCGCGAACGCGACAAGAGGGCGAAGTTCTTCTAGCGTGGCCACCTGCCCCGTCGGATTGGACGGGAAGTTCACCCAGATGCCTTTCGTCTTCTTCGTCACCTTTTTCTCGAGCTCCGCGATATCAATCTTAAAGTCGTTCGCTTCGGTCAAACGGTAATACACCGGTACGGCGCCAATCATACCCACGGGACCGCTGAAGCCCGGATAGCCGGGGTCGGGTGTTAAGATTTCGTCCCCTTCATCAAGAAGCGCGAGCGGGAGATGCCCCGTCCCATCCTTCGCGCCAAGAAGCGGATAGAGTTCGTCCGGAGCAAGCGTGACGTTAAAGCGCGTCTTGTACCACGCCTGAAGTGCCTCTCTGAATTCGCGGGACGCGCCGTAGCCGGGATAGAGCGGCGCTTCGGGAGACTTCACGAATTCCCCCAGTTTCGCAAGATACTCCGCGCTCGGAGGCACGTCGGGCGTACCCATACCGAGATTCAGTACTTTCCGCCCCGACGCTTTCTCCACTTCCGCTATCGTCCTATTCAGGCGAGTGAAAATGTATTCGGGAAATTGCTCAAGCCGTTTTGAGAGTCTGATAATCATATTAGGCTTCTATTTCCAATGACCGTTCGTGAATAAGCGCAAGAAGTTTTTTCGTAAATTCTTCAGGAAGTCCGAGCTCCTTCGCAAGCGCAAGCCGTGATTTGATGACTTCCTGCCAGCGCACCTCATCAAGCGGAGGGAGGCCAGCGCTTTTCTTAACTTCCCGAACCGCTTGTACATGCATAAAACGCTCCGCGAGCGCGCGAAGCACTTCCGCGTCAAGTTCGTCTATCGTCTTTCGTAAGTTATGTAGTTTATCGGTGGTCATAGTGTTGTCTTTATCTCCCCTAATAAGGGGAGCACTCCGATTCTTATCGGAGGAGGGGTGTCACATCCCTCACCGCAAGCGGTCCCCTCCCTTTATTAAGGGAGAATTCCCGTCATCCGTTTTGCGATTTATTGCGAAGATAATGGTCCATAATCACGAGCGCGCTCATCGCATCTACGATAGGTACCGCACGCGGGAGCACGCAAGGGTCATGCCGCCCTGTCGCCTCTAGCTCCACTTCTTCATTCTTTTCGGTATTCACCGTCTGCTGTTTCTTCCGAATGGTGGAAACCGGCTTGAACGCCACACGGAAGTAAATATCCTCTCCACTTGAAATACCCCCGATGGTCCCGCCGGCATTATTGGTCGTCGTGCGTATCTCACCTTTCGCGTCAATCGTAAATGGGTCGTTATGCTCGCTTCCTTTCATACCGACACCTTCAAATCCGGAACCGATATCAAATCCTTTTACCGCATTGATAGAGAGCATCGCTTTGCCAAGGTCGGCAGAAAGTTTATCAAACACCGGCTCACCGAGACCCTTCGGCACATTCCGGATAACACCCTTGATGACGCCCCCGATTGAATCGCCTTCTTCCCGAATACCGTCCACGAGCTCTATCATCTTCTCCGCCATTGTCTGGTCGGGACAGCGAATAATGTTTGCTTCAATCGCCTCCGGAGTGACAGTTGCCATATCCATATCGGTTTTGAGCGAGCCTACTTGCTCCACATAACTCAAGATTTCAATACCGAGTTTTTCTTTCAAAAACTTTTTCGCAATCGCGCCTGACGCCACACGCGCCAAGGTTTCCCTCGCGCTCGCGCGTCCGCTTCCGCGCGCGTCGCGGATACCGTATTTGGCAGTGTAGGTAAAATCGGCGTGCGACGGACGAAGCACATTTTTCAAATGGTCGTAATCTTGCGAGCGCATATCGCTGTTATGCGCGAGCAGGAGAATCGGCGTCCCCGTCGTCTTCCCCTCAAATACACCCGAAAGAATGCTGATTTTGTCTTCCTCTTTCCGCGGAGTAGTGATTTTGCTTTGTCCGGGTTTCCGGCGGTCCATTTCTTTCTGAATATCCGCTTCGCTGATTTCAATGCCTGGCGGACAGCCGTCCACGACGCACCCCACCGCGCCTCCGTGTGATTCACCGAAGCTCGTTATTCTAAAGAGTTGTCCAAATAAATTCCCTGGCATATATACTCTACATTATCTTAAATTCTCCCTTTCTTAAAGGGAGCACCGGCTTTTTAGCCGTGGAGGGATTTTCTTGTTCGTACTTTCGTATCTTTAGTTCGTACGTTCGTATTGTTAATTGCCCTCATCACCTCCTCATCCCCCACCTCCTCCACAAATCGCCCGTCTTTTTCCTCCACCTTCCCTATCTCTTTCAGAATAACATAGCGTGCCTGCCCCGCGACGCTTTTCTTGTCGCCTTTGGTCATCGCGATAATCGTAGCTGGTTTCATCTTTTTCAATACCGAAAGTGGTGTCTCTAACCGTGCCAGTATTTCCCGTACCTCGCTTAAAGCCTGCGCCGAAAGCCTTCCGAGAGTATGTGCAATCTGTGCCTCAACCATTATCCCCACCGCCACCGCCTGCCCGTGAAGCATCTTAAAGCCGGAAAGCTTCTCAATCGCGTGACCAATCGTGTGTCCGAAATTCAGCACCATACGCTCTCCATTTTCGTACTCATCGCGTTCCACCACTCCCGCCTTAATCCGCACGGCTCGAGCGATTATTTCCGCGAGGATGTCGGCGTTTCTCGTAAGCGCTTCATCCAGATGTTCCTTCGCAAACTCGAAGCTCTCCTTGTCGGACGTCATAAACATCTTCACCGCTTCCACCAAACCGTTCCGAATTTCCACATCGGAAAGACTCTTGAGTGTTTCTACATCCGCATACACCGCGCTCGGCTGATGAAAGGCTCCGATAAGATTCTTCCCACGTTTGTTGTTGATGCCAGTCTTCCCGCCCACCGAGCTGTCTACCATCGCGAGAAGCGTCGTCGGGAGCTGAATGTACGGAATACCACGCATATAGGTCGCCGAGACGAACCCCGCGAGGTCACCCACGACACCTCCGCCGAGCGCGAGCACTACCGCCTTTCTGTCCACTCCTGCTTTCAGCATCGCCTCTTCTAGGCGCGACTTTTCCTTCTGGCTCTTTGATAACTCTCCGTTCGGTACCGAAAGAAGCAACACCTTGCTTCCCGCCTTCTTCAGTTCGGCCTCTAATGTACGCCCGAACAATTTCTCGGTCGCCTTGTCCGCGATAATTACGTACGAGGAGGCGGGGCACTCTCTTTTAAGCATCTCCGGCAACCGCGCCAAAAGTCCCGCTCCCACGGTAATCCCGTACGAGGTATCTATGACTTTTTTCAGTTGTACATTAATCGTTTGCATGTCTTTGTCTTTATCCCCCTTAATAAAGGGGGTGGCGCATTCTGATGCGCGGGGGTTGTTTTTCCTTATTTAAACAACCCTCCTCCGACGTCACGTCGGAGTGCTCCTAGTCTACGACTATCTAGACTTTCTAAGGGAGATTACTTCCTCTTAACCCCCGCCAATTCCTCCAACACCTCCACCGTCTGTTCCCATCCCAAACACGGGTCAGTGATGGAAAGCCCGCCTCGGTCAAGTTTCTCCGGTGCCTTCGGGTCAACCTTTTGGCAACCAGCTTTTGTAAAACTCTCCAGCATAAGTCCCTTGACCGTCTTTGTAAGTTCCGGATGTTTCCGTAGGGTTTCCAGAACCTCATGAAGCACCTTAATCTGATTTTCTTCATGTTTGACTCCATTCACCCTACAGTTATCGTGGCTCATATCAAGCACGATGGAAGGATTCTTAATTTTATGTCTTTCCATATAACCTCTTGCCTCCTCAATATGCTTTGCAGAATAATTCGCTCCCTGCGCGCCTCCGCGGAGAATAAGATGCGCGTGCGCGTTCCCGCTTGTCTGCACTTCGTTGCCATCAAAGACCGCCACGTGCGGATACTGTGCAGCGACCACACTATTCACGCCGATTTCAATAGAGCCGGAAGTCGGATTCTTCATCCCCACCGCGCAGTCAAGCGAGGAGGCGAACACACGATGCTCTTGGTCTTCGGTACTCCGCGCGCCGATAGCAACCCACGAGAGAAGTTCAATGAACCCTTTGGCGTTATGTGTGAAGACCGCTTCATCGGCGATAGGGAGTCCCATTTCCACCACCTTCACCATCATCTCACGGCAGTACTTCGCGCCTTCGCCAATATGCGACGGCTTGAACGGGTTGGGCTGATTCACGGGACCGGTCCACCCTGTCGTCGTGCGCGGTTTCTGGATATACACGCGCATCACGATTTTAAGATTCTTCTTCAGCTTGTCCGCGAGCGGCTTTAATTTCTTCGCGTATTCCAACACTGCCTCTTTCGGCCACGCGCTACAGGGACCCACAATCACAAGTATGCGGGGGTCTTTCCCTTCCAAAATCTCTTTGACCTCCTTCCGGTCTTGCTCAATCTGTTTTTCCGCTTTCTTGGAAAGCGGAAACGCTTTGATGATATCCTCAACCGGCGGTAGTTTTCGTAATATCGTTACATTCATGTTTTTGTTTTCTTTTTCTGTCATCCCCGCGGAGGCGGGGATCCAGTCTGTTTTAATCTGGATTCCTGCTTTCGCAGGAATGACAGCCGAGTGATTATAGTGTCTCTGACAAATTTCTTTTTACCCTCTCGACCAAACTCTTCTTGATTATCTTCTTTCCCGTCCATAACTCTATCTGCCGTAATCCCTGAACCGCGAACATCTCCAGTCCCGAAACCGTCTTCGCTCCTTTCTTCTTCGCCAGCTTCAGTAGTTTCGTTTGGACTGGATTATACACGAGGTCAAAAACAGTTTGGTGCTTATGGAGTAATTCGGGAGGTATCGGTATTTCATCTATCTTCGGATACATCCCCAGAGGTGTTGCGTTAATGACTACATCTATTCCCTCCACGTTGAGTTCCTTCTCCTTCACCACTATTCCCCCAAACTTCTCCCTTAACTCCTCCGCTTCTGTTTTTAAGCGGTATCCCAAGAAGCGCATACTCTATCCCCGCAACATCCGTGTTGTAGCCATGGAGCTTGCCTCCTTTATTCACTACCGTATTCACCGCGCCGACTTTCTTAGCCGCCTCATCCACTCTGTCTAAGAGCGTCATGATGCTCTGCTTGAACGGCATCGTCACGGCAGTAAGGTGCATCGGGAGCGTGCGAATATCCGACACCAACTTCTTGATATCCGGATGTGAAATAGGCGAAAGCACCGCATTTAGTTTAAGCAGTTTGTAGACCGAATTATGCAGTTTCGGACTCCGGCTGTGACTAAGCGGGTATCCGATGACTGCGTTTAATTTAGTTGTGGTTTTAGTTTTCATTTCGGTTCTGTCATCCCAGCGGAAGCTGGGATCCAGTCTTTTTAACCTGGATTCCTGCTTCCGCAGGAATGACACTACTTTATGATTTCAGCTAACTTTTCCACGGCTTTGATGTAACTCCCAACCTTCTCCCCCGCGAACACCGCCACACACGCGTATGAGTAGTGCGTATACGCGCCTGCGTTGATGAGAATCCCGCTCGCCTTCGGCGCGTTCTTCTGGAGGAAATCAATAATCCCTCCTTCATAATTGGATTGAAATGCCTTCACCTTGAACCCATGCTTCTTCGCTTCCGCGCTCACTTGTTTCTCCAATTCTCTCAGCGTCAAAGACCCGTAATGCTTCGGATCTCGCTTCCCCAACATATTCAGATTCGGTCCGTGAATTAAAAGTATTGTTTTCATATTGGTTTTGTCATTCCAGCGAAAGCTGGAATCCAGTCTGGATCCCTGTTTTCACAGGGATGACAGGCTACTGATAATTTCTTCAACTGCGCCATCCACTGTCCCGTCATTCTCTACCTTCACCGACGCCAACCTCTCATACACCGGCTCTCTCTCCGCATACAATTTTTCAAAGGCTTCCCTGTCGCTCAAACCTTTTGGGAAAAACGCCGGTCGTCCCTTTTTCAGTATCCGCTCAAACAGTACTTCTTTCGGAGCCGTTATCAGCACCACCGTATTCCCTTTCACTACTTCCTGATTCCCTTCCGCCATTACCGCTCCACCTCCGAGCGCAAGCACCATCGGTTCGCTCCTTACTACTGTCTTCTTCAATACCTCGCTTTCAATATTCCTAAAATATACTTCGCCTTCTTTTGTCACGATATCCCGTGCCGTCATTCCCTCTCGTTTCTCAATTTCCGTATCAAGGTCAATAAATGTTCTGCCGAGTTTCTCCGCCAGCCGTTTTCCGACGACTGTCTTCCCTACGTTCTTGAATCCAATAAGTATGATATGTTTCATTTTTTGTCTTATTCTCCCTTTGTAAAAGGGAGCACTTGAGTCTTCGAAAGGAGGGATTTAAATCCTCCGGCCTCGCAGACTCGGCCACCTCCTTTTAAAAAGGAGGAATTAAGTCACCTCATATTGATTTGCCCTCCTAAACTTTTCATTATTTTTACAAAGTCTGGGAAAGTTTTGCTGACGGCCTCCGCCGTATCAATAAACGTCTCCCCACTTGCGAGCATCCCCGCGAGAGAGAGTGCCATCACCGTGCGGTGGTCATCAAATCCGTGTACGTTCGCTCCATAGAGCTTCCCTCCCGAAATCGTCAGACTGTCTTTCTTCTCTTCAATCTTCGCTCCCATTTTCGTGAGTCCTTCGGTCATTGAATGGAGCCTATCGGTCTCCTTCATCCGCGCGTTGCCGATATTAATAAGCTGCGTCGTTCCTTTCGCCTGTGTACCGATAACCGCGAGCGTCGGGACCATATCGGGAATCGCGTTCGCGTCTATCCTCATTCCCCTCAGTGGCTTTCCTCCTGTAATCACCAGCCCGTCGCCTTTGACTTCTATATCCGCACCCATCTCTTTGAGTATTGTCACGAGCGCCTTGTCGCCCTGCGGGTCGTTCATATCCAAGCCGTGAAGTATTACCTGTCCATCAAAGAGTGCACCCGCCGCAATAAGATATGAAGCGGAAGAAAAATCGGCAGGAATTGTTTTAATGAACGGCTTGTACACCTGCCCTCCCTTAATCGTGTACACATCCTGCGTGCCGGTCTTCTCCCCATCCCCTCCTGCCTGAGGAGGGGTGTCCCGTCTTCGGGACGGGGTGGTGGGAGCTTTCTCATGTGTATATTCAATCCCCTGCTCCTTCAGCCACTGCTCCGTCATCTCCACATACGGGCGCTCCTGTAAATCATTCACGGTAATCACCGAATCATTTTGCGCGCACGGAAGCGAAATCAGCAGTGCCGAGAGGTACTGCGAACTCTTCCCACTAATGGTCGCCTTTCCTCCAAAAAGCTCACCCGAGATTTGCAGAGGACAGTGCCCATTTTTATGTTGCGACTTCACTTTCAAGCCAAGACGCTGAAGCGCCGTGACGAGCGATTCTACCGGACGCTGTTTCATCTGCTCTCCGCAATCAAAAGTTATGGGTCCACCCTTTGAACCTCGCAGTCCCGTAACTGGCATCAAGAAATGCGTCGTCACACCCGAATTCCCCGTGTTCAATGTCGTATCGCTCTGAAGTGGGACGCCTTCACTCTCAATTACAATCCTGTCGGACTTCACAAAGATTTCCGCGCCGAGCGCTCGGCACGCGCGAATCGCGTCCGCCGTGTCCTGACTGTGAAGCGGATTCTTCAGCGCCGACGTTCCTTTCGCAAGCGTCGCGAAAATCAGCCCCCGTATAGTCTGTGATTTGGACGAAGGTGGCGTCACCTCCCCCTCTATTCTTTCAGTTGTATGTGCAATTATTTTCATATTCTTTTTCTTTTTTCTTCCTCCCCTCCTTTCCAAGGAGGGGTCAGGGGGTGGTAGTTTCTTTTCTTATTCTCCCTTTGTAAAAGGGAGTACCCGTCAGGGGGAGGGATTTTCTTCTCTATTTTCCCCTCTCTCTGTCATTCCCTTGAAAAAGGGAATCCAGTCTTCTCTTTCCTACTAACTACTTTCTACTAACTTCCCCTCCCCCTTCCCACCCTACATAAAACAAGACCTCCGGCGGCCGGAGGTCTTGTTGTGTAGGTGAGTAGGAAGGCAAAACAATTAACCCCGGCGAGTTGTGTCGGTAAACCAAAAACCGTAAAAGTAGGGCGTGAATTGCTTATTTGTCATTGCATAGTAAGATTACTACTTATATTCAATTTCGT
>LCQF01000029.1 GCA_001004005.1 Parcubacteria group bacterium GW2011_GWA2_49_9
CGGAGGCGGGAAGCGGAGGCAGAGAGTGCCGAGTCGGCGAGGCTCGATTAGTTACTCTTTGCTTGAAAATAGGTTCTAGCCGAGTACAATAGAGACTCCCGAGTAGTTAAAAGTTAATGGTTACTAGTTACTAGTTAAACTATATGTGGTACATCATTCCCATCATCGCCGCAGTTATCGTCCTCATCTCGATTCGGCAGGTCAACCAATACGAGAAGGGACTCAAGTTCTTGTTCGGTAAGTATTACAAGACGATGGAGCCGGGATGGCGTCTCGTCTGGCCGATTATCCAAGGACACGAAAAGGTTGATATGCGCACCAAGGCGGTAGACGTACCCGACCAGAACGCGATTACGCGCGACAACGTCTCGATTACGGTAAATGCCGTCATCTATTATAAAGTGGCGTCAGCGGAGAAAGCCATTCTTGAAATTGAGAACTTCCGGTACGCCATGTCGCAATACGCGCAGACCACGATGCGCAACGTCGTCGGTGAAGTGACGCTCGATGAGCTTCTCGGCGGTCGCGACAAGATTGCCGACCGTATTAAAGAAATTGTTGCCGAAACCGCGGCGTCGTGGGGACTCTCGGTACTCAACGTTGAACTGAAGGATGTGCGCCTTCCCGAAAATATGGAACGAACTATCGCGAAACAAGCCGAAGCGGAACGCGAGAAGCGAGCCGTCATCATCAACTCCGAAGGCGAGCTCGCGGCTTCCACGAATATGGCCGAAGCTGCTCGTAAGCTCTCAGAAGTTCCCGGCGCGCTTCACCTCCGCACTCTTCAATCTATCAACGACATTTCTTCCGATGCCTCCAACACCATCGTCTTCACCGTCCCGCTTGAAATCATGCAGGCCTTCACGGGATTCATGAAGAAAAAAGAGAGTTAATTCACACACCCCAGAAATTTTAGCATCTTGTCGCTACTCGCTTTGAGTTCTACTATACTACAGAGTATAGTAGAACTCATTTTTGAGATGCACCGTCGGTTGTGCTATGCTCATTCACGTGTCTGGAGAGAATGAAAAACGAATAGCGGAAATTGAGACGCTGATGGCGGGCGGGGATTTTTGGCTGGATAAAAATAAGGCGCAGGAGATACTCCGTGAATACAACACGCTCAAAAGCGAAGGAGATGGCGAAAACTTTGACGGCGGAGATGCCATAATGACGATTTTCAGCGGGGCAGGCGGGGACGATGCGGAGGACTTCACGGGAATGCTTTTTGGAATGTATCAGAAATATATGGTGAATCACCGATTGGATATTTCTCGAGTAGACTCAAACGAAAACGACCACGGGGGTTACCGAAACATTACTTTTGAGGTGTTGGGGAAGAATGCGTACGGCACGCTTAAAAACGAAAGCGGGGTGCATCGCCTTGTCCGCATCTCTCCATTTAACGCGCAGAAAAAGCGCCAAACCAGCTTTTCAATGGTGGAAGTTATACCGAAGTTTCCTCCTATGGACAAACATGTTGAGATTCCCGAGAGCGAGCTTGAAATAACGACTGCCAAATCCGGCGGTCCCGGCGGGCAGAACGTGAACAAGCGCGAAACGGCGGTACGCATCACGCACCTGCCTACGAAGATATCGGTACACGTCACCTCGGAGCGCAGTCTCGCCCAAAACAAGGAGAAAGGACTCGCGATGATAAAAGGAAAACTGTTTAAAATACGTGAGGCTGAACGTGTCGCGAAAGAAAAGGGAATTCAAGTTTCCAAAACAACCGCAAATGAATGGGGAAGTCAAATCCGCTCCTACGTCCTCCACCCGTACAAAATGGTCAAAGACCACCGCACTGCGTGGAAACATCGCAGGTGGATAAAGTGCTTGATGGTGAATTAGATGAGTTTATCGTAGCGGAGAAAACGCTTTAGCGCGACGCATGATTTCTAAGGTACGCGTTTACGAAACTGTCGCGGCCATCAAAGAAAAGGTGTAACCAGCGTCGTGCGTCCTCGGGCTTTCCTAGAGAGAGGTAGAGGAGTGCGAGGTTTTCCATCGCTCCGGCGTATGGAAAGGACTGTCGGAGCGCCGTGTGATACATCTCCCGCGCTTTTTCTTTCTCGCCTTCCTTCCAATACACTAACCCGAGATTGCTCAATCCTTTTGAATAGATGGGAGCGATGCGGTGTGCCTTCTCCAGTTCCCGTCGCGCGTCGGGAAGGTTATCTTGCAAGATATAGATGGCACCCCTATTTGAATGTGAGAGAACGCTCTGTGGCGCGCACGAAACCGCTGAAGCGAAAAGTCGTTCGTCCGAAAGCCAGTCGCTTTGTCGTATGCCCGCAAGAACAGCATACACAACGAAGACGACGGCGAAACAGAGTGCGGTTACGCGCACGACAGCAGGTTGGATACCGGCAGAAAACTGAACAGGAAGATTCCCGACGCGAGCGAGATGAGCGGTTTACCCCCACATCTTGTATGAATGCTCTGCACTTGTGCGCAGGGTTCGGGTGACCTTGCTCCCCACGCCGAACAGATGTTCGGTGTGTGGGTACGGTGTGGGGGTGTACGGCGCAGATAGTACACAAACGCGCCTACCGCCATCGTGAAAAGAGCGATTCCAAGAAGTGTCTTCAGGTTAAAAAAGGAATGGACAATCACGAGTTGGTTGTAGGTGTAATCGGAGCAGAGACCGACCGGTATGAACACGTTAGACACATACATCCACACTACTTGGAACGCCGTCGCGACCCGCGAGAATGTGTCGGTGAACAGAAAAGGGCTTTCTATGAGGCTCGCCTCCACGCCAAAAAAGTGCGCCGGTCCGAGCGCGAAGAATCGCAACACAAAGTAGGTATACGTCGCAATGACCAGAGAAGAAAGCGTCGTAAAATATGTTGCAAACAGATATTTCGCGCTACATACGAGAGACACAAAGACATTCGGTTCTGTTAATGCCCGAGCGGGATTTCCGCGCCGGTAGTCACTTATGTAGAGTACAAGTATGGCAATCGGCACGGCGGCGATAGCCGTTTCCTTTGAGCCGATAGCAAGGAGCATCCATAAACCGCTTACCCACCAGTGCGGGTCCGGTCGCGTACATTCAAGATATACCAGGAGTGAGAAAAACAACGCGAGTAACTCACTTCTGCCGGTGATGTTCGCGACGACTTCGCTGTGAATGGGGAGCGCGAGAAACAGGAGCGCGGTAAGGTATCCAATGAGCCGATTTTCTGAAAGTTTCGCGAGCAGTCGGTAGATGAGAAAACCGGTGCCGACGTACAGGAGCAGATTAAAAAGGTGAAATCCAAATGCGTCACTGCCGGTAAAGACAAAATTCATCCAATAGCTTAAAAGCGTTATCGGTCGATACAGACCGCTTCCTTCCGACCAGTGCGGCGCCATCGCGATATCCGAAGGCGTGCTGGGGAACATAAACAGAGCGCGGTTGTCCAGGATATTCCGGTCATCAAACACGAAACCGCCCAAAAGCGATTGTCCGTATATGAGCAGTACCACAACGGAGCACACAGCAAGGAATATGTAATCCTGTTTCGCAACACGTTGCATACGCGAATAATAACATGCGGAGATTGTCCTCCTGATGCCGCCGTGCTAAACCCGCCAACCCCTTGGCGGGTTTAGATATGCAGGCCGCGCGTACAAAACGGCAACGGCGGATCACGTGCTGAATGGCGAAATGGACGAGTTCATCGCGGCGGAAAGAGAGATTTAGGCAGGGTTCAACCCGATGAGTTTTCGGGCAATGCGGGGCACTTCGGCGCGGAAGTATTTTTTAACTTGTTCCCACGTGGCGTCAAAAAAGAGGGTGGGCATGGGGTCATCCTCCGCCTCCGCAAAATAAGTTAAGCTTTTGATGAAGTGCGGGAAGTTCAGATTCTTTGTCGGGTAGTGTTTTTGCACACGGCTTAACACTGTTTCAAGAGGCTCTTGATTTTGCGTATACCAGTATAAATCTATGAAGTCGCGTTTACGGCAACGCTGACTGATTGCAATTATTTTCATCACCGCAATATCCTCCGCAGGCAGAATTTTAATCGTGCCGAAACGCGCAAATGTTCCTGACGCAACAAAGAATGGATAAGCGATAAAACTTGCCTTTGCCCCAGCATACTCTCCGTACAACGTGCCTGCGGTTGCGGATGTCGTGTTCCAGTCGCCAGTTTTGAGGAGTGTTCCTTCAAGCGCCAGCCGGTCAGAGTCGCTTTCCGGCGTGAAGAAATCCAAATCAACGGACTGGCGGTGTCCGACTTGAAGCGCAAGAGCCGTTCCTCCTGCCAAATACCATCCGCCTCCCCGAAAAAGCGGCATTTTTGAGAATGCTTCAAATGCCAACTTGGTATCCACGGGCAAAGCCTCAAAATGTAGATTGTCAATTTGCTTCATAAGTATGGTAGGCCATCAGGCAAACACAAGCTCCCACAAGGCTCGTGATTTTGGCTGGAGTACGCGAGACGTGAGCACCACTTTCTGGATGAGCGATTGTGGATAATATGCCGTCATCCATCGTAACTCATCGTCTCTCCCAAAATCCAAAATTCGTTCAATGACATAGACCGCGTTTTTCTCGGGGTCAATCGTTTTCGGGTCCACGTCCCAAAAGAGCGCCTGTCGGAAGGCGATAGTCGGCTTCACTTTCGCTGGTTGTTTTGCGGGTTCGTTCATGGGGATATTATACCATATTTCAAGACATTTTTCTGCTATACTATTCACCAATGAAACGGGTATTCTCTTTTTTGCTGTTGAGCGTGTTTTTCACACCCCTGCTTGCGGCGGCACAAACGCCCGCGCCCTACGCGCGGTATTGCCCCGACCCGACGCAGATTTTTACCGGCATTGCGTACGACAGCAGCGGCAAGCCGAGAATTGAACTTTTGGTTGAACACGCATTTGAGGAGAAGATGCAGAAAGAGCGCGGGTTGGGAAGTTTGCCCCTCACCCCCGTGTACGATTTGGTCGTGCGTGTTGTGCCGACCATCAATGAATACTGTCTACCGCAGTACGATGAGAAGGGGACGCTGATACAAAGAGTGGATCCACCCGGGACGCTCCCATTTACGGTCTATTTCGCTCTAGGAAACGAGACTCTTCTCGGAGGAACGGCGATACATTACGCGAGACAAGAGTCTGAAGACGGCTTTCCTTATTATGAATGGGAAGTAAAAGGTTGGCCAAAAGGCATCTTCATATCAGAGAAACTGGAGAAAGTGATTACAGCCGTGCAAGACAATGACCCGACGCTACGGATTGCGAGGGAAGAGTGCTGGAATGAATATCCCTACTTTGATTGGAGGTGCGGAACAATACCGCACAGAAGGTTTTGAAATGATTGAGCCGTTTAAGACCTACAGCACATCGGAACTAAACGGAGGAAAAGGTCGCTACTTCGCGCACTTTGCAGACCTTGCTCAACACGATGATACTGGTTGGTCTACGCTATTCGGGAGATTTTTCGTGGGAGCCAATAAGAAACCGCGAGCTCTATCTTCATGCGGAAACGATGGGAGCCAATATTTTTTTCACACAGGAAAGTTTCGCGTACCCTCTGCGTATGCCCCCTATGGAAACGGTATTGCGTTTTTGTATTCCAACAGCGGTTTTATCCGCACTGATGTCGCCATGCACGAGATGGGGCATTCGTTCGGCTGGCTGGAGGACGAATATCACAGCGGGTTTGATGTAACGCTGTACTACGCTAACTGCGCGCCCGCATCTCAAAGAACCGCCACTGACATCGTGTCTCGCTTTGGCCCTCCCTCGTCAAAGACGACTGCTTCCGAACGCACACAGATTCAATCACTGATAAAAAAATCCGCTTCCGCGAGCGGACGCAACAAGATTATGACGCTGTTTGAGAGAGCATACTGGGACCAGTACGGCGATACGGTGTCCGGCTGTCATACCAATGTCCAAAATCGCCCCTCACTCAAAAGTATGATGAATACCGGCGCTTTTGGCTCGGACCAATTCAATGTCGTGAGTTGCGGGTATCTGCTCCGCTCAATTACCGGAGAAGAAAATCTAAAGTCGCATTGGCAGGAATGTATGAAGATGGACGGACTTGAAAAGCCGGTAGTTGTCCCCGGCGGCGTCCAAGCCGTAACGCCGATATCACGACTTTTCGCGCTACTCAAGGATAGTCTGTTCGCCGCGGTTGCGGCTCCTTCAGCCACCACTGATATGCGTACCGGTATTGACTTTGAACGATTTATCAATGTGGAGACTTTTTCTTCCGAAGGGAAAAATATACAGAGTGAGATTTTTGAGAATACGGGCGATGAAAAGAACCCATCGTGGCGACAGGTGACTATTGAGGTGCCGGGCGACGAAATCGTGGAAGACTTTACAAGGTCCGACCTTGTAAAGAAGATAACGCTCTCTGTTGAGGGGGCGACGGACGCGGTTGGGGTGAAGAAAGGCGAAGAGGCGGAGGTGGTGTGGAGGGGTGATGAGAGCATCGTTTCGTGTCGCGGGTCGTGGAATCCAACCGAGAAACTGCCGCCCTCGGGAACCGCACAGGTTCTCGTGACCGAGAGCAGTACCTTCTCGCTCTCCTGTCTTGACGCGGAAGGGAAAGCGGCTACCGCATCGGTGATTGTCTCTGCCGTCAATCCGTCGCTCTTTACGCGAGGGGTAGAGTGGCTCACCGGCCGAGCGGCGTCGTCGGCAACCGGCGCAGTCATCACATTGTCTGCCTGCGGAGAAATTACGCAGAGCGGGAGGTACGTTGTGGAGAACGATATTACAACATCACAAAGTCCGTGTTTGAATATTCACGATACGCAAGATGTTCAAGTAAATTGCAATGGCCACACAATCACTGGAAAGAGTGGGGTCGGTTCTTTATTGGTACACTTAAAAAATGTTAGAGGTTTTTCTATTGAATCTTGTTTGTTTCAGATGTCAGGTTCGCCTTCTGGTTATGAACGGATTTTTTCAATTGAAAATAGTACGAATGGTGTAATTCAGAATAATACTCTCGGCGGGTCATATTCTGAAGCACGTGAGAGCAAGAATCTTTTAATAAAAAATAATAATTTTCAATCTACTTATGAACAGTTATATACAAACGAGAGCACTATAGAAGGTAATATTTTTAGAATTGATAGTTCTCGCACTACGAACGGTCTCATAGCCTCAAACTACGGCTCACATAACAGAATCGTAAACAATAAAATAAATGGCGGTGCGAAGGGGTTATTTAGCGAACAACGTGGCGCAGATGACGGTATTATCATACAGGATGAAAATAATGATGTTATTGAAGACAATGCCGTTGAGAATAATTGGGATTGCGGCATAGAAACACTTGGAACCATTACTAATATTCGCATCAGTAGAAATTATATAAAAAATAATGGTTTTTGTGGTATAGGAGGATGGTATTGGCACAGTTGGTTGGGTAATACTATTGCAGATAATACGATTGATGATGCCCCGCTTATGTTTGCGCTTTACAGAGAGTATGGTCTCCGTCCGGCTTTTGCTGATTACTCAAAGAAAATGCTAGCTGACCACTCCATCTTTTTTAAAGATAATAATTTTATAAATAACAAATTTATTCGTGCACGCGTACCAACTAGCGAACATGAGGTAGTCTTTTCTTCGCGGGTTACCATGTTACTTCCAGTTAGATTAGGGACAATACCAAATGAACGATTGCCTGTAGTTGGAGAGATTATTAGCGGTAATAACAAATTTATCGATAATGATTTTGGTACTACACTTCAAGCCCCTGTGTTTGACCCACCGTCAATGATTGTTGACGGAGGCGGTAATGTTTGCGGTAAGACAATGTTTGCTGATTATCCTCTGGAATGTCTCTCTTCCCCCCGTGTTACTCAAACAGGAAGCGTGAATCTCTCCTCAACCAAGCCAACAATCTCGGATTCTCCGGACGGAGAAGCACGGACAACGCTTACTGCGGGGAACATGACCCTCCGCGCGGAGATTAAAAGCGAAGGCGCGGAGATACGCGAGACTTTCGGCAATACGATTCAATATCGCGATGTTACGGCGAATGGCGCGTGGACGGACTGGGTGACGTTTGAAGTGGCAGGACTGATTGCCGGAGGAAAAGCCACCGTGAGGCACACGTGGGGCGCAGGTGCGGGAAACTGGGGTTTTCGGTTGGTTGCCGACAGTGGCGGCACGATTACCGAGACGAATGAGCAAGATAACTATTCCGAAGCTACGCCTGTTTTCATTGTCGTGGGAACAACCTTGCCTCCTTCGCCACCGCCTTCCGGCATGCCAAAACTCTTTCTCGCTACGCCCGTCATCTCCGGCAGGCAGGCGGGACTCGGTAAGGTGTATGCCGGCTCTATGACCATTTCCGCAAAGGCAACGAACAGTGGCGACGGCATTCTCCCCACTTCTTCCGGCGGATTCCAATACTCTACTGATGGGAAAGACTGGAAACCCTGGGTGAAAGCAGACGTGCCGGAATTATTTCCCGGTATCGGTCACACCACGGTCTATAACTGGGAAGGCGGAGCCGGCGTGTGGAATTTTCGGTTTTATATGGAGGCGTCGCTCGGTGTTCGTGAGTATTCGGAACGTGCGACAGTTGAAATAGTTTTGTAAGTGTTTTGTCCTTTCGCCATCATGCATACCATTACAAAAACAATATTACTTTTCATTTTCTGTCTGCTGGTTGAGATTTCAGTGGTTCCGCGTGGGGCTGTGTTTGCGTCGGTGGTTTCCGGCGGTATTGAGAGCATGACTGCGGTCAATGCCAATCCTCCTCCGGCGCAAACGCCGGGGGGACAGACACCGGTAGGCACACCGCCACCTACAACGCAGGACGGGACGCCTCCCCCTGTCGCTACGACGCCTCCTCCAACACAAACCACGCCACCTTTTTCCGACTATATCGGTGAACCGTCTTCCGGTCAGACTTTTGCGACCTTGATTGACCGAATGACCGGTGTGCTTGATTCTATTGTCCCGTTCCTCATTGGACTCACGGTATTTATTATTTTGTGGGGCATTTTTACCTACATCGCCAACGCGGGAAACGAGGAAAAGCTCGCTGAAGCGAAACGTTTTATCATGTGGGGTGTTGTCGGTGTCTTTTGCATGCTCTCCTTGTGGGGTTTTGTGAATTTGTTGCTTAATTCGTTCGCCTTGGAGCGCGTGATACAGCCGGGAGATATTCCAAAAGTACCTGTCGTCAACCCGATTGGGAGATAGTTGCCAGCCTTTTGAATTTTTGGTTTTTTGGGATACAATCAAGGATACAACGGAGTGAAGCGAGGTATGTATCCTTGACCGAGCACTAATTTTGAGAGTACTCAAATGTAGTGCTCGGTGGCGATTTGTATATAAAAATAATGAGCAGAGCGAATATATTTTTAATAACCGAGCACTAACTCTCAAGTTTCTTGAGAGTTAGTGCTCGGTGGCGATTTTTATAGTCGTTATCACTCCTTACAAATCAGCCATGATTTCATTCAACAAAGTCTCAAAGATCTACAGCGACCATTCGGCGGCGCTTGACGGCATATCGCTCACGATTCAACCGAGAGAATTCATTTCTATCGTGGGGCACTCCGGAGCGGGAAAGACGACGCTCCTCAAGCTGATTCTTGCCGAAGAACGTCCCACCAGCGGGAATGTCTTTTTTGATTCCACCGACATTCACAAGCTGAAGCGTTCCAAATTGCATCAGTACCGGCGGAAAATAGGGGCGATATTCCAGGATTTCCGCTTGCTTCCGAATAAGACGGCGTTTGAGAATATCGCGTTTGCCATGGAAATGGCCGGACGCCCCGACGAAGAAATTTCCGCTGATGTCCCGTATGTACTCCAGATGGTTGACCTCGGCGACAAGATGTGGAATTTCCCCCATGAACTTTCGGGAGGAGAGAAACAGAGGGTCGCTATCGCGCGCGCTATCGTCAATCAGCCCGACCTCATCATCGCGGACGAACCGACGGGTAATCTGGACCCGATTAACACCTACGATATCGTGCAGATTCTTAAGAAGATACATACGTTAGGTACTACCGTCATTCTGACGACACATAACAAGGGGGTTATTGATTCGCTCAAAAAGCGGGTGGTAACGATGGAAAAAGGACGTATTATTCGGGATGACCCCACCGGAAAATATGTGTTGTAAGACAACACATATTTTCCGGAATTTCTAATATCTAATTCACCTAATTTCTAATAAAATTCTAAATACCAAACAAAAATACAAGAAATTAAACATTGGACATTTTATTAGGTGAATTAGACAATTAGGTAATTAGAAATTTCATCATCATGTGGACCTCAATAAAACGCGTCATTAAAGCAGGCCTCGTCAATTTCTACCGAGACGGGTTCGTTTCGCTCGCGTCCGTCCTTATCATGACGGTCACCCTTTTCGTCATTGGCGGGGTACTCTTTCTTTCCGCGACATTGCAGGCCTCGCTTGAAGATTTGAAGAGTAAGGTGGATGTGAATGTGTATTTCATCGCCAGCGCGAAGGAGGTGGATATTCTCGCTCTCGCGGGTTCGCTTCGCACACTTCCCGAAGTGAGAGGGGTGGAATATATTTCCCGAGCGGAGGCACTCCAGAATTTCAAAAAACGTCACGAGCGCGATGAACTTACCCTTCAGGCTCTACAGGAGCTTCCCGATAATCCGCTCGGAGCGGTGCTGAATGTGCGTGCGAAAGAGCCGTCGCAGTATGAGGGCATCGCGAATTTTCTGAAGAGCGACTCGGCACTCGGGAGCGGCACCCCGTCTATTATTGACGAGGTTAACTATTACGACAACAAAGCGGCCATAGACAAACTCACGGGTATCATCCGCGCGGCCGAACGTATGGGAATGGCGTTCGCGCTTCTCCTCGTTGTTGTCTCAATCAGTATCGCGTTCAACACTATTCGGCTCGCGATTTATACCTCACGGGAGGAAATCGGCGTGATGCGGCTTGTCGGCGCGAGCAACAAGTACATCAGAGGTCCGTTTATCATCTCCGGCATTCTCTATGGAGTAGTTTCCGCACTCCTCACCCTTGCTCTCTTGTATCCACTCACGTATTATCTGGGGGATTCCACGGAGGCGTTCTTCAGCGGACTTAACCTCTTCCGGTATTACCTCGCTCATTTTGGTGAATTCTTCCTGATTATTGCCGGCTCCGGTATCGCGCTTGGGGCGATTGCGAGTTTCTTCGCGGTAAGAAGGTATCTAAACGTGTAAGAACACGTTAAGTATCAAGTTTCAATTATCAATTTTCAATCAATTTCTAAATTCCTTAATTTTTAATTTGAGATTTTTTTGAAAATTGAACATTGGTAATTGAAAATTAAAGAGGATATTTTGGGAGAATAATATCTAACTAAACATGACTCACGGAAACAATCGCAAGTATATCTTCGTCGTTGGGGGTGTCATGTCCAGTGTCGGCAAAGGAGTCGCCGCCGCCTCTATTGGCGCCATCCTGCAAGGAAAAGGGTTCAAGGTAACCGCGATGAAGATTGACCCCTACGTCAACGTGGACGCGGGGACGATGAATCCCACCGAACACGGCGAGGTCTTTGTGCTTGATGACGGTATGGAATGCGACCAGGATATGGGGAATTACGAACGATTTCTCGGCATTGACCTCACTCGGACGAATTACATGACCACGGGGAGTATCTACTTACGCGTTATTCAAAAAGAACGGAATCTTGAATACAAAGGACGCTGTGTGCATGTGGTTCCGGATATTCCACTCGCGGCTATTGAGCAAATCAAAAAAGCCGGCGAAGAAGCGGATGCAGACATCGTTATTATTGAAGTGGGCGGAACAGTCGGCGACTACCAGAACGTACTCTACCTTGAAGCCGTCAGGTTTATGAAGTTTGAGCAACCGGAAGATACGCTGCTCGTTCTCGTCAGCTATATTCCCGCGCTAGGCGTTGGCGGTAATGAACTCAAAACCAAGCCCACCCAGCATGCCGTCCGATTTTTGAACGGTTCGGGACTTCACCCCGATATGGTACTTGCCCGTTCAAGCGGCTCTATTGACGACAAGCGAAAGGAAAAACTTGAGTATATGTGCGGACTCGCGAAGGGAAGCATCGTTTCCGCGCCCGATGTGGAATCCATCTACGATATTCCGCTTAACTTTGAGAAAGACCATCTAAGCGATTTTATTTTGAAGAAATTGGCGCTCCATTCAGACACAGAAGACCTCAAGGAGTGGAAGGAGCTTTCCCGAAAAATACACGCCGCGACCGAGACGGTGAAAGTGGGTATTGTTGGGAAATATTTTGATACCGGCAATTTCGTGCTCTCCGATGCGTATATTTCCGTCATTGAGGCTATTAAGCATTCGGCGTACTCACTCGGGAAAAGACCGGAGCTAACCTGGATTAATTCAAAAGACTTTGAGACGGGGGAGAAAGATGATTCTATGCTGAAAGACTTTGACGGTATTATCGTCCCCGGAGGATTCGGTGAAAGTGGTATTGAGGGCAAGATTAAGGCGATAGAATACGCACGGGTGAATAAGATTCCGTACTTTGGGTTGTGTTATGGAATGCAGCTCGCAACCATAGAATACGCACGGCATGTCGCTGGATTGGAAGGAGCCAACACCACCGAAATCAACAAGGACGGCCCGCATCCGGTGATTGATATTATGCCGGAGCAGAAGAAGCATATGGCCGAAGGGAAGTACGGCGCGACGATGCGCCTCGGCGCCTACCCTTGCATGTTGGAGGAAGGCACAATCGCCTATGCGTCTTATGTCAAAAGTCAAAAGTCAAAAGTTAATGGTCGCGTGAGCATCAGCGAACGCCACCGACATCGCTTTGAAGTAAATCCAGAGTATATCCCACAGCTTGAAAAAGCGGGTCTTGTGTTTTCAGGCAAGTCTCCCGATGGCGTGCTTATGGAAATTGCCGAACTTCCCACCTCGGTGCATCCGTTCTTCCTCGGTACACAATTCCATCCCGAACTCAAATCCCGCCCACTCGCTCCGCATCCGCTTTTCACTGCGTTTCTCAAAGCGGGAATAGAACGGTCAAAAGAAAAGTAATCTTCTGTCATTCCCGTGGAAACGGGAATCCAGACTGCGTATCATGAAGAAAAAGGTAGATATTACAGCGATAATTGTTTCTCCGATTCTTGCCGCAGTCCTCACCGTTACACTCAACACAAGCCTGTTTGTTTCTGTGTTGCTGTTTTTTGGTTTGCCTGCGCTGTATATCATCATCCGAAATCAAGATATCTTCCTTAAAAGTTTTATCGTTGCTCTCATATTTTCCGTCCCACTTTCTCTGTTTTTTGATGCGCTCGCAGCCGTTGACGGTTCCTGGGTGGTTCCCGAAAGCCTCTTCCCGTTCAGATTCCTTGGGGTGGCCACCGTTGAGGTGTACACGTTCAGTTTTTTTTGGGTATTATTTGCTATCTTACTATATGAGCACTTCTTCGACAGAGGGCGCGTACATGACCCACTTTCTCCGCATCTGAAATATCTTGTGTACATTTCTTCGGCACTGGTGTTAATGGTAGTGTGGTATTACTTTTTGTACGGCCAGGTACCTCGTGTTCCGTATTTTTATGCTTTAGTCGGCGTCGTGTCAGTTCTCATTCCGCTCCTTTTGTTTCTTCATCGTTACAAAAAATTCGCAGACCGTTTTATTTTTGTCGGCATCTATTTTTTCTATACGTTGCTGCTTTTTGAATTTGTCGCATTGGAAACCGGTCAGTGGATTTTTCCCGGAGAGCATTTTATCGGCCTCCTACCGTTTTTCGGTCATCGCCTGCCTATGGAGGAAGTATTAATTTGGATGGTGGCGGCAACTCCCGCACTACTTGCTTACTACGAATTTTACGCTGACGACTTAAAACTGCACGGATAAACTCAGAACGTATTCGTTGGCATGAATCTCGTATTGCCGCCATGCGATAAAAATGCTATAGTATTCCTATGTCCACCATCTCCCTATCCAAAAAGCAGATACAAAAAGACGGCGGAGTTGTCGTACTTTCTCTTGCCGAGTATAAAAAACTCTCCGAGCGTGCCGTACCCGAATACTACCTTACCGGCAAAGCGGCGAGAGACCTTGATACGCTTGTTAAAGAGGGTTTGCGCGATTATGAATCGGGCAAGTGCCGAAAGATTAAATCTCTCGGGGATTTGGATTAGTGGCCTTTTATGGAAATCAGCACGCATCCGCGCTTTGACAAGCACTACAGAAAACTTGCGAAGTCGGTAAAAGAAAAGCTGAAAGCGAAAGAGACAATCTTTCGCGCTTTCGATTTTGTTTCTGGATATCGGCTTGCATGACATCTATGATTGATATTGGATTTGACGACAGGTAAACAATCTTTCCTGTTACACACCTTAATGTGATACAATCACGGCCGTATTAGTTACACTACATATGACACTGCAAGACACCGCCAATAAGCTTTTGGCAAAAAGCAAGGGAATCCTAGCCGCAGACGAAAGCGATTCCAACATCGGTAAGCGTTTTGACAAGTACAACATAGAGAAAACGTCCGATATGCGACGCGCGTGGCGAGAGCTACTTTTTTCGACCCCTAAGATTGAAAGCGGTCTTTCGGGCGTGATTCTTTTTGATGAAACCATTCGCCAGAAGGCGAGCACCGGTGAACCCTTTGCCGATTTTCTGTCAAAGCGTGGAATACTCCCCGGTATTAAGGTGGACCAGAAAACCGAACCATTTAAGTCCCCCCTATCAAGGGGGGTGCCGAGGTCTTCCGACTGTGTCCCGTCGGAGCCTTGTGCGGAGGGGGAGGTGGGGGGTGTTACTCCCGATGAAGAGGTAACGAAAGGACTTTCAGGACTTTCCGAACGCCTTGCCGAATACGCGAAGATGGGAGCGGTCTTCACCAAATGGCGTGCCGTGATACGAATAGGCGAGACGATTCCTACCGATGCATGTTTGCTTGAAAACGCGAAACGGCTTGCCGAGTACGCGAAGAAAAGTCAGGAAGCGGGACTGGTGCCGGTCATTGAACCCGAAGTACTTCTTGACGGTACAAGAAGCGGGTGTGTCTGCCAGCCCCGCAGAAATTGCCGCGAGTACGCTTCGCGCGTTTATAGCCTCGGTACCCAAAGAAGTCCCGGGTATTGTCTTTCTTTCCGGCGGCCAAACTCCGGAGGAAGCGACGGAGCGTCTGAATGAAATCGTGAAGCAGGCGAAAAAGCAAAATGTTCCGTGGCGCATTACTTTTTCCTACTCGCGTGCCTTGCAGGAACCGGTGATGAAGGAGTGGTCGGGCAAGCCGGAAAAAGTAGCATCCGCGCAAGCGATTTTCGGGAAGCGCGTGCAGGAAACCAGTGCGGCATCGGAAGGAAAGTATAGCCGTTGATTGAGGACAACCAACGGAATTTCTAATTTCTAATTCACCTAATTTCTAATACGATGGACTTATTAGCAGTTGCGATGGAAGCGGCCAAGAAAGGAGGCGCGGTGGTTTCAGGTTATTTTGAGACCGCTCTTTTGCGTGAAGTTAAAGAGGACAAGAGCTTTGTCACCGCTGCCGACAAGGAATCGGAGACAGCCATTCTCGCCGAAATAAAAAAGCATTTTCCCGACCACGGTATCTTGAGTGAGGAGAGTGCGGAACAGAAGAGCAGTTCTCCCTACCAGTGGGTCATTGACCCGCTTGATGGTACGGCTAATTTTTTGAACGGCATCCCGATGTTTGCCGTTTCGGTCGCGGTATTGAAAGACGGCCAACCGGTAGCGGGCGTGGTGTACCATCCGATAGGCGATTCACTGTACGCCGCCGCCAAGGGAAAAGGAATGACGTGGAAAGGTAAAATCACTCGGGTATCCCAAGATGACTCGGAACATGCGATGATTTCTTTCGGTCCTGGAAAGAAAGAAAAGGACCGTCTCAACAGGCTTTTTCTAAACGCTGAACACTTCGTAAAGTCGAGACGCTATCTTGCCGCCGCGGCTCTCGACCTCGCCTTTGTCGCGCGCGGAGGCACCGAAGGATTTATCTGTATCGGATTGAACAAATGGGACTATGCCGCGGGAGTCTTGCTCGTGGAAGAAGCGGGAGGAAAGATTACCGATTTTGAAGGGGAGCCGTGGGTCTTCGGTTCAAGCGACTATTTCATCGCCTCAAACGGTAAGATACACGAAGACCTTCTCAAACTTGCCGCTTCCGCGTTATAGATTCTCTCCATATGCCTCCCCTCCTTTCCAAGGAGGGGATTGAGGGGTGGTAGTATTTGCGTTAGGTATCGGCCGCTACTTTTTAGACGCCAATTTCTCCACGACCTCGGGCAATTTCTCAAACGAACGCACGTGCGCATCCGCATCCGCGTGCTTTTTTCCTCCATATAAAATTGTCTTCATCCCCGCGGCCTTGCCGGCATCAATATCCGTGTGTGAATCGCCGATATAGACGCATTCGCTTGGTTTCAGTTTCAAACGTTTTGCCGCGAGGAGCAGTGGCTCGGGGTGGGGCTTGTGGTGCGTCACGTCTTCAACGGTTACCCACGCCGAGAAGAATTTCCGTGTGTTCGCGAACGGGAAGTAACGTCTTGATAGACCTGCTTTGTTCCGGCTGGTAACGATACCGAGTTTGTAACTTTTGCTCAGCGTCATAAGCGTTTCCTTTGCGTGCTCCGGTTCTGAGAGAAGTTCCGAATGATACGGTATCTTTTCCACAAGTTCATGAATCCGTTCCAGTTCTTCGGTCAGTTCCGACTTAGTAAAGTGCTTAAGCACTGGTACAAGCGGAAGGTGAAATACTTTTCTAAATTCACGCCGTGTCGGTTTCGGATATCCCATAGAGGCAAGCATGTCCTGAAAGAGCCGAAGACCTGCGTCAAAAGAGTCCAGGAGGACTCCGTCAATATCAAACAAAACAGCTTTTTTCCCAACACCAATTTGCCCCGTTTTACTTTTAACGGTTTTCTGCTCGGTGTTTCTCTGTTGTGAATTCAGACGATAACGGGGATAGTCTGCAGAATTGGTGCGGAAGTTAATCATAGAGTGGAGTATAAAGTAGTATTGGGAAAGTAGAAAGGTTAAGATAAAAAATTCGGCACGCGGATGAGGCGTGCCAAGAGACGGGTTGCGAGCAAGACTCAGAGACTCTTCGCAGTCTCCCCCATTTGTACGCAGGCTTTCCCGATGCGTACGAATACTTCGGCAAGCGAAATCTTCAGTCTTTGTTCGTTCGGTCTGAGGCGAATCTCCATCACGTCGTTCCGAGTCTCTCTGGTCAGTAGCTTTTTAATAAGCTTTTCTCGGGTCTTTGGTTTCTCGCCGTTGTGTGTGTTCACGAGGAAGGCAATGAGCGTGGCAAACAAGGGAGACGGTATTTGCAGTGTTTTCGGTTTTTTCATAATCCGTGTATTTGACGGTCTATTGTAGTTCTGGTTTATTTGCTCGGTTTCCTGCCCCGTAGACTACTCCTTGCTGCGCTTTTTCGCAACAAACTGAAAGTTGACCCCGTTAGAAATTGCATTCACCTGCCGGTAGACTATTTCTCACAGGGTTGAATAAAAGCTGTTTTTCAGCTATCTTTTAATGGCCCTTCGCCTGTAAGGCGGATTTTGCGGGTTCGTCTAATGGTAGGACACATCCCTCTGGAGGATGTTATCGGGGTTCGAGTCCCTGACCCGCAGTTCGAATAGCCTTAATACTAAATGACTACCGAGTTAGAGCAGAAACTACCCAAAGGGGGGTGTCATTCCCGTGAAAACGGGAATACAGATTGTTGAAATAGAGCCATATTCTGGATCCCAGAAAATACTAAATAAAGTTTGCGAAAAGCTAACTGCAGAAGCACGCCAAAAATCCTTCCAGACTTCAAAAGAGTTTGAAGATCGTGTTAGGGAGGTTGTTCAAGAGATAATGAATGGATCAGGGATTGCGATTGATTTTGACCCACATCCGCAAGCATTCCCAGATATTGCTGTCGGGAGTTTTGGAATAGAAGTTAAGTTTACGACAAATGATACTTGGCGTAGCGTTGCAAATAGCGTCCTTGAAACAAACCGCATTGCCGACGTTAAAAAAATCTATCTCGTCTTCGGCAAGATGGGTGGCAGACCTGAGGTTAAGTGGGGTGAATACGACAAATGTGTTATACACGTCCGTACCTCTCACGTTCCTCGTTTTGAAGTTGAGCTCTCGGCAGAGCATTCTCTCTTTGAAAAAATGGGTGTTCCTTATGATGAGTTCAGGAATTTATCTATGGAAGAAAAAATGCGGCATATTCGCATGTATGCTCGTGGTCGATTGAAGCCTGGTGAACGTATGTGGTGGCTGGAAGATACTCCTGATGATCCCGGACATACTTTGCCGATTCAAGCTCGACTTTATACGAAACTATCAACTGAAGAAAAGACAAAACTCAGAGCGGAGGCTGCTTTGCTATGTCCGAAAATTGTGCAATCTGGTAGGTCTCGGGATAAATACGACGATGTTGTCCTGTACCTCCTCACCTACCATGGCATTTTGTGCCATCAAGGGCGAGACTTATTTTC
>LCQF01000030.1 GCA_001004005.1 Parcubacteria group bacterium GW2011_GWA2_49_9
AAGGGATTCGGGATGTATGAACCCATTCACGGTTCTGCGCCGAAAATGGCAGGCCTTGGAACCGCGAATCCCACCTCGCAGTTTCTTTCGCTTGCGATGCTCCTGCGCCACAGTTTCGGTCTCACGAAAGAGGCGGAGGCGATAGAGAAAGCGATTGTCGCCGTCTGGGCGAAGGGCGTCAGAACCAAAGACCTTGTGCCGAAAGAGCAGTCATACGCGTCAACGAGCCAGTTTAGTGCCGAGGTCATTAAGGAAATATTACATGCTCATAAATAATCTATATGAAAATTACCGAGAAAATCTGGTTTAACGGCGCATTCGTCCCGTGGGCGGATGCCAAAGTACATGTCCTCACACATACGCTTCATTACGGAAGCGGGGCGTTTGAGGGCATCCGCGTGTACAAAACCGACAAAGGTCCGGCGATTTTTCAGCTGGAAAAGCATATGGCACGACTCGTTTATTCTTCGGAGAGTGTCGGTATGAAGCTCCCATTCACCAAGGAAGAGCTTATGCGGGCGGCGATTGCGACCGTAAAAATAAACAGACTTGAGTCCTGTTATCTCCGCCCGCTCACCTTTTACGGGTACGGTGAACTCCGTGTCTCTCCTGAAGGCTGTCCCGTGGAGGTGATTATGGCGGCGTGGCCATGGGGAGCGTATCTTGCGGGAGAAGCGGCGCGCATTAGTGTCGTGAAGACAATCCGGATACATCCGCAAACTACCGTTGCGGACGCCAAGCTTACCGGCCCGTATGTTAACTCCATGCTCGCGGCGCGCGAGGCCCTCGGGAGAGGCTTCACCGAAGGCCTCCAGTTGGATTATGAAGGCAACATCGCCGAAGGGCCGGGAGAGAATTTCTTTATCGTGAACGGCGCAACTGTCAGCACTCCGAAACTCGGCTCGATACTCCCCGGCATCACCCGAAGCTCGGTCATCACGCTCGCGCGCGACCTTGGGTACACAGTCGAGGAACGCCCCGTTACCCTCAAAGAAGCGTGGGCGGCGGACGAGTGTTTCTTCACCGGCACGGCGGCCGAAGTGACCCCTATCGCTTCGATTGACGAACACAAGATGAAATCTCCGGTGGGGAAGGTGACTACACACATACGAGAGGAATTTCTGAAAATCGTGCAGGGGAAGAATCCAAAGTACAAAGAGTGGCTGACGTTTGTCGGTTAATTCTTGGTAATCGGTCATTTCCGCTTTCAAATCTCATCCCGATAGGAAATCGGAGTGAGTAAGAATGCGGAAAATCAGTTACTCGCCGACCCAACTTTTGTTTCTGGGTGGAAACAAGGTTAGAGAGGACGGAGGAACTGGAGCAAGTATGTTCTATGGAAAATGCTTTAAACGCGCGCCTTGAAGTGCTGCAAAATGAGATAAATCTGTTGGCAAGAAGTGACCCCGAAGCCCTTGAGAAGGCTTTGAAAGGGACTCAATTCGTACATTGTCTCCTTAATACGGCTCATTATGCGGGGTCGCAACGTATGGAGGATAGGTTAAGGGATATGGTAGATCCCGCATCATATCTTGCTGGGCAGCACTGTTGATGAGGAATATTTTGATTAATAAGACATCTTGCAGCCGCTCGGGTTACTCCGGCGGCTTTTTGTTGACAGTTTTTGAGGTTAGAGTACCATTTGAGTATGCGAAAGTCCGCACAAGTTATCTCCATTATTTGGCAGAGCATTATTACCGAAACAATCGGTGGAGATTTTGCGTGTGTCCAGCTTTAGATGTAAGTTTCAAGATTAAAGTTAGGAAGTAAGATACACGGAAGCTCTTCATCGAAAGGAGCTTTTTTTATAAGCTAGCTCACATTCTTAACAATCACGAGTGGTATTGCAGCGTGTCCCCCATTCGCATGCGCCATTCGTTCCTAACCCGTCTGCTGACGGACGGACTAGGGTAAGCGTATCTACTATGAAATCAATACAAACACCAAACGCGCCGAAGGCGGTAGGACCCTACTCGCAAGCGATAGTCGCGGGAGACTTTGTCTTTTGCGCGGGGCAAATTCCCCTTGACCCCGCAAGCGGAGAAATCAAGGCAACCGACATTAAGGGACAAACAACGCAGGTTTTGAAGAATGTTGAAGCGCTGTTGCGGGCTGCAGGAACAACATTGGCAAAAGCGGTGAAGTCGGAAGTCTACCTCAAAAATATGTCGGACTTTGCGTCGATGAATGAAGTTTATGCCACGTTCTTCACCTCCGACCCGAAACCGGCGCGGGTGACGCTTGAGGTGGCGCGGATTCCCAAAGACGCACTCGTGGAAATCGCTTGTGTGGCATACCTAAAATAAGCTTACACGTCTGGTCGAATTCTCCCTTTCCTAAAGGGAGTACTCCGAAGGAGGGAGGGATTTAAATCCTCCGTCCTCTAAGACTCGGACACCTCTAGTCTACGACTACTTCGCTTTCTCAAAGGAGGAATAAGAAACTATGATTTCATACATATGAAAAAAGACATACCGGAAAAACTAGAACCTAGCCTTGTTGAAGAAGCCTACGGGAGAATCCACGAAGTCATCATTAAAACCTCGCTCCGGCTGAACAAAACACTCTCCGCTCGCTTTGGCGCGACGATTTATCTGAAGCGAGAAGACCTTCAGCCTGTGCGCTCGTATAAAGTACGCGGGGCGTATAACCGCATCTCGCTCCTTACCCCGCAGGAGCGGAAAAAAGGTGTCGTCTGCGCGAGTGCGGGGAACCACGCGCAAGGGGTGGCTTTCAGCTGTGCGAAGCTCGGCATCAAGGGCTACATCTATATGCCAAAGAATACTCCGCGTCAGAAAGTTAACCGCGTGCAGGCACTCGGTGAGAAATGGATAACGCTGACGCTTGTCGGAGATAACTTTGACGAGGCCTATAAAAACGCGCGGGCATTTTGCGACAAATCCCGTAAAACATTCATCCACCCGTTTGACGATCTACAGGTCATCGCGGGGCAGGGAACCATCGGCATTGAAATACTGGACCAGTTGGGTAGGTCGCCCGATTACGTGCTTGTGCCGATAGGCGGAGGTGGACTTATTTCCGGCCTCGGTTCCTATCTGAAGTTCAAAGACGAGCGCATACAGGTTGTCGGTGTTGAGCCGGTCGGTGCGCCCTCAATGGCCGAGTCACTGAAGGCCGGTAAAGTCGTCACACTTCCGAAAGTGGATACGTTTGTTGACGGTGTCGCCGTGAAGACGGTCGGTGTACACACCTTTGCGATAGCGAAACACATCATAGACACGATGCTTCTCGTGCCGGAAGGGAAGGTATGCCAAGAAATGATTTCGCTGTATCAAAATGACGGACTTGTTACCGAACCAGCGGGGGCGCTTTCGGTCGCTGGCCTTGAACAGATGAAGGACAAGATAAAAGGTAAGGTAGTGGTGTGCATTGTGAGCGGAGGCAATAACGACATCAGCCGGTATACCGAAGTCATTGAGCGTAGTCTCGTCTATCAGGGACTCAAGCACTATTTCGTGATTGAATTCTCCCAACGGCCGGGGGCTCTCCGCACCTATCTCAATGATGTGCTCGGCCCCACCGATGACATCACCTTCTTTGAGTATGTGAAGAAAAATAACCGTGAACACGGGCCGGCCTTGGTTGGAATTGAGCTTGCACAAAAAAGAGATTTTGAGCCGCTTCTTAAAAGAATGGACAAAGTCGGTCTCACGTACGAACTCTTGAAGAACGACAGCCCCGTCTTTAGGTTCCTAATGTAATCCATACTGTGTTGACAACTTTTGGATCGGGTGTAGAGTGAATATATGCCGTTTAGAGCAACAAATCTTGTCGTCGTGAAGACTAACTCCAGAGTTGGTTTTTGCGATGTTGTTGCCTAAATTTCTCCCCCACAAAATCTCAAAGATAAGCTCCGGAGTCACATGATTCCGGAGCTTATTTCTTTGCCGTTGTGCGGATGAAAGAAATATTGCCCTTTGAAAACAAGCTTGAAAGAGAAAACATCAACCATACAGGAGAAGACAATGAACAGAATAATGACTGGAGCACAGATGGTTATCGAAGCACTCTGCGGAGAAGGGGTAACGGATATCTTCGGCTACCCCGGGGGAGCGATTCTCCCAGTGTTCGACGAGATATATAATCAGACACATCGTACTCGACTTATCCTCGGTCGCCATGAGCAAGGGTCGGTTCACGGGGCTGAAGGGTACGCCCGTTCGACTGGAAAGGTTGGGGTAGTTCTGGTCACATCGGGTCCCGGTGCGACCAACACGGTTACTGGCATCGCCGACGCCTATATGGACTCCGTTCCTCTCGTCGTCATTACCGGCCAGGTGCCGACATACTTAAGAGGCACCGATGCGTTTCAGGAGATGAACATCGTCGGTATGACCGCGGTGTGTACTAAGCACAGCTACTTGGTGAAGAACGTAGCGGAGTTACCGGAGGCGCTTCACCACGCCTTCCACATAGCTCGGACAGGAAGGCCTGGTCCGGTAGTGGTGGACATACCAAAAGATGTTCAGATTGCCTCTGGGGTTTATGAAAGGCCAAGCATTGGGCACCCGACGTATCGGCCGCAGATTAAGGGGGACCAAGACAAAATACAGGAGGCGATGAAACTGATGTGGAGCGCTCGAAAGCCGGTTTTCTATACCGGTGGGGGAATCATCAACTCTGGAACAAAGGCATGTGAGCTTCTACGCGAATTGGTGCGTGCGACGGGCTTTCCGATAACGTCCACTTTGATGGGACTCGGAGCCTATCCGGCTTCCGACCCGCAATGGCTCGGCATGCTCGGGATGCACGGAACGTGGGAAGCCAATCATGCAATGCATGATTGCGATGTCATGATAAGCACGGGGGTGCGTTTCGATGACCGGATTACCGGAAGGCTGGAAGAGTTCTCGCCGCATTCCAAAAAGATTCACGTTGATATTGATGCTTGTTCAATCAACAAGAACGTTAAAGTCGATGTGCCGATTCTCGGAGATTGCGCGTGTGTGCTTGAGGAGATGCTACAGCTATGGCGGACGAGTTCAGTGATTCCGGACAAGACGGTGCTACGGTCATGGTGGCAACAAATCGACAAATGGCGCGAGTGCAAATCTCTCGCCTACGCGAACTCAACAACAACCATTAAGCCGCAGTTGGCCATTGAGCGACTCTACAACCTCACAAAAGGTCGTGATGTGTACATCACCACCGATGTCGGACAACACCAGATGTGGACTGCTCAGCACTATGGCTTTGAGGAACCCAAACGGCTTCTCACTTCAGGTGGGTTGGGGACGATGGGATATGGACTTCCTGCCGCAGTCGGAGTACAGGTCGCTCATTCGGAATCGCTCGTTATCTGCATAACCGGCGATGCTTCTATTCAGATGATGCTCCAAGAAATGGATACTGCATACCAATACCAACTTCCGATAAAGATCCTCATCATCAACAACGGAGGCTCGGGTATGGTGAAGCAGTGGCAGCGACTCGGTCACAATGGGCGGCTCTCGCACAGCGTTATGCGTGGGCCGGACTTCGTCAAGCTCGCCGAAGGTTATCGCGCAAAAGGTCTTCGTTGTGAGCGGCCGGAGGACTTAGATGCGATGCTTAGGGAAATGATTGAAACCCCAGGTCCTGTTATCCTCGATTGTGTCGTGGACCCCAACCAAGATTGTTGGCCTATGATACCTTCGGGCGCGGCGCACAATGAGATGTCTCTCGGGCCGGAACAAATCGCTTGACTAAGGATGGTTAAGGGATGGTCTGAGTTGTTCTCTTATTCAGTTGAGCCACGGTAAACCCCGTGGCTCTTTTTTAACGATAAAGAACAACAGCTTTTATCAATATATCCACTACGAAATGCTCGATACAAACAGCCCCGTCTTTCGGTTTTTGATGTAATATCCATATTCCACGCGCTCGGTAGGAGTGCGTTACATTTTTTTGTTAAGAGTAGCTTTCTATGTTACTATCCAAGAGACAAAGATGGTTCTTCGTCATCGGTCTTTCAACGCAAATCAGTCAAAGAGAAAGGATAAAAGATGCAAAAGTTACTTGGATTCGCTCTTGTCCTCGTCATTCTTTTAATAATAGGCATTCCTCGCCTCATAATTCCTCCCTTTATTGGAGAATTATCACTTCTCGTTTACCGTCCAGTACATTATGTGACTGTTCCTCCAGGTCAAACTGTGTATTTTCCGCGTCGCTCGCGGACTTCTAGCTACGGCGTTTCAGCGGATGGACCCGTGAGCATTCACAACGACCTCGGTGTGGCATGGCCAAGACGGCAAGGACAGATAATCTTAACCTCCGTTACAAACCGGGTGATTCTTGTCACGATAAGGGAAAAGAAGAACTGGTGAGTTAAGAATTGAGCGTTAGATATTTTAGGGGGTATTCATTCTATGAAGTACCTCCTGCCTTTTTATCCTACTAAGACAAACAGGTACTTTTTGTAGTTTCGATTTTTCTGTTGACAGTTTTTGCGGTTGGAGTATCATTTGACCATGCAAATATCTGCACGAGCTATCGCGATTATTGCGATTATTATTCCCTCCTTAACGGGTGGAGAACTTACTCGTGCGCGCTTCTAACTAACTCTCAAAGAAACACACACAGGTCAGCTCTTCACCAAGGTGATGAGCGGTTTTTGTATCTTGAGTGAGATGCAGTAAAAACCGTTCTTACCGAGGAGGGAAGTGACTGTTGTACCTTATGAAAACAAAAGAATACATGTACGTTGGCTATAATCGGCCTTTAACCAGCTCACTACATTCATTTGTCGTTCAATTGTCTAACGAACTAGGACAAAAAGAATGCATTGCCTGTTTCCCCAAAAGTAGCGGAACATTATCGGACGCTCTGCCACAAGACGGGTTTTGGCCAGCCGAGGAACTTCGGCGCTGCGGGAGAGCCATATTCGTGTTTGACCAGGATAGCGATAATCTTGATGCCTTGGCGCAATTGGGAGCTGTTGCTACGTTGCGGATACCGGTACAGTGCATTCTTGTACAGCGTAGCGTCTGTCTCTCGCCAATCAAAGGTCTGGTCAATGCATACGGATTTCCGCTTTTCGAGACGTGGGATACCGGTGGGGCGCAGGCGTTAGTCAAGCAATGTCTGTTACAGTCTTGTACAGCATAATCGAAAAAATGGCTCAACGTATGGTTGCTAGCGGGTTCCTTATAGGGTTGCGTCCATTCTTGGCCCGACCCTGTTTTTTTGTTTGACACTCCTCTCTATATAAGTATAATAGTCCAGCACTCACAAAGAGAGAGTGCGGTCTTTGACAATTGAAATGTAGAGAACGTTAAGTGTAAGTGCCAATTTTGTTCGCCGAAGGCGAGTACAAAATTGAGCATCCCCGCGACGAAGCAGTAGCGAAGTAGTCGCAGACTAAGGCGGGGATCACAACGTCTATTCAAAATTAAGTAAGTACATAAGTAATTCCACTCAACCTTCTAATCAAAGGGAGAGCAAGTTAGCGAAAGGTCAAACTCAAGGAGCAACTTTTAACCGTTAACTTTTCACTGTTAACCGTTAAGAGTCAGTAGTTAGTGGTGACGCGAAGCGTGCTATTTTCTATTTTGTTCCGTTCGCGAATTCGTCTTCGAATTCGCCCTGCGTAGCTTTATGCGAAGCAGGGCAAAATCCTACTACGCCCTCTCGGGCTTCGAAGGATTGAATTTGCAGACAAATTCAATATTAGAGTTTGATCCTAGCTCAGGATGAACGCTGGCGGCGTGGATAAGGCATGCAAGTCAAGGGGGCCGCAAGGCAACCGGCAGACGAGGTAGTAATAAGCAGGGAACGTACCCTAGAGTCAGGCATAGCTCATCGAAAGGTGAGGTAATTCCTGATAGTACCAGCCGTAATTTTTGATTCGGAGATTAAGGTTCGACCTTTCTCCCGATTTAAGGTCGAACCTTGATGAACTGTTAAGATTGAACTCCTCCGATTTGGCGAAAAATTCAATCGCGGAGATTTTTTCGCATCTTCAGACAAGGACTACGGGCCTTACTGAGGAGGAGGCAAAGGCAGGGTTATCCAAATACGGGTTAAATCAGTTACAGGCGAAAAAGAATGCAAAGAGCTTTGGGAGAAATTCAGCCCGAAAAGGGTATTATGGGATTTGTGGGATTTCCGCTTTTGCTTCCATGCCGGCAGTTTCAGCTTTAATTTTATTGTTGGATTTGAAGGAAAAGAGGAGGCAGGCCTTCTGCCCCTGGTTTTTGATAATACAGAAAAA
>LCQF01000031.1 GCA_001004005.1 Parcubacteria group bacterium GW2011_GWA2_49_9
GACTGTTACGGGTAATTTCACCGGCACACCGCCAATCTGTATGGATGTCTGAAGACCTACCGACTTAATCGTCGGAAACGGGTCGGGAAATTGGTCAACGACGGGCGGCGTATCGGCGAAACTCACCGTCGGTAGGACGAAAGCAAGGAGAACAAGAGCGGTTTGTAGAGTAGCGTTCATAAAGGAGGACATACACACACCCCTCCCGCGCTAGTGCTCCTTTAACTTAATTCTGAAACTACCCCCTCTCAATCTCCCCCTTGGAAAGGGGGAGAGGAAGAGGGGTCAGGATTAAGTTAATTGGGTACTAGCGGAAGTAGTAAGGACCGGCTACTGTCTTATTGTTAGATTCGTTTGACTCGTCAACGACGCTTGGATTATCAGCCCATACTCTGAAATACCACGGGCCTCCGGCGGAGGTTTCGTGCGAATATGCCGAAACGTTCGGCATGGCTCCTGGCGCAATCGCGAAACCCCCCTCAAGATTTACATTTCTCATGTTATTTTCATTCCATTTAGCGTCGGGGACTTTTGTAACGCTCTTGTAGGTAGTTTGAAGTATCGGCGTGTACAGTAACGCCTGATAACTGACTGTTATCGGCGGTGTCGCTGGAACGCTGGTTCGCCCCGAATTTTTCACCACAGCACTGAAGGTGATAGCCCCCGGGCCCGCTTCATAAGTATTTTTAAGAATTGCCGGACGTGGGGCAACCGCGGGAACAGCTGGCTGAATTACCTGGCCCACCGTGTCTTTTCTCTCCAGTATGGCATCTTTGGCCTTAACGGCGACAGCGGCGGGAATCAGTTTCTTCCCGATAGCGGAGAAGCGGGCGATGGAAATATCCGGTTTAACGATATTGACTTTCACCGCCACTGTTTGCGCCTGTCCGACACCGAAGCAGGTCATACCAAATATACGGCCTCTTGGAAAAGCGGTATTGTTGATGAAAGCGGTTTTAGTTTTAGGGTCGGTTACTGCAATCATCGCGGCTTGCCAGTTGCTATAGCAACCCTTCCAGCCATCCGGTATGGTCCATGTAAGCGTAATGAGGGTATTCGGAGGAGCGTCAACGGAACCTCCCTTCGTGGCAAAACCGCTTGCCTGCGCGGTAAGCGTTACCTTTCCTTTTTTACTTATCTCGACTGAACCGAAATCTTCCGCCTTCGCCACGAAGGGAAGGACGAGCATAACGGCCGCGAGCGTGAGCACGCTTCGTTTCAAAAATTTGATATGCTTTGACATAAAAGGAATTATGTAGGACGTACGCACACCCCTCCCGCGCTAGACGCACGCGTGCTCCCCTTAGTAGGGGAGAATAAGAAAAAGATGCATAAGTTCGATTACTGATAAAAGACAACGGATAGATAGAACAATCATAGTGTAGCACGACATACCATAACTATCTTGGTGTTATCCACAGGGACGCAAGACGTTCAGGTCTTTTAATTCCTCCTTATCAAGGGAGGTGCCGAGGTCTTCCGAGGCGGAGGGTGTAACACCCCTCCACTCGAAGACTCCCCCTCCGCGCAAGGCTACGGCGGGACACAGTCGGGTACTCCCCTTATTAGGGGAGATGGGGAGAAATAAGACGAATAGTTGACAAACCTGTGTTATCTGATATAATACCGACCATGAACAAAACATCTTCTTATAGCACGTTGCTGATTCAGGCGCTTTTTTTGATTGGAACATTTGCCCTATTTGCCGTGCCTGCTTCCCTGTCCGCGCAAAGCTCGCTCCGTTATGAGCGGAATCCAGTAAATGGTGCCTTGTATCTCTTGCCCAACGGAGGTCCTGATGAGTATTACAGTACTTCTGCAAACCGTGGAACGGTGGCAAGCGCGCTTTCCGTCTCTTGTACCTCCGCAAAGCTGAATGCCTCCGTAGGCGAATCGGTCACGTGGTTTTCGTCAGTTGTCGGCGGTACTGGAAGCTACCTCTACACGTGGAACGGTACCGACGGACTTTCGGGAAACTTGAGCGCACTCTCGGCAAGCTACTCGCGGAGCGGAGAAAAGTTCGCGCAATTAACCGTGACATCCGGAAATCAAATGACGACGGTTTCCTGCGGTTCGGTGCAAATAGGGGCTTCATCTTCTTCATACTCGCAATTCGGGCAAGCTGGTTTCGGCGCATCGTGCTATGCCGTTCCTGACCGGATTGCTCCTGGTGAAAGCGTCACGTGGCTTGCCGTTGTTTCGGGGACAAGCGCGAACACGACCTACGCGTGGGATGGCACGGACGGACTCACGGGCGACCGCCCACTCATTTCAAAGACATATACATCGGTTGGCATAAAGCCCGCTCTGCTTACGGTTACGGACGGAAATGCCCGTATCGTAGCCGCCTGTACGAACGCCGTGTCGGTAGGCTACAAATCCCCTGTCGTAACCCAGAAGATTGCCGTTGCCCCCTCTGCCGCGCCTGTGGTAGCGCAGACACTGGATATTCAGGGTATCTGCTCTCCTTCCGTAACCCAAGCGAAAGTAGGCGAGGAAATCGTCTGGCAAACGGCGGTGGTAGGAGGTAACGGTTCGTTCCAGTTCCTCTGGAATGGAGACGAGTTGCTTTCGGGAAACGCAAGTACGACCACAAAAATATACGAAACCGCGGGAGTCAAAAAGGCGACGGTTGCCATACATTCCGCGGAGAAAAATGTAACGCTTTCCTGCGGCCAGGTTGACGTTACGAAGGCGGGCGGTCTTATGGCGTTGGCATTCCTGTCGTGGATAACTGGCCCTGTGATGGTGATACTCGGACTTATTCTCGCGATACTCGTCGGCGTTCTCATCGCCCGCCGAAAAAAGAAGAAGGAAGAAAAGGAGGAAGAAAAAGACCACGTGGAGTGACCTACCAAAAACAGCCCCGATGAAAGTCGGGGCTGTTTTTGGTAGGTAGCCAACTCGCGGTAACATCCCCCTTAGTAAAGGGGGTGGACGCATTCTGATGCGCCGGGGGTTGTTACAACCCTCCCCTCATCAGAATGAGGGACTCCCTTTATTAAGGGAGAGACGCCCCTCCTCCGACTCGGAAGTCGGAGTGCTCCCCTTGCTAGTGGAGATACAGACGAGTGTGAGGAGTTACGTGCCAAATACTTGCGCGATTTGTATTTCCGTGGTACGGTCATTTCAGAGAAAGAGGTTTTCTTCGCCGTGCTTACCAAAGCACGGCCAACCCTGAACGTCCGAAATTCAACAACCCACTCCCTTGAGATTATGAAGACAAAAAACCTTCTCCTGGCCATTGTCCTTTTAACATCAACCGCTTTTGTCGCCCACGGGCAAAGCGCAACAAACAGCCCGCCGCTTCCGCCAGCCGGTACGGTCTCAACCAATGCCGTATATCTGGCAACACAGCTTGCCGAGCTCAAGGCTCAAGTGACGGAGACATCCCGCCTCCTCGCGGAATACGCCAAGGCGAACGCGGAACTCGTTGCGGCGTTAAGGAGCGTCCAGCCAGCTCCGCAACTCGAACCTGCACAGCCCCAGCCTCAAGCCATCCCTCGTCCGCTGTACTACTGGGACGGCAGTCAATACGTCCTAATTACCTCGGGAACGGCTTCCGAGCCCCGTGTGAGGCAAAAGACTCGCGGTGCCCCCGGACCGATTGTGGGAATAATCCAACGTCCCCAAACGGCAAAGCCGGGGTACTTAGAGGCTTGGAAGAGCGGGGGGAGACACTATGTTGTTGCCGCCGCCCCACGGTAACTTCACTCTTCGTTCAGGTCTCAACCGAGACCAGCGCCAGACCAGTTCTGGCGCTATTTTATTGTACGGCTTTATTCCTCTAGTCTGCGACTACAAGCTTTCCTTAAAGGAGGTGACTCATTCTGGTGAGTCGGAGGATTTATCCCCCTTAGTAAAGGGGGTGCCAGAGTCGGCGAGGGCGGGGGTTGTTAAATCCCTCCACCGCGAAGACGCGGGTGCTCCCTTTAGAAAAGGGAGAATTAAAGCCATCCTTCGGGAGGTACGGAGAGTTACCCCCTCGGGGCTTGCCAAAAAAGCAGTCCTATGTTATAATGGAGGGTAGAGAAAACGATTCTCTACCGAATGAATCGGTCAACCGTAAACGTCCGTCTACAGAAATTCCTTTATGAGCGAACCCCTGAATGAAGCCGAACCCCGCAATGTGGGACTCAAGCCCTTTCTCATTATCCTACTACTGGCACTTGCCGTGATAGTCATACTGGTTGGTGTTGGATTGTATCTCTGGGAACCCGACACCACGCCCGTACCAACGACGGTGGCGGTCGCGAGCGCCACAACAAATCCGTTCTCCGCCCTCCCTCCGTACTTTGGCACCAACACGCCGCCTGACACCAACACAGTCGCAGGGGCTCTGCTCCCAGCAGTGCCGCCGACAAATCCGGCGCCGGTAGTTGCGAGCGCGCCGGCCGCCACGACCAACGTGGTGGGTAGTACACTCACCCAGGCGGATTGGGACGCGATGGCCGACCTCATTAGGTCGGTGCTCACCAACCAGCCGCCAGTTCAGGTGACTGTCACGAACAGCCCTCTGAATCCGTCAGTTGCGTCACCAACCGTGGTAACCAACGTCACCGACACGAACCGGTTCGTTCGTGGCCCGCAAACCAACCGCATCGTCGTTGATGCGAGTTGGAAGACCTCATTTGGTGACGGGGAGTACAAGGAGACCCGTACCATTGAGGCAGGAACAGCGGGGGCACAGCAAACAGTGCTTGATGTTCCCACGGTTGCCCAGCTCGTCGGCGCCTTGAAAGAGGCGCAGATGGCGGCGAATGCGGCGTCTCCCACAGCGACACCCGCGAAAGTAGCGGGAGTTCCGGCACCGATGACGCCGCAGACCACCAATCAGGTTGCGCAGAGCAACCCCGCGCAGCCCGACCCGACGGCAACGGTCACCCCCGTTGAGCCTGAAAATCCAACCGTCCTCAAAAACGGGCGGATGGTCAAGCTTGAAGGCCAGTGGCTCTACACGAAAGACGGAAGGGCCGTCTTCGTGCCAGAGCCGGAGCCCGAACCGGCACCGAGGGCGGTTCCCGCGACGACCCGCCAGGCGACATACCGCCAGCACGTGCGGCCCGGGGGGAAGGTGATTCACACCCTCGCCGCCGCTCCGCGTTAGCATCGTCAGGTCTCAACCGAGACCGGCGTCAGGACATCATGTTCTGGCGCTTTTTTTATTGAAAAATAACGGAGCGCCTGCCCCCTGGACACTGGGACCCTGTAGAAGTTAAACCTCTACAGCCGCTGTAGAGGTTTAACTTCTACAGGGTAACTTCCCACACCTCTTATTCCCCCTTTCCTAAAGGGGGTGCCTGAAAGGCGGAGGATTTATCCCCCTTAGTAAAGGGGGTGACCAGCCGTAGTTTGTTGCAAACTACGGCTGGTCGGGGGTTGTTAAATCCCTCCACCGCGAAGACGCGGGTGCTCCCTTTTAGAAAAGCCTGTAGTCGTAGACTAGGAGAATAAGAGGTGTGAATACTTACATTGCGCGGTAACTCCTCACACTCGTCTGTATCTCCCTTACACCCCAACACCAAGTTGCCGCAACTTGGTGTTGGGGTAAAAGGGGAGCACTCCGACGTGACGTCGGAGGAGGGGTGTTCTACAACAACCCCCGGCGCATAAGAATGCGTCCACCCCCTTTGATAAGGGGGATGTCCTTTGCCATCGCAATCGTTTTTTCAGCCGTTGGGTGCAGTAGCACCCACGTGTCGAAAATATATCCCCCCACTGTTCATTACAACTTGGCGCAGGAACCTCAAAAAATTGATTACTCCAATAGCGGAAGAACGTTCAGACGTAACGCCGAGTTGGAAAACAGAGACCGTCTTGAATATCAGCGGAGGCAGAAGTTGATTGAGCTCATGGCGGCGGAACGGGCATTTGCCGAAACGAACGGGTTTCAACTTGTTCCGGCGCAAACTCCACCTCCGCCTCCTCCGACGGCACATCCTCAATCACGGGGGTCGCGGTATAACTCGTCACTCCGAGGCGGTTGGGGAACGTATCCCGACCAGTCCTTTCGGGGACAGATTGGGTTGCTGGGTACGGGGTTCCTAGCCTTCTTCTTCCCTCACTCAAGGGCGGGACGGGAACGGGGTGTTTTGACCTCGTATTCTTCCACTTCCACCGCCACCCGCTTCGCCATTTCGGCGAGAGCGAGCGGTAAAGTCACTACCGGTCAGCCACGGCTGACGGAGCAGGCGGTTAAGCACGCCCGTTCCCAGAACCAACACTTTGATAGAGACCGAAGAAGGGGCTTCGTGGAAAAGGGCTCAAGCACCACCGGCGCGGTGATCGGAGCTGGGCAGTTCCAGTCGGCGGGAACACCGTCCCAACCGCGATTGCGGTGACGATTGCTTGCCCGTTCGGATTTTGCCGGAGCAAAATCCGTTCGGGTACTTTGTCCGCCAAGGCGGACGCACGAACACCCAGACCAAATCTGCGGTGTTCTTTTTTGTCAGACCACCCCACTTCCCGCCGGCGCCGAACCTTCCTGCTGAAGAGGGTGCGCAACCCCCGACCAGCCGTAGTTTGCGGCAAACTACGGCTGGTCACCCCCTTTATTAAGGGGGATAAATCAACGCAAAACCGCCCAGCCGTAAACGTTACGGCTGGACGGTTTACCCACGCACCAACCGAATGTGTGGTGTGGGAGTTTACTATAAAAGGTCCGTTTATCCTCCCGCCGGATTGGGCGTATTTGGGTCGAGCGATTCGTCACCGAAACTGGGAAGCTGTTCATCTCCGGCTTGGTATCCCGTCTTCTTGAGGTCAAAGCTGTTGACGAGTACGTTCACGAGTCCCCAGATGGAGAGCATAATGAACACACCGACAACACCCCACACGATATACTGCTTGGCCTGCGCGCGCTTCTCTTCATCTCCCGCACCCGAGATGTAGTTAAATACACCCCAGATGATAATCAGAACCGCGAGTCCGACGAGGAACGGGATTATCGTATTGATAACCGCGTTAATCTGGACAATGAGGTTCGCGATATTGTCATCATCCGCAGTTCCGGCGAAAGCAGCGAGAGGCAAAAGGTATGCTGACGCTGTGATTGCAAATTTCTTCATAGTTGAAGATTAATAAATAAACTAGTAAAACCGACCCTTGTAATGCAAAATCCCCTTAATTGTAGACTATTCCACAGGCGGTGCAAGTGTAGGTGTGGACAACAGGAGAAGGTTTTAGGTTCTAGGTTGTAGGTTCTAGTCAAGAAACAGGTGCTAGGTTTTAGGTTCAAGGTTTTAGTGAGAAACCCCCCTAGAAGCTAGAACCTAACACCTAGAGCCTTTTATCTCTTCCTAGAAGCTAAAATCTGAAAGCTAGAAGCTTTTTATCTTATTGTCTTCCTAGAAGCTAGAACCTAAAAGCTAACAGCTTCTTCTCACCCCCCTATCTGCGCGATGGTGTTTTGGATGATGGCTATGATGCCGGGGACCCCGACCATAATAGCCATACCGATAATTCCCCACAGCATATGCTTCCCTCCCGTAGAGCGTGCTTCTTCGTTATCAAGATTCGCCACGAACTGTACCAGTCCCCAGATAAAGACCACGAACGCCGCGGCGAACAGCACGTACATGATGGGGTTGAGAATAAACGTGCTGATGCGATTGACGAGGTCGGTCGCGTCCGCAGGCGGGTCGGTGATTTCCACGAGAGGCGTGTCCGCGAGTGCGATCAAGGGCGCGAAAAGCCAAAAAAGACTCTGCTTAATGAGTGCTGTACATTTTCTCCGTAAAGTATGCATATCTTTGTAGCTAATTAGAACTTACACACACCCCTCCCGCGCTAGACGCGCGTGTGCTCCCCTTAGTAGGGGAGAGTAAGAAAAAAGTGCGTAAGCCCTACTAATGTGAATTTAGAATGGCGAGAACATATCATCAGGAGCATAAGGAAGTGCCCCATCCTGGCCACTGCTCTCCACTCTCGGCACCTTTGGGATTTTGCCTCCGTCTATCTGTCGTTCAAGCGTGAAGCTGTTATAGAGTATATTCACGAACCCCCATACGGAAAGCATACAGAACACGCCAATCACGCCCCAGAGAATGTACTTTTTCGCCTCATCCCGCTTCTCTTCGTTGGCGGCGTGCGTGAGATAGGTGAAAATTCCCCAGATGACGATAAAAACGGCGAGTCCGACAATGAAGGGGACGACTCTGTCCAATATGGTTTGTATTTGGCCTAAAAATGAGGAGACGGTTTGCATATGATGAAGCTTATAGCTGATAGGTCTGGTGTCTTATTCCCCCTTAGCAAAGGGGGTGCCGTATTCTGATACGGCGGGGGGTATGTCCTCCCTAATAAGGGAGGTGCCGAGGTCTTCCGAGGCGGAGGGTGTCACACCCCTCCTGCCGAAGACGGCAGTGCTCCCCTTGATAGGGGAGATAACCCTCCCCCTCGCCGACTCGGCAGTCTACGACTATATTCAGTACTCCCTTTAGTAAGGGAGAATTCATAACGAACGTGTAAGCCATATAATTTATGGACTGGGGGGAAACACCGACGGTACCGTTATGGGGTCTTTCTTCAGATTAAAACTGTTGTCCATGATATTCACGAAACCCCAAATGGAAAGCATACAGAAAATAAAGATGACACCCCAGAGGATAAACTGCCTTGCTTCCTGCCGTTTTTCCTCTTCCGCGGAATGGGAGATATAGCCGAAGATGCCCCACATAACGATAAACACCGCGATACCGACGAGGAAGGGGACAATGGTGTTCAGAATCGCGTTGATACGGAAAATCAAGTTGGTAATGTTGCCACCGCCACTGTTCCCGTTTTCACTGCCCATCCTGACCAGTGAGTCGGTATTTGTCCAATTAACTATACCGGGGTCTAGCGTGGCACCACTAGGACACTCGTCCGTTCCAGACTCAAACCATATCCCCGTGTCGCCATTAAAACACTGGATGGCAAAAGCTGGAGTCGCGAACGACACCGTCCCTATGATGAGAAGTACGGCGACTGCGACCATAACGACTGGATTCCAGCTTTCGCTGGAATGACAGAGGGGGGTGCGGGAATGACGGAAAAAACGTCGGGTCTTATTGGTAAGCATTTGTAGATTAGTATTCATTCGTAGATTGGTACTTACTAGTAGATTGGTACTTACTACCCGAACAGGCTGTTCTTGATAATCATAACAAATCCCCAGAAGGAAAGCATCATAAAAAGAGCGACGACACCGTACACGAGCATCATTCTCCCTTCGGCCACCTTTTCCGAATCTCCCGCGTGGCGTATATATTTAAAAATGCCCCAAATGACAAACACAAACGCGACTCCAATGAGAAACGGGATGATGGTATTGGCAATACCGGAAAGCCGCTGTGCGAACGACAGAAACGTGAGGTCCTGATTCGGGGTGGTGAAAACGCGGATGGGCTCGGCGGAAGCGAGGAGGGGAAAGAGGAGATAGGAGATAGGAAATAGGTTAGAGAGTGTATACACTTTTGCACTTAGGATTCTCATATACAGAATTGGACTAATTACTTTAAAGAATCTTTAATCCTGTATCTTTAATCTTTGACGTTAAGGATAAAGGATTTTTGGTTAAGGATTGTATGTTCGTATACTACTACTGCGTTATCTCACATTGTACGGTAACGCCAAGCTGTTTTATCGTTCCGCAGATGGCCGCGCGGATGACATAGACGCCGAGGAGCACGAACGCCCCCACCACGACCCACGTGAGCATTTTCCGTGCCTCACTCACCTTCTCGCTGTTGCCTTGCGCCGTGACAAACTTGAAACCCGCGAAGACGATAAAGAACACAATCAAAATGGCGCCATATTGAATCGCGACGTTGATAATCGCGAGAAAGAAGGAGGTCAAATTCTCATATTTAATCGGATTGCACAGACGTGTCGGGTCCGCGCACGGGTCCGTCTCCGCGAAAAGCAATATCGGCATAGGCAATGAGGAGAGGAGCGCAATCCACCCGAAGCGCGATGCTGTGCGCGCTTTTGTGCTTACCGTTTGTACCGCTTTTTCATTTGGGAACATGATGGAGTGTAAGACTTATAAATAGGTTCGCTCTCTTCTCTTTACTGTCATTCTCTTGAAAAAGGGAATCCAGCGAATATGAACTGTTTCTAGATTCCCCTCCCCTCCTGTCCGAGGAGGGGTGCCGAGCCTGCCTGCCGCGACATCCGCGGCGCAGGCAGGTCTGCGAGGCGGGGTGGTGGGAGCGCGGGAATGACAGAAATAAGGGGTCTGCAATTCATAATACGAGAGGTCACTATGGGTCACAGATTAACCTTTCCCTATCTTCCGGAGTGGTTAAAAACGAAAAATTGCATCTCGCCGTGTCGGAAAGAAACACCTGCTCCATCGCGTACGCGATAAGCCATGCCGAGAGCATAAACACGAGTCCCCAAAACGTCTTCACGAAAATCATATGCGCGTGACTGATTTTCTCCGAAGAACCCATAGCGGTGATATAGAGCAGACCCGCGTACGCGAAGCCCATCGTGGCAAAGGTGACTCCGGCGATAATCCACCCCATCATCAACCGTTTCGCAAGCTCTATCACGTCGGTAAACGTGCAGGGATTGTCCACGATGCCGTCGCCTTTGACGGTCTTTCCATCCACGGTATATGAATACTCCTTCGGCTCATACTTTCCAGTCGGTTTTTTGTCTGCACCCAATACCGGCACTTTTTTCATTGTATCCTGTGTACCGCACGGAACATACGACTCTTTATACGTGGTCTCGGCCCCTCGCTCCGTCTGCTGCGACTGCGCAAGAACCGCGACAGGAACGACTGTTCCTAGTATAGCAAGTATTGAAAGAAAAGTGGTGAGAAGTTTTTTCATAAAAAGCATAATGCAAATACCGCGAATGAGGAATGCGAATGCCCCAAATGGGGAATCCGATTCGCAGTATTTGCATTCGGTATTGGCGGTATTTGCATTATATTATCTAATCGCTGCATTCAATTCCGACTGCGCCTTCACGGCGGCTTCCCCGCTCCGAATCTTTCCGCTCGTAATCCCCTCAATCATAGCGCGGAATATCTCCGAGGACACCTTCGGGTTCGGGTCAAGAAACCCTCTGGCGCGCGTCGCTGAATCGTACATAATCGCTCCATACGCGTCCGTGGGCTTCTGCGCGAGTAGAGCACGCTGTACCGGAGGAAGGCCTGTTTTGACGCGGAGTAGGTCTGCCGCCTTTGGTGTGACGAGCGTATAAGCGACCTGCAGAGCCGAAGAATTATTACGCGAGGTGCGTAAAATAGAAACGCCGGTAAGTTTGCCGTACAACATACCGACATTCTGGTTCCGTGGTCTGGGGAAGAGCGCTACGTCAAAATCAAGATTGGGATTCCCCTTGCGAAGCTCGTTGTACTCGCTTCCGAGACCGAAATACACCCCGAGCTTTGAAGAGAGGAAAAAACTCTTGGCAGTCGGGAGCGCGCGATTCCACGAATAATCCGGTTTCCGCGGATTCGCGAATTCCGTGTAAAAATCCAAAATGGATGAAACGCCGGTTTGTCCGAGTGTTGAGCGACCTCCAGACGAATCCGTCGTTATAATCGGGTTTCCGCCCTGCAGGAACATACTTGCCAAGATTTCTTTCGCGTTATTCACGTTCCGAAACTCGCCGAGCGCGACGGCGCTCCGCGAGATAGTGCCGTCCTCGTCTCGCACGGTCAGTTTCTTTCCAAGCGCGATAAACTCGTCCCAGTATTTCGGAGGTTCCACGACACCCGCCTCATCAAGGAGGTCGCGGTTGAAGTACATCGTGAGCGGGTCAAGCATAAACGGGAGCGCGGCGATACCCTTTGGGAATAAAAAGAGGTCGCCTTCCTGAATGAAGGTGTCTTTAAAGATGCGTTCGGTATACGTGCCGTACGGAATAAGCTGAAGTTTGTCTCTGTACCTCGTAAGGAGCTCAAGCGGAAGGAGCACTATATCGGGGCCCCTCCCCGCGGCAAGTGCCTCAAGAAGACTCTGGTCAAGCGACTCTTCCGGGATAGCGCGGTATGACACCTTGAGCGTTTCGGCGGAGAACGTAGCCCGTAGGACATCGCCAACCACCGCCTGCGGGACGCTCCCCCACATGGTGATGTTTACAACCGTCGGTCCTCCTTGTTGCTTCACAAGCGCGATAGCGAGAAGCCCCGCGATGATGAAGAAGCCGAAGATACCCAATATGATTGTCTGGAAACTATTCACGGTAAGGTAAGTATATCAAGAAATCGGCGTTATTGAACAACCCCACCTGTTCAAAACTGCACAAAACACAAACTGCACAAAAATCCAAACAAAACACAGACTATTCAAAGCACAAACTGACAAAGCTTTGGCGTTTGGCTTTTTGTGTAATGTGTTTTGGAATGTTTGTTTGGTCTTTGGATACTGTGCTTTGTGTTTTCGGTTTGATTTTCAAGTCTTCTTGAAAATCAAACCGTAGTGATGCTCTCCCGCATCAATCTTCTTCACATACTGAAACCCTCCTTTTTCAGAGAGACGCCGCGCTTCCACTTCGGTTACCACATGTTCAATATGAGGCCCCATACTCTTGTAGGACTCCTTCCAGTCCACGAGAAGTACTCTGCCCCCGTGCTTCAGGATACGTGTAACCTCCGCCACAAAACCGTCCTTGTGTTCAATCTGGAAAAGCACGTTGGAAGCGATACAGGTGTCTACGGCGGCGTCTTTGAGGTGCGTCCCGTGCACACGTTCAATATCTCCCCACAGAGCCTCTACGTTGTGTGTTCGTGCCGCCCTGGCATGACTTTTCAGCTTCTCCAAAAGTTCTTTTTGAACCTCAATAGCATAGACCTTACCCGCTTCTCCCACCGCTTCCGCCGCTATAACGGATAGCACGCCTGTGCCCGCGCCAAGGTCGGCGACGGTAGAGCCGCTTTGCAGTTCAAACTGCTGTATACAATGAGTAGGGTCAGCAAACATCACAACAAGTATACCAACATACGAACAATACTAACAATGCGAACTATACAAACTTTATACGAAATTACGAACCCTACATCCTATACTTTTGTGCACGGTCCGTATCTATTCGTACTATTCGCTCCGGTTTAACGTACTTGTCCCTAAAGTTCACGAGTAGGCCGAGTTTTAAGCCCGTTATTTGTAAATAGCGCTGTGTCTGCGCATAGTCTTCCTTGGTAAGCATCCGTTTTGATTTGCACTCCAAAAGAATTTTTCCGTCAACTATGAAGTCAACTCTATTACCGGTGTCTGCTATGGTGACCTCACGCTCGTGTGGGATTTTCTTCACAGCAAGCTCGCGCGCAACTATATCGCAATAATGCTTTTCTTTACCATACAAGCCAACTTCATCGTGCGCTACAAAACAGATACCGGTCAGCGTGTACGATAATTCTGGATAAATAACTCGCGAATCCATGACTTGTATGTTCGTATAGAGTTCGTACTATTTGTATCGTTCGTAACGTTTGTATGTTGGTATGTTAAAGACAGGTGAGTCGGGCGAGGTGATGACGTGTGCCGCGATAAGTTCGCCGGTTTTTGAGGTGATTTTGGCGGTTTTGATGCCGGACCCTCCGCGTTTTTGCGTCTTGTATTCTTTCAGTTTGGTTTTCTTGCCGTAACCGTTCTGCATAATAACGAGAAGCTCGGGGCTCTCCATCTTCTTGGACACGATGCCGGTTCCAACGATGGAATCCCCTTTTCCGAGACGCATCGCGTTCACGCCGCCCGCCCCGCGACCCATTTCGCGGATATCGCTTTCTTTGAAACGTATGGACTGGCCTTTCTTCGTCACGAGTACCGCTTCATCGCCTTTCTCCACGAACGACGCGGAGACAAGCTCATCTCCCGGATGGAGCTTAATCGCGATAAGGCCGCTCCGGCGCACATCATGGAAGCCTGCGGCGGCAGTTTTCTTACCCACGCCATTTTTCGTCACCATAAGGAGCGAGAGCGCCGTTGTTTTCACGGCCTTGGGCATCGGCAGAATGGAAGTGACTTTCTCGTCTCCCGCAAGCGAGAGGAAGTTCATAATGGACTTGCCCTTGGTCGCGCGTTTGCCTTCCGGTATCTCGTACATCTTTATCTGATACGCCTTGCCTTTGTCGGTGAAGAACAGAAAATCATTGTGCGTCGTGCCCGTGATAACGTGGGTGACGAAATCTTCGTCTTTGGTATCAAGGTCAACGACACCCACGCCTCCTCGGCGCTGTTTGCGGTATTCTTCAGGGTCGGTACGTTTGATATACCCACCTTTAGTGAGGACGAGTACGGCTTCCGTATCGGGGATAAGGTCTTCTTCGGAAAATTCCTTCACACCCGATTTCTGGACACGTGTTCTGCGGTCATCGCCATATTTCGCGCCGATGTCTTCAAGCTCCTTTTTGATAACGGCGAGAATTCTCTTCGCGCTGGAGAGAATAGACTTGAGTTCCGCGATAAGCGCCTGCACTTCCCTAAGTTCGTCTTCAATCTTCTTGCGTTCCAAGCCGGACAGCTTCTGGAGACGCATATCCAAAATGGCCTGCGCCTGAATTTCGGAAAACGTGAAGGTCTTCATAAGGCCTAACCTTGCCTCATCCACGTCTTTTGACTTTTTGATGAGTTTGATAATTTCGTCAATGTGGTCCAACGCTTTCTTAAGACCAAGGAGAATATGCTCGCGTGCTTCGGCTTGCCGAAGGTCAAAGGCGGTTCGTCGCTTCACCACCTCCTTGCGGTGGATGATGAATTGTTCAAGGAGTGCCTTGAGCGAGAGCGTCTGCGGGACGCCGTTCACGAGGGCGACCACGTTGAAGTGGAACGATTCTTCAAGCTGTGCCGTCTATTTTCTTCTCGCGGACAAGGTCGGCGATTTGGATAATCATCTCCGCCTTGTTTACGCGGTACGGAATGGAGGTGATGATAATCTGGTGCTGGCCGCTTTTTTGTTCCACGATTTCAGCGACACCGCGCGTAACCACGCCTCCTTTTCCGGTGGAATAGGCGTGCCGCAGGTCCTGTGAGCCGAATACGATGCCTCCCGTCGGGAAGTCGGGGCCAGTCACGAACTGAAGGAGGTCTTCGGTTGTCGCGTCTTCATTGTCTATAAGGTGAATGGTAGCCGCCAGCACCTCACGCAGGTTGTGTGGAGGAATGTTGGTCGCCATACCCACCGCGATGCCAAGTGTGCCGTTAAGGAGAAGATTCGGCACGGCAGAAGGAAGAACTACCGGCTCTTTGTGCGTGCCGTCGTAGTTGGGGCGGAAATCAACCGTGTCTTTGTCAATATCGCGAAGGAGTTCGCCGGAGAGACGCGACATTTTGGCTTCGGTGTACCGCATAGCGGCGGCCGAGTCGCCGTCCATTGAATTGTGGACAAATACCCCCGCGGAAAGCGCGAAATTGTGAGTGCCGTCTATGGTCAAATCGTAGACATCTTCTCGTTCTGTAAGAAATTCAACTTTCTTTACTTTATGATTCGCGACAAGCGATGTTTGAATCGCTTTTGTATCACCACCATAATACTTCACAAAGCCAGTCGCCCATCCTGTTGCTCTGCCGTAGGGATAAACGGTTTTCCGCCCCTGCTCATAGGAAAATTCATTTAACTCCCTTCCGTTTTGCAATACATATTTGCAAATTGCGTCAAACTTCAATTTTCCCGTTTTATTCGTTTTGTGGTTTTGGTTTCCCTTGATAATGCGCTCGTGCATTACTGCTTGGTACGCGGGGTCTTGCCAAAGCCGCTTAAGTGTCGCGGTAAGCCGTTTACTCTTTATCTCCGTGAGTTCAGGGTGTGCCGCGACATACGCGAGGTTGATGTCCCGCAATTGCTGACGTTTTTTCTCCCGATATTCCGGGTCCTTCCAGTTTTCTCTGTTTTGCAGGCTGATTCGCTCCGACATCTTTGCGCGTGATTCTTTCTTATCCCAGAACGCACGCCGCCCTTCAGCAAGTTTGCGCACATATTCGGGGTCATTTTGATGACGTGCTTTGGTCAGTGACGCGTGCAAACGCCAATGCTCAAGCCACTGCATTCGGAGAATGTTTTCAGGACTGTTGTTGAGCTTATTAAAATCACGGTGGTGGCGGACTTTTCCAGCAGAATGCGCATAGATACCGTGTTCCAAATTAAACGCATCGGCAAGGTGGTGTGTGAACACCCATTCGTCGTGATTCGGGTTGAGTACCATTTCATACTCTTCCATATCGGTAAGAGGGGCATCTCCTTTCTTAGACAACCGAGTATAGAGAGGCATTAAGGATTCCCTCGGCTGAAGATATTGTGCTTCTTTATAGATACCGTTCCTTAAAAGGTAACGGTGGTCAGGCGTTGAACGGATTTCTTCTCCGTTATCAAGAGTAACCTTTACAAGATTCGCATTTCGCCGAGTAAGTCGGGGATTTTGAATGCGTGCTATGTTGACGCGACCATCCTCACCAACCGTAAAAGTGTAATTTCTTTTCCCTTTAGCTTCCTCTTTCACCAAATCCTCAAAGGAAAGACTACGGCCGTCAGTTAAGCGAACTTTAGTATCTTTCGTAAAACAACCGAAGTTTCCCTGCCCGATAACGAGCGGGTAGCGGAACGAAAAGGTTTGTGCCATTTTCACCATCGCGTCATACACGGAAATGTCGCCGTGCGGGTGGTATTTTCCTAGCACTTCACCGACAACGGCGGCGGACTTTCTGGTCTTCGCGGATGCCGAAAGACCCATCACGTTCATCGCGTAGAGGATTCTACGGTGCACGGGCTTCAAGCCATCACGCACATCGGGAAGTGCGCGAGAGGTGATGACGGACATCGCGTAGTCAAGATACGACTCCTTCATTTCGGTCGTGATGCTCCGTCCGATGACGTTTTGATGTATGGGTTTTGGCTCCGGATTTGCCATAAAAGTGCCGATATACTACTACAAAAATATCAGAAATGCCATACACGTATACCCGCCTCCTCGGCGGGTCGCCGATGAGGCGACTACATAAATGCGGTACGCGTGCCACTCATTTTCCCCAAAAAATTACTCCGAAACAGGCGCGGCTTCGCTCGTATCTGCAGATGCCTTAACCTCCTCGGGAACATTTGAAAAGGCTTTCTTCATATCTTTGAATGCCGTCCCCACATCCGCAAAAAACGTACCGACACTTTCGGTTACCGCCTGAAACGGTCCCGTATCTTCGTCTTGTGCCGCGACTACAGGTTCGCTCTCACGAACCGATAGACTGACGAGCCAGAAGAGGACGATGACACCGGTCAGCACCACGGAACTAACGAACGCGATTTTCTTCCGCGTGTGTTCGGGTTTGCGTTGGAGGTTGGAGATGAGAGATAACATAATCCTTAATCCTTCATCTTTAATCCTTAACAGTTAAAGATTAAGGATAAAAGATTAATGGTTGGAAGTTATTGTTCTGTCTTCAGAACAATAACTTCCCCTTCCTTCCCCTCCAAGTCCTTTTTCTTAAGCGTCAGCTTTTCAACGGGTGCCGTCTTTTCTTCACCAGATTCCTTAAGAAACTGCTTGAGCGAGCCAGCGGCACCGATTCCTTCAAAATGTATGGGGATGACGAGCCGCGGTTCAAGGGTCACCGCAAGTTTATTTGCCGCCGAAGGGGCGAGTACACCGTCCCCCGCGCGAATTTCCTTTTCAGAAATTCGTTCGGGCGAGCCGCCGATGGGAACGAAGAGAATATCAATCTCATCCAGCTCTTCTTTAAGGTCGGCGGGAAGTTCGGGAGAGGAAAGCGCGCCAAGGAAACAAATCTTCATACCTTCAAGCGCCACGGTGTAGACGGTGTTGATGTGCTTTTCACCGCCAAACATGGATTCGGTCGGGAAACCACGCACGACCACCTCTTTTACTTCATACTCGCCCGGACCCGAAATAATGAAGGGTTTGCGTTCTCCGTGAGTAACGGATTCTACGCCGTTCATATCAGGGTGATTGATGCTTATAAGCGCCACATCCGCGCCAAAGCGGGACGCTTTCAGTTTTGAATCCTTGGACGGCGGATTAAACGCGAGTGTGATGTCGCCAAACTGGACCTTTACGAATTCCCCGCCTAAATAGGTAATTATCATAAGAAAATTGTGATTAGTGGGTTCTGAATCTCCCCTAATAAGGGGAGCACTCCGACGCTTTGGTCGGAGGAGGGGTATCTCCCTTAATAAAGGGAGCACTTGCCGTCTTCGGCAGGAGGGATGTCACACCCTCCGTCCCGATAAGAATCCGGACACCTCCCTTATTAGGGAGGATGAAGCCTAAAGACAAAAGAAGTATAAGTCAAAAATTGAAAAATAAAAAGGCCGACATTACGGTGACCTTGATAATACCATCTCTAACTAACCACTGGACGAAACGCGCGCGCTCCAGCCTTTGTTTGAGCCACAAATTAGCTGGAATTTGTGGGTAGGTTAACGAGAGATGGTATAAGTGCCGCTAAAGTTGTAGTCTAGGGTTAGAAATTATGAAACCTATCCAACAAAAAATGAACAGCTCTCGGCATAACATGAAAATCGCTGAGTCCGGTGGTCTCGGCACATTGGGACAATACGCTTGGGACGAAGGGATTTGGCGCATTAAAGGAACCCCTCATCTTGTCCGTTGCTGGGGTGCCGAACCAATGAAGCGCGTTTCAAAACACGGCTGGCCAAGAGGCTGGCGTCTTGATGAGGATCCTCGGGACGAGAAGCGGATAATACGCCCGGACAGGCTTAAGACTATGGCCGTCGGTTACCTCTAACGCAATAACCGCTTTGTCCTTCCATCGAGCGTCCACCCGACGCTCGGTTCTTTTTTTTGGTTCTCTCCATTCCTGTTGGACAAACCACCTGCTTTGAGGTATTCTTCTGCCCACGCCTCGTTTTGAGGCATATTTACCAACCCGTCAGGAAATAGCCCTTGGCTGACCCTTTGGAACACACCATTCGGCCTTGAGTTTCCCGACACATTTAATAATGTCAGACGATACGAATATCGTGCTTACCGCCGACGAGGCGGAAGCGGCTGCCGAGGCGGCCAAGCAAAACGCGAAGCTCATGACGAAGCTGATGGCTTCGGTTAAGAACCCTCCGTCAGTCGGAGATTTAATAGAAGGTACGGTTATCGCCTCGTCGCACGGCAGGGTGTACATTGACTTGCCTCCGTTCGGAACGGGCATCATCTACGGACGCGAGTACATCAACGCGCGCGACGTCATCAAGAAAATAAATGTCGGCGACACGATTGCCGCGAAGATTGTTGATTTTGAAAATCCCGACGGCTACATTGAGTTGTCGCTGAAAGAGGCGCGTCAAGCGCTCATCTGGAACGAGGCCGAGGCGGCTATCCGCGAGAAGAAAGTATTTGAACTCGCCGTGAAAGAAGCGAATAAAGGCGGACTTATCCTTGAGTGGCAAAGCATCGCCGGATTCCTCCCTGCTTCACAGCTGAAGGCCGACCACTATCCGCGCGTGCCGGACGGCGATAAGGACAAGATTTTTGACGAATTGAAGAAACTCGTCGGTGAGAAACTGCAAGTGACGATTATTTCCGCCATTCCGAAGGAAGGCAAGCTCATTTTCTCCGAGAAGAGCACGACCGAAAAGGAGCGTGAGAAGATTATCGGCAAATACACTATCGGTGACGAACGCGAAGGTGAAGTGACCGGCCTTGTGGACTTTGGTGTGTTCGTGAAGCTTGAAGACGGCCTTGAAGGATTGGTGCACATTTCCGAAATTGACTGGGCACTTGTAGAGGACCCACGCAAGCTCTATAAAGTTGCGGACAAGGTGAACGTGAAAATCATTGAAATTAAGGAGGGTAAGATTTCCCTCTCCATCAAAGCGCTGAAACCGAATCCGTGGGTTGAAGCAGGAACCAAGTACAAGAAAGAGCAAAACCTACACCTTCAAAATTACCCTCTTTGACGCGAAGGAGCAAAAAATGGCCCTCTCGTTCGCAGGGGAAAAAAAGTAATCTTTCCCCCCCCCTCCTTTCCAAGGAGGGGCTGGGGGTGGTAGTTTCCTACCTCCCTTCTCTTACACAAAAAACCGCCCTCTCCGGGGCGGTTTTTGCGAAAAGAAATCTGCCCCGACATGTGCGTCAGAGCAGGTGCAAAAGGGTTTGGTACTCTATGCGATACACCATAGAGCGATGAGCACTAGTACTGGCGGGAGGATGATGAGTGTCCAGATGAAGGCTCTCCTACGCGAAGTGGAGGGTTTTTCTTTTTCCGGTACCCGGAACTCGTATATGCCATTGCCTATCAAGACGGCAAACAGAAAGAGGGATAGGGATATCTTTAGTAAGAGCATAAAACCTTTATCCCACTAGCATACCAGAAAACCGCCCTCTCCGGGGCGGTTTTTGTATTGTCCGAGACTGTTATGCTATAATTTTGGAATGAAGAAGACGCAACCAACATTGGTAACTATTGATAAAAAGATTGATGCTTTGGCAAAAAGCGTTGATTCGAAGATCGGCTCTCTCACAAAGATTGTTGAAAACCTAGCCATTGCTACCAAAAAAGGGTTTGACGATACAGCTACAAAAGTGGAATTACGAGCGGTAGAAGAGCGAATCGACGGAGTTGAAGTACGATTGACCGAAGTTGAAAAAAGTACCGGACGAATTGAACGCGGACTGAACAATCGTCTTGACCGTGTTGAAGACACGGTTTTAGTCCTCAAAACCCACGCGGGAGTGAGGTAATCAAAAAAGTCTGTCATTCCAGCGGAAGCTGGAATCCAGTCTTACAAACACAAAAACCGCCCCAGAGATGGCGGTTTTGTGTATTTCTATCTTTTTGGTAGTGATAATCTTTTAAAACTGCAACCAGTCGCCTCCCAGACAAAAGAGTCCTGCTTCCTAAATCAAAAAAAGCTTTCAATTCCAAGTCTTTATTTATTTCTTCCCTTAATCGTATCAAAATACGTTCAATCGTACTTGCCTGTATCGGCTCTTTACAAGCATTCCATTGAACCGTTATAGAGTCTTGCCATTTGATACCATTGTCTTTACATAAATCCTGCAATGATTTACCGTCCAGAAGAAGAGCTGTAAAGGAAATATCTTTAGCCTCGCTAGGGTTAAGAGAAAAATAGAAAATGTCAGTTGAAGATTTGGTCTCGTTCAATTCAGTTGCAACAATTTTCTGAAAGAGTTCCCTATATATAGGAAAACTAGTCTTTATTCCCTTCTTCCATCCCCTGAGTATTTGATAAAACTCTTCTATTGCTTTTTCTATAGCGATAGGTAAAGAACGACTCAAGTAAAATTCACGCTTCCGTATGGATGGCCAGACAAAGTTGAGGCCATATGTAGATGTGCCTTCCTCAACCTTCCGGATATTTTCGCATATATCGGCAATTGTCCTATAATTTACATCTTCCTCATATTCATCTGAACCGATAACGAGAGGTTTAATAATCTTTTCTATAATCTCTCTTCTCTTTATATCATTTTCTCGCCTTTCATATTGCTTAAGACTCTTCCACGTAAACCACACAACCAAAAAACTGCCAATTGCACTTGCCGCAACCCAAAAGGTTTCCGAACAGGCAAAATACGGTAAATCCGAGCACCACTCTTTCATATCAAACATACTACAAGGTCAGCCCTTGTAAGCCAACTTCCCGTTAAGCAATAACAAGCGACCGCTTGTTATTGCTTAAACGACCTGCCCAATCCAGAAAAACTTATACTTTAGAAATCTGTGCAAACGAAAACGGTAGTGTAACTCCTCGCCCTTTTGCGGAACGCTTTGATACGTTGATGAGCGTGAAGCCACGCACGTTTTTTGTTTTTGAATCCACCCGAAGCAGAACATCATTCCCCGCTTCAACAGTTTCATCGCTGATTTTCGGGGTACCGGACGAGAAGTAAAACACATCCGCCTCTTTGTCGTAAAAATAGGTAAGGGGGTTTTTCATGCTAGTTGTTGTTTCTATAAGCTATCAGCTAAAAGCTAAAAGCTTTTACGCATGATACTGACTCATTGCCTTTTCGCGACTTTCGGTGATAAGACAGTGAAGGCCTTCCGCGATATTTTTCGCGAGCTTTTTGAATTCCACGAGCTCGGCGGGAGTAAATTTTCCGAGAATGGTTTTCTCCACCACCGATTCGGCCTGGGATTTCTTCACCGCGGAAGCGGAAGACGCGATACCGACACGCACGCGGACAAACGCTTCGGTCTTCACCACTTTCATAATGGACTCCACGCCCTTGTGCCCGCCGGAGCTTTTGTTGAATGAAATTTTGTACTTCCCGAACGGAATATCCAAATCATCATGAATCACCGCCAAATTAGTGACCTCTTTTATTTTCTTTTTCTTATCAAAAATCTTAAATCTTAAATCTTTACTCTTTCCAAGCGCTTCGCCGGACTTATTCATAAACGTCTGCGGAAATATGAGCGTCACGCCCTCTTTCCCCACCTTCCCTTCAGAAATAAGCGCCTTTCTTTTCTTATCTTCGCTCCATTCAGGCAGTTCTTCCGCTTTTCTGAACGTCTCCAAGACCATCGCGCCCGTGTTGTGGCGCGTGTTTTCATATTCCGAACCGGGATTTCCTAATCCAACGACAAAATATTGCATATTTTGAAAACTAAACAAAACACAGACCGCACAAAAACCAAACAAAACACAAAATGATTCAAACTATTCAAAACACAAACCTACCAGTATCCAAACAAAAGAAAAAGTAACGCGTTTTCCCGTTTGGTCTTTTGTGAACTGTGTTTTGTGCCGTCTGTTTGGACATTGTGTACTGTGCTTTGTGCTTTCAAAGATGTTACCACACTTTTTAAGGCTACGAAACATCTTTGCTCATTGCGTCAATGCGCATCGTGGCAGTACAATTCACATCATGACCGAAAATGCAGAAGAACGTAAGCAAGAAATTTCTGTGCCTCCCGAAGAAAAGAAACCATTTACGAAAGAATCTATCGTGGATTTCGCGAAATTCGCGATTATCGCCGTCATCATTGTCGCGCCGATACGAATGTTCGTCGCGCAACCGTTCATCGTGAGTGGCGCGTCAATGGTTCCGACCTTTGAGACCGGCCACTACCTCATTATTGACGAGCTTTCGTACCGATTTGAGGACCCGAAGCGCGGTGAGGTGGTCGTCTTTCGTTTTCCACCGTCCCCGAGCAAATATCTCATTAAACGCGTCGCGGGGCTCCCCGGCGAAACAATAGAAGTGAAGGGTAATAGAGTCACGATAAAAAATGAAGCGCATCCGGACGGGTTTATCTGGGAGCAAGGCGAGATAGCGGAAACCAAAGACCAAGGGGATGTTACCGTCACGCTGAACAAGAATGAATATTACGTCCTCGGGGACAACCGAGGCGAAAGCGCAGACTCTCGGCTGTGGGGGACGCTGCCACGTGAGGATATCGTCGGCCGTCCGCTCATACGGCTCTATCCGCTTACCAAAATCGGCGTGTTTCCGGGAGAGTGGAAAGTGGAGGTTAACACTTTGCATGGCGCGACCATCGGCCGTACGGCATTTAAGGTAACGGACACTTCCGATTTTTTGCCGCTTGAAACTCTGGCGCGTTAAGCTTTGCGGGATTAGTATATATAACCATGGTGGCCTATATCAAAAAATATATCTATCGTCATTAACGCCTTCGCCCGTATCGGTAAGGCAGGATACCGACGGAAATTATTTGGCTCAGTATAACCTCGCTCCTTTGCAACGGCTCGATGTTGTCGCATCAGGCGAAGCTGTTATTTTTGCCAAAAGCCGCGGTGAATTCTCAAAAAATGCAAAGAGCTAAGC
>LCQF01000032.1 GCA_001004005.1 Parcubacteria group bacterium GW2011_GWA2_49_9
AAGACGGCATTCAGGAATGGGTGGGTGGGAGTCTCGGAAGTAAGACCACGATGCTTTACCCGTGCACCATTCTCGCGGGAAAAGGTAGCCGTGCCGAGCATCTCAATATCGCGGTCGCGGGTCCCGGCCAGCACAAAGATACGGGAGCCAAAGTGATTCATCTCGCGCCGTATACTTCGTCAAATATCGTTTCCAAGAGCATCAGCTTCGGCGGAGGCATCTCCACCTATCGGGGATTGCTCAAAATCGTGAAAGGCGCGAAAGGTGCGACATCCCACATACAGTGCGACGCGCTTATGTTTGACAACATCTCACAGTCCAACACTATTCCGTACATTAATGTTTTTGAAGATGATGTCACGGTAGGTCACGAAGCCAAGGTCGGGCGTATTTCCGAAGAGCAGGTGTTTTACCTTATGAGCCGTGGCCTTAAGGAGACGGAGGCTATCAACCTCGTGGTGCAAGGCTTTATGGAGCCGGTCGTGAAAACGCTTCCGCTTGAATATGCCGTGGAACTGAACCGCCTCATTCAGCTCGAAATGACCGGCTCGGTCGGGTAATCTCCCTTAGTAAAGTGAAGTAGTCGTAGACTGGGAGGGGACCGCTTGCGGTGAGGGTTGTATCTCCCTTAAAAAAGGGAGTACCCGAGTCTGCGAGGGGGAGGGTTGTCACAACCCCCGCTCCGATAAGAATCGGAGCACCCCCTTTACTAAGGGGGATAAACCAAAACTTTTATGCGAACCATCACCATCAACGTCAAAGAAAACGAACATAAAATCTTCCCGCTCCTGTGGGTGGGCGATACGGACGCGCATATGAAAGTACGCGGCGTGCTGAACAAACCGAATTCATCACTCCGGCTCTTTTGTGCTTTTTTGGCGAACAAGCATACCTATCGTCTTGAAACTGAAATCATTCATACTGCAAAAAATACTTTCTCTCGAACGTTAGTAAAAGGTGTGCTTGATGGCGCGGCCGTGCTTAACTACGAGGGAGATGTTATCGTGCGAAAAGGGGCAAAGCAGGCCGACGCAGACCTTATGGTGAACACGCTGATGCTCTCTCCGCTTGCCCGAGCCCATACGCTTCCCAAGCTCCACGTTGCGGAGAACGAGGTGAAGGCGGGACACGGAGCGACGGTGGGGAAGATTGATGAAGAACAGCTGTTTTATATCACTTCGCGCGGACTCACCATTCCCGAAGCGAAACAGCTCATTATTAAGGGATTCTTTGAATCTATGCTGTCCGAATTTCCAAAGAAAGAGGCCCTGATGATTTCAAATGCTGTAGCCGCCTTATAGTCTTGTTATTCCAACGAAAGTTGGAATCCAGTCTTAAAATGCAAAACATCCGCGCGCAATTTCCCATACTCAAACGAAAAGTGAACGGCAAACCGCTCGCGTATTTTGACAATGCGGCGACGACGCAAAAACCGGTTTCGGTGATTGACGCGTTGACCCGCTTTTACCGAGAAGCGAACGCGCCGGTGCACCGGAGCGTCTATTCGCTTGGCGTTGAGGCGACTGAAAGATACGAAGAGGTGAGAACAGAAGTACAGAAGTTTATTAACGCGAAACACGCGGAGGAGATAATTTTTACTGGAGGCGCGACCGAGAGTTTGAATATTGTCGCTTCAAGCTTTAGTGAAGCGTTTTTGAAAGCAGGGGATACGGTGCTTGTCGGCGATAGTGACCACCACGCCGTGATTGTTCCGTGGCAGGCGGTAGCGGAGAAAAAGAAACTAAAACTCACATTCATTCCCGTCGCTGATAATGGAGTGATTGACCTTGCGGCATACAAAACGCTCCTTAAAACAAAACCGAAGTTCGTCGCGCTGACTTACATTTCTAATGTACTCGGCGTCATCAATCCTGTTAAGGAAATGACCGCGCTTGCGCACAAGGCAGGGGCTGCCGTTATGATTGATGCGGCACAAAGCGTCGCGCACACACCCATTGATGTGCAAAAACTCAACTGTGATTTTCTCGCCTTTTCGGGGCATAAAATGTATGGCCCAACCGGTGTCGGTGTGCTGTATGGTAAAAAAGAGCTTCTGGAGCGAATGCCACCGCGTACCTTTGGCGGGAATATGATTGCGGAAGTGACGCGGGAGAAAACCACCTATGCTCCGCTTCCGGCGAAGTTTGAAGCGGGTACGCCGCCTATAGCGGAAGTCATCGGTCTCGGTGAAGCGATACGGTTTATACAAAAAATCGGTTTCAAGGCGATTCAAAAAACGGAAGGCGAATTAACCGCGTATGCGCTTAAATCTTTTGCAAAGATTCCGGAGCTTTCTTTGCTCGGCTCCAAAAACGCACAGAACCGCATTCCGGTGTTCAGTTTTATCATGTGCGGTGTTCACCCGCATGACATCGCCACGCTTTTGGATAGGGAAGGTATTTCGGTACGCGCGGGGCATCACTGTGCGGAAGTTCTGCACCGCCGCTTCTCTATTACCGCATCGGTACGTGCGAGTCTCACGTTCTATAACACCAAAGCTGAAATTGACCGCCTGCGTGAAGCACTTATCCGCACTGTGAAGAAATTCAATGGATAATAGCGACATCTACCGAGAGGAAATATTGTCACAGTACCGGAACCCGCAAAATTTCGGCGTGATGAAGCGGCCGAGCCGAGAGTCGTACAAAGTTAATCCTTTGTGCGGGGACGGGATTCGGTTGCAGATTCTTCTGACACCCAAAGGCGTGGTCAAGAAAGTTCGCTTTAGCGGTACCGGCTGCGCGATTTCCATTGCCGCCGCGTCGCTTCTTACTTCGTGGATGGAAGGGAAGTCCCTCGCACAGTTAAAACGCTTGAAACCCGAATCGGTTCAAAAACTCCTCGGTGTGGAAGTCGGCCCTGCCCGCCACAAATGTCTCTTTCTTTCCTTTGAAGCACTTCGTGATATTTTGGGAGTTTAATGGGGAAAACTTTTCTATACTATTGGCGTATAATAACCCAAATGAAACCAACTACCGCTCTCTTTCGTTTAGCATATGATGGTCCTGCCCTTGCAAACCACGAAATGGATGTCAAAGATTTGGCACCAGCGTTGTTAGCCGTGGGTGAACTTTTAGAGGAAGCTAACAGCATTTTAAACAACAACAGAGTTAGTCTAACTGTAAACATCAAAGCTACAGAACCAGGTTCAATCGATGTTGTCCTCTCTGCATTTCAAAGCCTTTCCTCCCAAGTTGTAGGTTTGTTTAATAGTGACGGGACAAACGCACTTTTAAATGTTGTAGACATACTGAAACTACTAGGCATAGGCGGGGGTACTACAGGTTTAATCGCGTTAATTAAATGGATCAAAAATAGGCCAATAAAAAATATCACTAAAATTGATACAAAGAATTTTAAGATTGAAATGGAAGATGGCGAAGTTAGAATGACCAACAAAACCGAGATTGACTTGTTTAGCGTCCTTTCCATACGAAAAAATATGGAAACTATAGTTCATACGCCCCTTAAAAGGGAGGGCATTGAGAAAGTTGCGTTTTCAATTAATGACAAAAAGGAGGAGATAAACAAAAAAGAAAGTGAGTATTTTGAAGCACCGGTTGTGAGTGAGGAACCCATTGATGAAATAGAAATTGAACAAAGTCTGCAAATTGTGAATATTTCCTTTCAACCTGGTGGCAAGTGGAGATTTAGCGATGGCAATGCAACTTTCTTTGCGGATATTCTAGACGAAGAATTTGTTGAAAAAGTCCAAAGAAATATGACTTCTTTCGCAAAGGACGATGTTCTTAGGGTCAAATTAAAGAGAAAGCAATCCATTTTATCCGGCAGTATAAAGACAGATTATATTATCTTAAAAGTACTTGACCACAGAAGTGCTGCCATAACTATTAAACTCCCCTTTAATTAAATTCAAGAAGGTTGTTGCTCGTCAATCTAACTTTTCTTGACAATTTCTCCTATTCAACCCATCATATAGCACATCACTTCAATGACCACCGCTTTCCACAACTTCGGCCTACTTCTTATGAATACACCCCTTAACTAGAGGCCGTTTTGTCGTAATCAAAAACACCAACAAAACAACACCCCTCTAGCGAGGGGTGTTGTTTTTAGTATCGAAACGAACATGCCTAAAACAACGTACGAAAAAATCTGGGAAGCGCATACCGTGCGGGAATCGGCAGGGGAACCGACGATTCTCTACATTGACCTCCATATGATTCATGAGGTGACCTCGCCGCAGGCGTTCACTGGCCTCAAGACGCGCGGTATCGGTGTGCGCCGTCCCGAAAATACTGTTGCGACCATGGACCATTCCGTTCCCTCGATTGGGAGAAAGACCTTGCCGTGGCTTAATGAGCTTGCGCATAAACAGGTGCAGATGCTTGAGAAGCACTGCAAAGAGTATGGCATTACGCTCTACGACCTCGACAGTTTGCATCAGGGCATCGTGCATATCATCGGGCCGGAGCTCGGGCTTACCCAGCCGGGACGCACCATTGTCTGTGGCGACAGTCACACCTCCACGCACGGAGCGTTCGGTGCGCTTGCGTTCGGTATCGGCACGTCCGAAGTGGAGCATGTCCTTGCGACACAATGCCTCCTGCAGAACCGGACCAAGACGATGGCGGTAACCATTACCGGCACCTTACCGAAAGGCGTGTATTCAAAAGACATCATTTTGAAAATCATCAACAAAATAGGTGTCGGAGGCGGCACGGGCTATACGCTCGAATATCGGGGAAGCGCTATCGAGAAACTCAGCATGGAGGCGCGGATGACGATTTGCAACATGAGTATCGAGGCCGGAGCTCGCGCGGGGCTTATCGCTCCCGACCAGACAACCGTGGACTACCTCGCGAAGCGGGTAAAGTTTCCGAGTGATGCTGAAAAAGAAAAAACGATTGCGAAATGGCTGTCGTGGCGGACGGATGAAGGCGCTGCCTTCGACAAGGAGATAACGATAGCGGGAGAAGAGATTGAACCGATGGTCACATGGGGAACGAATCCGGCGATGTCGGTACCTATTTCGGGGACTATTCCGACAGAGGATACCGAGGAGAATAAAAACGCGTGTGCGTATATGGGACTCACCGCGGGGCAGAAGATTTTGGGTCAGAAAATTGACTATGTTTTTATTGGAAGCTGTACGAACTCGCGCATTGAAGATTTGCGCATCGCCGCAAAGATTATGAAAGGGAAAAAGATTGCCAAAGATATAATCGCCTATGTCGTCCCCGGCTCGCAAGAGGTGAAAGCTATGGCGGAAAAAGAGGGACTTCGCGATGTCTTTACTACGGCAGGATGCGAGTGGCGCGAGCCGGGGGGCAGTATGTGCATCGCTATGAACGGAGACATCGTACCTGCCGGAAAATACTGCGCCTCAACCTCAAATCGCAACTTCATGGGTCGGCAGGGCAAAGGCGCACGTACCTTCCTCATGTCTCCGGCAATGGCGGCTGTGGCCACAATAGAGGGGCATATCAGTGACGTACGCGAATACATTTAGAACTTACGCAGTCGGTGTCATTCCTGTGAAAACAGGAATCCAGCGCTTCAAAAAACAGCTTAGTACTGGATTCCAGCTTTCGCTGGAATGACAGCAAAGTCCAAAGTCCTTAAGTCCCAATTTAAATACCATGACAATCAAATTCAACAACTTCACATCTTCCTGTACACCGTTATTCATTGATAACGTGGACACCGACCAGATTATTCCTGCGCGTTACCTTACTGCGACCGACAAAAAAGGATTCGGTGAGCATCTGTTCATGGACCTGCGTTTTAAAGATGACGGGAAGACGCGTAAGTCCGATTTCCCGCTGAATAATCCGAAATACAGGAAGGCAGAAATTCTCCTCGCACATGAGAACTTCGGCTGTGGCTCCTCGCGTGAACACGCCCCGTGGGCGCTTCTTGGGTACGGCTTCAAAGCGGTCGTGGCGATTTCATTCGCCGATATTTTCCGCAATAACTCACTCAAAAATGGACTGATGATGATTGAGCTTCCGCGCGAGGTGGTGAACCAAATGCACAAAGATGTAGAGAAGAACTCTAGCGAGCAGGGAAGCGTTGATTTGGGGAAGCAGACCTTTACATGGAAAGGTGTTGCCCACTCGTTCCCCATTAACGGCTTCGTCAAGAAATGTCTGCTAGAAGGATTGGACGATATCGGCTATACGCTAAGTTTTGCGAAAGCTATTGAAGCCTACGAGAAGCAGCATAAAACAAACATATGAAAACCAGTACCAAAAAATACAAACCGTTTCCGCAAGTAGCCATCACCGACCGAACATGGCCGGATAAGACGATTACGAAAGCGCCGCGCTGGTGCAGTGTGGACCTGCGCGACGGCAATCAGGCGCTCAAGGTCCCAATGAACCTTGAACAAAAACTCAAGATGTTCAAACATCTCGTGGACATCGGGTTTAAGGAGATTGAAATCGGGTTTCCCTCGGCGTCGCAAGTGGAGTTTGATTTCGCGCGGACACTCATTGAACAGAAACTCATTCCCGAAGGTGTCACGATTCAAGTCCTCACACAAGCGCGGGAAGAACTTATCAAGCGTACTTGTGAATCCTTACGTGGGGCAAAACGGGCGGTGATTCATATGTACAACTCTACCTCGGAACTTCAGCGCAGGGTCGTCTTCCGTATGAACCGAGAGGAGGTGAAGAACCTTGCCGTCACTGGAACACAGTGGGTGAAGAAATACAGCGCGCAGTATCTCAAAGGAACCGATGTCCAGTTTGAGTATTCTCCCGAAAGCTTCACCGGCACTGAATTGGATTTCGCCGTAGACGTATGTACCGCCGTTATGGACGCGTGGAAGCCAAAAGTAGGGGAGAAGGTCATCATCAATTTACCGAACACCGTTGAGCAAGCGACCCCGAACATCTACGCCGACCAGATTGAATGGTTTTGCCGGAACTTCCCATACCGGAAGCAAGCAATCATCAGTCTCCATTGCCATAACGACCGTGGCACCGCCGTTGCCGCGACCGAACTCGCACTTATGGCGGGAGCGGACAGGGTAGAGGGAACGCTCTTCGGCAACGGCGAACGTACCGGCAATGTGGACATCGTCACGCTCGCGCTCAATCTCTACAGCCAAGGTATTCTGCCCGAACTCAATTTCAGCGACATAGACCGCTCCATTGAGGTCTATAAAGAATGTACCGACCTTCCCGTTCACCCCCGTCATCCGTACGCGGGCGAACTCGTGTTCACCGCCTTTTCGGGTTCGCATCAGGACGCCATCAACAAGGGCTTTATCGCTATGAAAGCGTCAAAGAGCCATACGTGGGAAATCCCCTACATCCCGATGGACCCAAAGGATGTGGGGCGCTCCTATGACGGCATCGTCCGAATCAACAGCCAGTCGGGGAAAGGGGGCGTGGCGTATATCTTGGAGCGCGAGTTTGGGTATCGCCTCCCAAAACCGATGCATCCGGAGTTCGGTAAAGTCATCCAGCGCATCAGCGACGAAACCGGAAAAGAGGTGCTTTCCAAGACCATACAGGATGCCTTTCTTTCCGAATATGTGAAAGAAAACGGCCCAATCGTCTTGAAACGTTCTTCGCTTCAAGAAGAGGTTGACGCGGACGGTGTCGCTCGGACGACCGCTACTCGCTACCGCGGCCGCAGGGACTCAACGAATTCGCGCGGCGTGCGCACCGGAACGTCTTTTCGACATCGGGCGGGAAAATGCCTCACGTTCCCCGTGACGCCGTGAGCATGGATCCAAGACACCAGCTCCATAATGATCCGCTTCTCCACTTTCCGTAGGAGGAGCTGGCCCTTCCTCCGTCGTGAAGGCAAAATCCACCGAAGCCTCCGCTGCGCTTCACTGAACAAACCGGGGCTCACGATGGCCGGGAAAGCGCGAGGACAGACGATCCAGGCACTGCGCGGGTTCTGACGTTTCCTCTGGTGGAGTTTGCCCCACGTCTTGTTGTAGATTCTCGTACCCGCATACGCCTCATTCATCAGAATACGGACGATCTTTCCACTGTCCCATCGACCA
>LCQF01000033.1 GCA_001004005.1 Parcubacteria group bacterium GW2011_GWA2_49_9
GGTCAAGTTCTTCGTGGAGGAGGGCTTGCTGCTGCGTAATCCAGATGATCCCAAGCGCCCGACTACCAGCGGGAAGACGGTTTATCAGATTGAGCCATCCGCGCTCGCGCTACTACGCAAGCTTGGAACCTCCGAATGGACAACCGCCTTGGGGCAATACCTCGCCAGCCGCGAAAGCCTCAAACATGAGATCGCCAGGAAACGGACCTTGGTTCGTGTGCCGGTGAAATTACCCGTAACAGTCGCGGCAGGTTCCGCTTTTACGGTTGTCTGGAAGTCGTCGGGCACGGGATGTGTTGCGAACTGGAGCGGGGCAGTACCGCTTCCTCCGACCGGCTCTGCGACAGGCTCCATCATCACCAGCCGTCCGTTCGTCATTACGTGCTTCGGACGAGGCGCGGGGCAAAGCGCGGCCCTCCAGGTGAATGTCGGCGTAACCGACCTTGCTGTTCCTACATTCTCCATCAGTGGTCTCAAGCGAGGGAAGGTGAAAGGTACGTATCAGGAAGGCCCGTATACGTTGGAAGCAACGGTGAAGAATCTCGGTAAACTCGCGAATCCAAACAATTTCAAAGTGAAGTATACTCTTGCCAACAGTTCCGATATGAAAACCCGTCCTCGCACTATCGGAGAGATAGCCATAAACGGCATCGGCAGTAACCAAAGTAAAGTTCTGGACGCGTTCAAGTGGGCTTCTACGCCGAGTGTAGACCCTTCGTACTTCCAAGTGTGCGCCGACACGGGGGAAGCGATTGTGGAACCGAGCGATACCAACAACTGTTCAAAAGTTCTCGGGCCGTATACATTTTCCGCGAAACCGCGAGGAAGTTGTTAGCTTATAGCTGATAGCTTTTAGTAAAGAGGGGACGAAATCCTAATTCTCCCTTAAAAAAGGGAGCACTCCGACGTGACGTCGGAGGAGGGATGTTAACACCCTCCGCCTCGGAAGACCTCGGCACCTCCCTTAATAAGGAGGAATAAGACGCCAAATATATACGTCTCTGATTTTGTGTACAAAAATAAAGAGCGGGGAGATAGGTGATGGTTTGTGACCATGCCTTTTCTCCCCGCCCCGTGCGAGTGTTCTCAACTCAATTCTTGTACCCGATACCAATCGTCACACTCACGACGTTGGTATTTCCTGGGAACCGGTACTCCAGAAAGGCGTCTTCAGCCTTCAAGGTTTCACCGGCCCGGTACAACCTTCCCGTTCCCGGCGGGTCCCCAGCCTTGCTCACCCGAACTTCAATCGGGCGGATGTTTGGCTCCAGCCGTCCTTCCATTCGGGGCGACCTCGGAATCCGCGGACTCCACAGAGCGTTCGTGAAGTCCACGCGGTGCCTTGTCGGGTTTTTAAGCCCGTGCCACACCTCTCCCCCGTTGGAAGCCGGTGCCGTGGAGGACGTCGTCCTCGTCTGCACCAGCATTGTAGTTGCCGTCCGGGGAGGCGGGATTCGCTTCGCCCTCTCCGTCGCCATCTGCTCGTCCGCGAGCAGATGTTTGTCTTTGGCCTCCGCCACTTTGAGGATGTGGTTTTGGTGACAGCCCGTGACGATGGTTACTCCGAAGATGACAATGAGCAGGAGAACTCCCACCCCGATTGCCACCCCCAGCCAGTTTCCCGACTTTTTGTCACGCGGGTCAGTCCCCGCTGTTGATGCGGGATGTTTGTCTCCCGTTCCAGGCTTACTGGATTTCTTTAGGTGACTGATTCCGATTGCGACCAGAGTGGTCACAACCGTAATCAACGCGATACTGAAGATGAAGCCGGCGCTAGCGTAGTTTGCTTGTAGCCAATGCCAACCGTCTAGCACCGTGTTTTCCAGAACAGGGTTCGTCACATCTCTTGGTGACGAAACACTCGAATCTCGAAACACGAACTTGAGGGGGCTTAAACCCGGAAAAATGAACAGTACAAACTGGATGCCCACAATGCCCATCATCACTGCCCGAATAACCGGTTTAATCCAGCCACCCGTCTCGGAATGCCATTCGTATCCGCTGTGGATAAGAAAGAACACCCCGAGAATGAACATTGCCGCCATTACCCAGCTGTGGTGGAGTGGAAACTTTGAGAGGAAAAACAAACCAAACGTCTCGTACATAATTACCGTTCGTGCGAGACTTAGCCACTTCTTCCCAACGAAGAATTCACCTTTCTTAACCTGTTCCAATACCTTTGCAGGCTCTCCCGTTAGGAGGGATTCAACAAGTACCGCAAGTGGAGTTGCCACAAACCAAAGCAGAGTAAGAAAGACCATACTCCATACTCCCGACCAACCCGTCAGCCACTCGCAGAAGCGTTCCCACCACTCGTAATTTAACCATCCTCGCGCGATAATACCGAAAATCGCGGTTGGTAGCGGTACGAGTACCGCGATGAATGCGATGTCCAGAAGCCTCAAGAGATACTTTCTGAGAGGCTTCTTGAGAGGAGCAACGGCCACCGTGATTCCCGACTCAATCGCTGTCCAGATGAGCTGGAGCGTCTGATTGACGCTTGCCCATCCTGTGAATTGGCCGACGAGAATTATCGGGAGCAGAACGAATTTCAGTAATGGTAAGAGAATTTTCATTTTTTTCAGCTTTTCAGAAGTTAACCGAGGAATCTCTTGAGCAGCCGCCACGACCACCCGATTCTTTCTTTTTTGGTCCTTCCAGGAGTAGCTTCCCAAGCTTCTTTCAGTCGAACCGCATCAGCCTTGTTCTTGATTCTTTGAACCACGGGAGCAAGGCCGGTGTTGAATTTGACGACCTGCGCATCCGCCACTTTCACGGCGGTCGCAACGTGGGTTTTGAACGGCACCCCCCGCGCTTTCTTTTCCGGCACCGGTTTCGGGCCGTTGGCAAGGATGTCCGCGAACTCTCGAGCCGCCGTCGCTCTGGCATTGAGAGCATTCCCTAGCTCCCCTGTGCGTGCTGCTGGGGCTGCAATAAGCAATCGCATTCCCTCTTCAGCGACAGCCGCGAGGCCCGTGTCCAAAGCCTTTGCCATTTCGGGATTCTTGGCGAAGAATTCCTTCTCCGCCGCGTCAGCCGCTTCCTTTGAGCCGAAGAACGCAACCCTGAAGCTGTCGCAGTAATCGGCGAGTTTAACCACTAGTCCCTGCGCAGTCTTTGATGGCAGAGTCTTTGCGTATTTTTCAAGTTGGTTAATCGCGATTGCGCTAAGCCTCCGAATGATCCAACTTCGGACCCAACTGTTATTGTCAACCATTCTGCCGACCGCCTTCCCGTCCTTTTCTCCGCGCTCATGGATCTCATCATCGGCCGCCGAAAGGACCGTTGAGACATCGATTTTATAGAGTTCCTTTAAATCACCGGTGAGTTGCTTAACCAACGGTAATTCAAGGACAGAGCTAATGTCAGCCTCTGTCGGTTTCGCCGCTTCACCACTTCCACCGCCTTTTTCCTTGTTTGCCATAGTCTTCTACCACGGGTTTTTCACCCGCGCCTTTCGTATGCCTCACGGGTTGTCATGAGGACTTTTTTCTTGAGTTGAGATTTGATTGAAAGTTGCCTCTCAATGTTTATCAAAGGGCACAACCGCCACTTTGACGGTCATACTATATATGCTATCACACTTTTGACGTAAAGTCAATATTGTGACATAGTCAAACCAGCCCTATGGATAAGGGTTTTTGTTTATATTCTTTGGAAACCTGCTTTTTATGGGCGAGGTGGGATTTGAAGCTTACAGCTTCAGTACCCCGATTGGTTTTTCTGTTCGCGCAGACGCTCCAGAAAAAGCTCAATCGGGCTTCAAATCCCACACGAAAGCGCCCCGCGCTTTCTCTCGCATACTCTCTTTGTTCGTTATGGGCGAGGTGGGATTTGAACCCACAGTTCCTTTCGGAGCACGGTCCTAAGCCGTGTGCGTTTAGCCAATTTCGCCACTCGCCCAGAATTGTTTTACTCGGTCATATTTTCTTTTTAAAAACAGCGTCGTACCTTTAGGATACAGAAATTCCGCCAGTTGAACAGAGTCTCTTTTCCCAAATGTAAGTGCGTGCAAACCTTTGCCCGCTGAGCATATCCAACCCCCTTTTATTTTAGCGGTAGTCTCAACTCTTTTCTTTATCCATACCAGAAAATCAAGACTTGCCGAATAAAGGCGAATTCTAAATTGCGGAAGTCTACTTTCCGGATGTGTAAAACTTCCGATTGAACCATCACCGTCAATGCACCCCCTCAGAAAGTCACTAAAGAATTTGTCAGGCACGAGAAGTTTCCCAAGTATCTTTGACTTTGCCGGCACAATGCCGACTTTTAAGAGAAACGTGTACAGCGTTATGTTAATCAGTTGCAGTACAAAGTATTTCTTCTCTGTTGAACCGCCTCGCGCTTTTCTTCCAATTTTGTTTTGTACATTGAGGGCAGCTCGGCAATCCTCTAATAATTCTCGGTCTTTTGAGGTGATGTTTATATATGCTCGTTTTTGTCCAATACTTCCGTCTGTCGCAATAATACCCACAACATAAGCAAGATGCGGTGACCAGTTTGTGTCAATATATTTTCGCATTCCCGCCATGCATAAAATGTAACACACTAAGACTGATAGCGTCTACCTGTGGTTTATGTTGCATTGTCCGCCCACCTGGGCTCGAACCAGGGACCTTATCCTTAAGAGGGATCTGCTCTACCAGCTGAGCTATGGGCGGTTCTGCATTCTTGATTCATAAATCATAAATCCTAAATCAAGAATTACCGATAGGTTATATCACAAAATGGCGCAAAATTGAAATAGATTACCGGGGAAGAACTGAATCGGGGAATATGATATCCCACAGCGCGCCGGCGACGTCGCGCGGTTTGCCATGGAGCGGATAGTGGTGCAGGTCAATAAACGGCAGTGAATTGCATTCAATGACGCCAGAGCGCTTTTGCGCGTGCCACGGCACGCGGACATCTTGCATAATGAAATCAATACCGACAAGCGGGTCCTTCAAGACCGCTGTCCCTTTTTCGGCACGCTCCCCAGATGCAATTTTTGCCGCACAAGCTCCATTTCCGCTTCTTGTTCCAGCACGATGGGGTGGAACGTATTTCCGTGCCTGCCTTCCAGTTTGTTTTCTTCCGCGACGAGTTCACGAACCGTGTGTATGCCGTCGCCAATAATATGCGGGGGTTCACGGCGCATTACCGCAATCAGCTTTTCGCCGATAAGCGTCCCGCGATGCACGAACCCTTCAAGCTCTTCCTCAATAAGCGCGAGCGGGGAAAGTACTTTCGCGCTCCTAAAGGCGCGAAGAAATGATTCCTCTGTGTCCAAATGAACGGTTGTGTGGCGACTGCGTGAACCGCTGTACGGCTTCACGATAACTGGTTTCTGAAGCGAGTGGAAGATCTCTACCGCGCGACGTTCCCGAAACGCGACCGCACCGCCCGCGAGCGGAATGCCATGTTCCTTGAAGCGCGTACGCATCAGCGGTTTGTTATCCATCCAATACAGCGATTCGGCTTCAGGTCCAACGGGACGGGGAAGTCCGTCAAAACAAATCGTCCGCCCTTTATACTTTGCGATAAAGAGGTCCTTGATGGGGCCACAGCGATACATTAGCATATGAATACCACGCCGTTTTGCCTCCTCCCAAAAACAGCGGGTCCGGTCACTGTCGTCCTTTCGCACTTCTGTTTCAATCTTCCCGATGTGGAAAAACGCGAGCGTACGGAGCACTCTCGGTGCTACGATATCAAACCAAGAAAAGGAGCGAGGGGGAAGCAGTACCCGCGTGAAATAATCAAGCGGTTTCAGCATCGGCTTGATGAAGAGCCCCATATAGGCGGAGGTCCGGATGATGAAATGGTTCACCTGCGCCGGCTCGCAGTCTTTGCATATTTTCTTTGCTGTTCGCATACCTTTCTGTTGTGAATTACGAAACTACCGATTCAAATGTCTCTTTGTCATTCCCGCGTAGGCGGGAATCCAGGTTTCGCTTGCACATTCTGGATTCCTGCTTTCGCAGGAATGACACCAAACGCGTAAGTCCTAACGATAAGAGTTTTGGTAATTCACAGTAACTACGGACGAATATGGGTAAGAGCATACCATATGAGCCACAAGAGCAGGAGATGCGCGGGGTAGAACCAATAGAGAAGACGGCGAGGCAAAGGCTGGCCGTGCTCACCGTTATATCGCATAAGCAGTGGGATGCTCATCATCGCGAAGAGTTGCAGGGAAAGCACACCGGTAAAAAAAGACAAAAGTGTTTCGGCGATGTGGAGCAAAAAGAGCGCAAACAGGCCGACGGAACGGAATCGCAGAAGGAGTCCGCTCGCGAGTATCATCAGCACTCCATACGGGCCATAATCAAATGGGAGATAATACGCCATGAGCAGAATACCTGCGGCGCTCGGAATGGAGAACCAATGCGAACAGCGTTTCAGCAGTATGAGTATGCAAAGTCCCGCCGCAAGCGTGAAGAAAATATTCAGCCTGATGTACTGCACTCCCGCCGCTTGTATGAACAACACGTAGGGGACTTGCGAAAACGCCGCGAAGGTGAGGAGGCGGAAAAGGTAGTTCCGCGCGTTGCTCGTCTTCTCGAATCCTTCTGCAATAAGGAAAGCGAAAAGAGGGAAGGACACTCTCCCGATAACCCGAAGCAGGAGCTGCTCCGGAAAAAACAGCATACCAACGTGGTCAATCGCCATCGTCACGATGGCGATAAGCTTTAAACTTGAGGAAGAAAGAAAGAAATTTTTCACGCTCCGAAATTATGTTTGTGCCGAGGGTGGGACTCGAACCCACACGCTTTTAAGGGCTGGGGATTTTAAGTCCCCTACGTCTACCAATTTCGTCACCTCGGCATTAGAAGCTGTTAGCTTCTAGCTACTAGCTATTAGGAAATTTAAAACCTAAAAGCTAAAACCTAAAAGCTAAAAGCTGTTAGTGAGGCCACGGGGAGAATCGAACTCCCGCATAAGAGTTTTGCAGACTCTCGAATTACCACTTTTCTACGTGGCCCTAAACCGCGTTACTACAATACCGCACCGGAGAGCTTTTTTCTAGGTGTTACTTTGCCTTCCGGGAGAGTTCCTCAATCTTCTGTCTATTTTTTTCTCCCACATCCAAGGCGAAGGAGATATAGGGAAGATGTTGAAGGGAAATGCGCTGGCCGATAAAGTCGCGGAGTTTTCCTCCCTGGCGGCTCGCGAATGCCAGCGCGTCCTTCTCTTTGTCATCCGGAAATACCGTAACGAGAATGGTCGCTCGGTCGGCCTTTGGAGTGAGGTGTACGTTCGTGACGGTAATGAGCGATGTGCTATCGGCAACTTCGGCCATAAATTCGGCTGCCGCATGCTGTATCGCCTCCCGTAATTTTTCCGATTTGGTTGATTTCATGATGCTTTACCAATCAACTAATCCTGTACCAATCTACCAATACCTGCGAATAAGAATAACCACCCCTTATTTTCCCCTCCTTGGAAAGGAGGGGAAGTCCCACCTGCCTCCTCCCCTTTCCAAGGGGAGGATTGAGGTGATGCTGGTAGAAACGAAAGCTCCGAACTCACTCCCCTCCGGTATCACCGTCACTTTCTCCTTTAAGCGCTGAAGTTCTCGCACTCTGCCTTTACCTATCGGGGCGCCTCTACGTAAAATATTAAATTCGTCGCCAGTCTCAACGGTGCCGTTCAGTACTTTTCCGCCCACCACTTGGCGGTCTTTTTCCGTAGTGAAAATCTTTAACACCCGAACGTTCGCCTTCACGGTCACCACCGTCACTTTCGGTGTGCGTTTCTGCACGAGTTCCGCGACCCATTCGCCCAATTTGTAAATAATATCAAAGGTTTGCACCGTGATGCCCCCTCGTTCAATAATCCCTTGCGCGGGAGGGTCTATATCAACGTTGAATCCGGCGATAACTGGTTCATCGCTTCCACGTGCGCTCTTGAGGTCACTTTCACTGATGGAGCCGATACCACGCGAAACGATTTGAATCCGGACCTTTTCGGTCGCTTGTTTCAAAATTTCGGCTTCAACCGCCTCAAGACTTCCGCCTGTATCCGCCTTAATGATGAGAGGAAGCAAGGTTGTCTCCACAAGAAGTGTCGTGGCTGTATTGTTCGGTCGCCTTTTCTTCTTTTCCTCTTCAAGCAAAATCTGTGCCTCGGCCTCGCGTTTATCCTTCACCGTCCGGCAAAGTGCGCCGACGGGTGGGACCGAACTCCAGCCGATAATACGAACAGGCATTCCGGGTTCTCCTTTTTCAATCGGCTCGCCACGAAAGTTCTCAAGCCGACGTGTCACCGTATAGGCTCCTTCGGCTACGACGACATCTCCCTTCACTATCGTTCCTTCTTTAATGATAAGGGTCGCGTAAATACCTTTCTTTTTATCAACGTTGGATTCAATGACAAAGGCCTTGGTTTCCGCACCCGCGACCGCGTGTACGTCGCTCATTTCCGCGACGAGCAGTATGAGGTCAAGAAGGTCGGTAATTCCTTCGCCTGTCTTGCCGGAAATAGCGGCGAAGGGGATATCACCTCCGTATCCTTCTATGTATATTTCGTGCTCGGCGAGACTTTGTTTGGTTCGCTCCACGTTTGCTTCCGGCTTATCTATCTTCGTCAGGGCGACCACGTACGGAATCCCCGCTTTCTTGATAGAGCCGAGCGCTTCAATGGTTTGCGGCTTCACTCCCTCCTCCGCGGAGACAACGAGAATACCGACATCGGCGACATTCGCCCCGCGCGAGCGGATACCCTTGAACGCTTCGTGCCCGGGTGTATCCAAGAACGTAATGAAGCGTCCCTGTCCCGAAATTGTCTTGGCGCCTGTGGCGTCCGGGACAAGTCCCGGTTTTGAATCAGGCAACATCGGCACGGGGACGACATACGCGCCCAAATGCTGGGTGATACCTCCTGCTTCGCCTCCCGTGACATTGGTCTTACGGATGTAATCAAGCAAAGTGGACTTGCCATGGTCAATATGACCCATCACCGCCACGACGGGAGGACGTGCTTTCTTTACACCTTGTTCAGTTTTTTTGGTTTCGGGGGACATAGTATGCTTTAGTGCTGTCGCGAAATTTCTAATTCACCTAATTACCTAATTTCTAATAAAATGCCCAATGCTTAATTTAAGAATTTGGAATTTTATTAGGTGAATTAGACAATTAGAAATTAGGAATTCTTTAACTTTTCCCTCGCTTGCTTTATCGCCTCCTTCTCTTCTCCTGTCAATTCATACTCCGACTTTCCGTCTTTCAGCGGTTTGGCGTACACACCGACTCGCTCGCGGGTATACAGGGTGGAAAGGACAATTCCGTTTTCGTTTTCGTCCAGAAACGCAGTCGCGAAACTCTGATGTCCTCCGTCTCCTGTCCCCTTGAACGGATTGAAGCGAACCGTACCGACTCCGCGAACACTCTGGTCCAAACGTTTTTCAACAGTCTCAAGGTAGGCTTCAAGTTCCTTACGAAACTCTTTAAACTTCTCGATGTCGGCGCTGTTCCGTATAATGACATCCTCCAGACTCTTCCCGCTTTTGCCTCGGAGTAAACGGTTGACCTTCCACTCCGTGTGCAGTCCCAAAAGCACGGCAACAACCATGCAGACGGTAAAGACAATAAGGAGCGCATTCGTGTCAATTTGCATCTTGGTATCTTATTCCTCCTTTCCTAAAGGAGGTGTCGCTGTCTGCAGCGACGGAGGATTTAAATCCCTCCCGCTTCGCGTACTCCCTTTAGGAAAGGGAGAATAAGACGACATCGCGAGATTATACGTCAATATCGTCCTTTTTTCCAGCATAACCATAGTTTTTTTAAAAAAAGACACTCCCGAATGGAAGTGCTCGCTCTGAAAAGACGAAAATTTGATTTTCCTATTTCTCCCTTTCCTTATCCCCGAATGAGCAAGTTGTTCGGTATGACCAGTTGCGTGGCACCCTCTGGTGTGACGGTGAAGGTGAGAATAAAGAATCTCTCCACCACGGCGAAGTTCTGATCGCGACGGCGGATAAGTCCCACAACACGGTTAAGGTCTTCTGAAAGGGGGTGGGGGTGATGTTCACCAAGAACAAACCATATTGCGTCACGACCGTCCTTGTTCCTACCACAAATTAGTGTGACTGCATCTGTAAGTGTTTTCATCTTAAATGGAGGGTTGACTGCGTTAATGGGTTGAGAGAGGTTGAAGTTTTCTATACTTTTGATATCATATCTCTCTATCTATGTCAAGGAGACGCATCTATCTGGACTATGCCTCCACGACCCCGCTTGACCCGCGGGTATTGAAGGCGATGGAGCCATTTTTCGCGAAAACGTTCGGGAATCCAAGTTCTATTCATGCGGAAGGAGCAGCAGCCAAGAAAGCGCTTGATACCGCACGTACGACCGTCGCGCGCTGTCTTGAAGCCCACGCGGAAGAAATCGTATTTACGAGCGGCGGAACGGAATCGAATAATCTGGTGATCTTCGGAGTTCTTCAATCTCCCTTACTAAAGGGAGCACTGCCGTCTTCGGCAGGAGGGTTGTTACAACCCCCGCCTCGCAGACTCGGCACCCCCTTTATTAAGGGGGATAAACCCCACATCGTCACCACAAATATTGAACACTCCTCAATTTTGGAGCCGCTTCGGGAACTTGAACGGCAAGGGAAAGCGGAAGTCACCTATGTGCCGGTGGAAGCAAACGGAATTGTAAAGCCGGAAAAGATACTTTCGGCGATAAAACCGAACACGGTGTTGGTTTCGGTGATGTACGCGAACAACGAGATTGGAACGGTGCAGCCAATCCGTAAAATCGGCCAAATGCTAAAAGCTCACCATCTCAAAATATCCAAATCTCAAAATTTCAAAATACTCTTTCATGTTGATGGATGCCAAGCTCCGTTATATCTGCGCTGTTTCGTGAACGCACTTGGTGTTGACCTCTTGACGCTTGATGGACACAAAATCTACGGCCCGAAGGGAGTCGGTGCGCTGTATGTTCGGCGACACACTCCTCTTACCCCGCTTCTTTTAGGTGGAGGACAGGAGAGAGGGCTGCGCTCCATGACCGAAAACATTCCCGCGATTGTCGGATTTGCCGAAGCACTCCGTATCGCAACCGCGGAGCGTGAAAAAGAATCTGCCCGAGTCGCCAAACTTCGCGACCACCTTTGTGCTGATATTCTTGAGAACACCAGCATAGAGAATGTTGTAGTGAACGGGAGTATGGAAGAAGGAGAACGACTGCCGAGCAATTTGAATATCTCGCTTCTCGGAGTTGATACTGAATTTCTGACGCTCCAGCTTGATGCGGCGGGTATTGCGGTTTCTACCAAGAGTTCGTGCCTCAAGGATGAAAAAGAATCCTATGTTGTTGCGGCACTTGGCGGAAGTGCGAAACGAGCTACTTCAAGCCTCCGCTTTACGCTTGGGCGTTCGATAAAAGAGAGCCACATTGAATATTGTGCAGACACACTCGGAAAACTATTGCGAAAAGTCGCATAACGATACAAAAAACCACGCCGGGGCGTGGTGACTGTTTGTTATCGCGAGGAATCATTTATCTTGAACCTTCCTTGATTCCTTAAAACCGTAAAACGACAGCAGTCCTGCCCACACAGCCAAAGCTAAGAGTATCCAGAAAAATATGGGGAAGGCGATATCGTTGAGATTCAGGAAAAACTCCGCAATCAGAAACAGCTTTGGCATCTTCTGTGTAACCGCGAGTGCCGCAAGAAGCAGAGGACTCACAACCCACAGAATCATGACTAACATACATGATAGGGATGTGCGGACACACAGTGAGGGGTCATTGAGGTACTTCTTCATAGACATATTGAGTAGCCGATTTCTGCTCACAAACTAGCACTAAATCGGGTTGCAAACAATACAATGAACGCTACTTGATACTTCACGGATTATTCGTCATACTTTCGGTGTGGAATCCCTCAACAAACAACAACTCATCATGCTCGCGCTCCTCGTCTCATTCGTGACCTCTATCGCCACAGGTATTGTGACGGCGACGCTTATGGACCAAGCACCTCCGGGAGTCACGCAGACGATTAACCGCGTGGTTGAGAAGACTATTGAACGTGTCGTGCAGGAGCCCACGAAACAGGCGGCGGCGGTGGTAACCAGAGAAACGGTTGTCGTAAAGTCCGACGATGCGGTGCTCTCCGCCATAGAGAAAAATACCGGAAGTGTCGTGCGCATCCGAGAAGCAAAGGGAGAGGGAAGGTCAAATTTTGCCGGTCTCGGTCTTGTTGTCTCGCGTGAGGGACTTATCGTGGCGGACATCAGTGTCGCGTACCGAAAGACGGACACGGCGGGTAATACTATTGCGGAAAGCTATCAGGCGGTGTTTCCCGATGGGCGCATCTTCCCGCTGAATATTGTGTTTTCCGACCAAGTCGCGGGTCTGCTCTTTTTGGCGCCGATTGTGCAGGATAAGGAAAAAGGTGTGTATCGGTTTACACCCCCGCAATTTTCCGTAGGCGAACTCAAGCTTGGTCAGGCGGTGGTCGCGATAAGCGGTGATGATACCAATTCAGTGTCTACGGGAATCATTTCTAATTTGGTGCAAAAGGCCGTTTCAAGAGTGGCCGATGCGCCGACGACAACTCCTCAAACCGTCAAAGAAGTTGTCGCGATAAAAACTGATATCCGTTCCCCCGACCTCGTACTCGGTTCACTGTTACTCAACCTCTCCGGTGAAGTTATCGGAATGAACGCGGGCCCCCAAAGTGTCAACAGAAATACGTTTTTGCCTATCCAAAAAGTACTTGAAGAACTTGCAAAGGCGACCGCGCCGGCGCCAACAACCGACACCGGAAATTAAAGCAACGATAAGGTTTCTGGGAAGAAGTTTGTGTGTTATACTGTAGCGAAATCCGAAGCACGAAATCCGAAATCCTAAACAAATTCCAATAGAAAAACCCGAAAACCCGAAAACCAGAAATAAGATTCGTTTCAGATTTTTATTTTAGAATTTAGATATTGTTTCGGATTTCGATATTCGGATTTAGAATTTGTAAATCTATGCCCCCCTTCCACCACTTCACAACTAAAGCAAAAGAAGCCATCAGGCGAGCGCACGAGCTTGCGATTGAACGTGGACAAAATCACGTCAATCCGCTCCATCTTCTCGCGGCGCTGATGCTTCAGGAAGAAAGCATCGTCATCTCCATTCTTGAAAAATTGGAGGTGGATACGGTGCTCCTTACCGATTCCATTCTTGAAACCATCGAAGGTCCGGAAGGCTCCCCGGTTCTTTCTCCATCATATCAGATTTACCTTACGCCGGAACTCGCGCAGATATTGGAAAATTCAAGCCGTGTCGCGGCCGGTCTGAAGGACGAATTCGTCTCCACCGAGCACTTATTCATTGCTATGTTTGATGTTGGTGGCACCGCGCGTGAAGTGTTGGCGCGGTTCAAGTTGGAAAAAGCATCCGTACTCCGCGTGTTGGAAGAACTCCGCAGTAGCCGCGTGACCGAGGTTTCCGCGTCGCCGAAACGGTTTAGATTTCTCACCAAATATACGAGGAATCTTACATCGCTCGCGCGTGAAAACAAACTTGACCCCGTTATCGGGCGTGATACCGAAATCTCCCGCATTATCCAGATACTTTCGCGCCGGACCAAAAACAACCCGATTCTCATCGGGGAAGCGGGTGTGGGAAAGACCGCCATCGTGGAAGGTCTCGCGCTGCGTATGTCGCAAGGTGATATTCCTGAATCGTTGAAGGACAAGGAATTGGTTTCGCTTGACCTTGGACTGCTTATCGCCGGTACCAAGTACCGTGGTGAGTTTGAGGAGCGCCTCAAGAACATAATGAAAGAAGTGGAGAAATCCGACGGCAAAGTCGTTATGTTTATAGACGAAATCCATACCATCGTGGGAGCCGGCGCGGCAGAAGGAGCGATGGACGCGTCAAATATGCTCAAACCCGCCTTAGCGCGAGGAGAACTGCGCGCTATCGGGGCGACGACGCTGAAAGAATATCAAAAGCACATTGAGAAAGACCCCGCGCTGACGAGGCGGTTTCAGCCGGTGTTTGTCGCGGAGCCGACCGTTGAGGATGCCATCGCGATTCTCCGCGGTCTAAAAGAAAAGTATGAACTTTTCCACGGTGTGCATATTACCGACGAGGCGATTGTTGCCGCGGTCAATCTTTCCGCTCGGTATATTACCGACCGCTATTTGCCGGATAAGGCGGTAGACCTCATAGACGAGGCCGCTTCATCGCTTAAGATTTCACTTGAGAATATGCCGCCGGTGCTTGAAGAAGCGCGGCGCAAAGTTATGCGTCTTGAAATAGAGAAGGAAGCGCTGAAAAAAGAGGCTGATACGTCCAAGACGGCAAAAGCGCGCATCAAAGACATTGAAACGGAAATCGCGGATTTGAAGGAAAAGACCGAGGAGATTGAGCTGAAGTGGAAAAACGAGAAAGAAACACTTACCGAAATCAAAAAAGCGAAGAAGGAACTTGAGTCGCTCCGCATTGAAGCGGAGAACGCGGAAGCACGCGCAGACCTTTCCAAGGCGGCGGAAATTCGCTATGGCAAGATACCGCTTCTTCAGAAAGAGCTGGAGACAAATGTGAAGCGACTTAAGAAATTGCAAAGCTCTCGGCGCATTCTCAAGGAAGAAATTATGGGGAACGATATCGCCGATATTGTCGCGAAATGGACCGGTATTCCGCTCACCCGAATGATAGAGGAAGAAGCTTCCCGTCTCGCGCGAATTGAAGAAGAACTGCGCGCGCGTATCATCGGGCAAGACGACCCGATAAAGCGCGTGTCCGACGCGATTAAGCGTAGCCGTGCGGGTATTTCCGACCCGAACCGGCCCATCGGCTCGTTCCTCTTTCTTGGTCCGACCGGCGTCGGCAAGACCGAGCTTACGAAAGCGCTCGCCGAGTTTATGTTCAACGACGAGCGCGCGCTTATCCGCG
>LCQF01000034.1 GCA_001004005.1 Parcubacteria group bacterium GW2011_GWA2_49_9
GATAAGTTCGCGCTGTCCACGGCCAATAGGAATAAGAGCATCGATAGCCTTGATACCGGTCTGTACCGCTTGGTCTACACCTTGTCTGGTGACGACGCCGGGAGCCACCTTCTCAATCGGGTAGGTTTTATCGGCTTTGACAGCACCTTTGCCGTCAATCGGTTCCGCGAGAGCGTTCAATACACGACCAATGAGCTTGTCGCTGACGGGGATTTCAAGAATGCGGCCAGTAGCTTTGACCTCATCACCCTCGTGAATATGCGTGAAGTCACCAAGAATAATGACACCGACAGAGTCCTCTTCAAGGTTAAGGGTCACGCCGATTTCGCCATTCGGGAAAGTAACCATTTCAGACGCCTTGATGTCGGAAAGACCGGAGAGCTTTGCGATACCGTCAAACACTTCCACGACATGTCCCACCTTCTCCGCCTTGACGTTGGACTGGAACTTTTCAATTTGCTTGCGCAGGTTTTCTACAATGGTGTTGTTAGACATGTTGGTGTAATAAATGAGTTTGCAATTGGCGTACTTTGTTTTTGAGTGAAAGGTCTATCATTTCGTCGTTCGCTTCTATCTTGATACCACCGATAAGTGAGAGGTCTTCGTGTGTGTGGAGAGTAATGTCTAACGCCTTGTAACGATTTTTTAGAATTTTCTTAATCTCATCTAGATTTTTCTTCGCTAGCGGTCTTTTGCTTGTCACCGTAGCGCTGACGACACCGAGGTCCTTATTATGAATCTTCTCCAGATGCCATAAAATCTCGGACGCCTTTGAGAGAAGCTTATGCTTGTTCAAAAATTCGACGGCGTTCGTCATGGTACGCTCCAAATCTGCTCCACTTTTACTCTTTGCGGATTCATAGAAAGCCGTCGCGACATCTTTGGTGGAAATTTTGGCCATAATCGTATCTATCGTCTATCGTATCTTTCCCAGCTCGTTCACCGACTTCTCGTCAGAAGATTCGCCCGCCTTGTCGTCCAGTACCTTCTTCGTGGCCGCGACAATCAGCGCCACCACTTCCTTTTTGGCATCTTCAACCATCCGCATTTTCTCTGCTTCGAGGGTTTTTTTACCGTTTTCTATCATCAGCTTCACCTCGGTCTTTGCCGATTCAAGCATTTCGACTCGTTTTTCCTCCGCCTCCTTTTTTCCGGACTGAAAAATAGCATTCGCCTCCGCTCGGGCCTTCGCTAAAGCACCCTCGTATTCGGTCTTCGTCGCTTCAAGAAGCTGCGCGTTCGCTTTAGCGTCTAGGATACCCTTCCCGATTTTCTCCGAGCGTTCCGCCATCAGCTTATTCAGTGGCTTCAATGCGAACAAGTAGAGTACAACGAGAACGACAGCGAAGTTCACCGCTTGGGCCACGATGATTTCCCAGTCTATGTGGAATGTGGTGATGATGGATTCCATAGAAAAGTTAAAAGTTTAAGGGTTACAGTGCGCTAAATTGGCAAATCAAAGATTTAAGCAGAAAAATACGGATATGTATCTTCTCATACTTAAATCTCTCATCTTACAACTTACATCTTTTGGTTAGAGCGAAAAGGCGATGACAAGGGCGTAAATCGCGATTGCTTCGGCGAACGCCGAGGCGATGAGCATCGGAACCAAGATTTTTCCGGCTGCTTCAGGATTTCGGCCGATAGCTTCCATAGCCTTTGCTCCGATCATACCGATACCGATAGCGGGACCGATAGCACCGACTCCGATGGCGATTGCTTTGGCGAGAGGTACAATTTCCATAATTGTTTCTGTTAATTAATAATTATTTGACCTTTACATTCTGGCATCTATCTTAGAGCCTATCCACTATCTTCCCCCTGTCCCAAAAGCCTTATTTTTGGCTCCAAAACTTTGTCTCGTCCTCAACATAATTCATTATGTTTCGGACTCCGCCTCGTTTTTCGCCTATAAATACGGCTTTTATGGACTGGGTACCGCGAGATAGTGGATAGGCTCTTAAATACCAAAACGCAACGTTCAAATACTACGCGTGCGCAGTGTGATGCTCCGCCCCTTCTTCAGCATGCTCGTCATGGTCTTGCGCCGCGATCGTGAAGTACACCAGCACCAAAATCGAAAAGATGAGCGCCTGGATCAACCCGACGAAGATTTCCAGAAAGAGGAACGGGATGGGGAGCAAAAACGGCAAAATCTTACTCATGGCCATAAGAAGCACCTCTCCCGCGAAGACATTTCCGAACAACCGGAATGACAATGAAGCAACTTTGGCGAATTCGCCGATGAGCTCTAACACACCAACGAAGAACGTAACAGGGGCAACCACGAGGACCGTGGGCTCCTTGGAAACTCGGGTAACGATACTCCCGAGCGCCTTGAGATTAACATATTTGTTGAAAGTTTTCCAGATTCCGATGGAAAAAATACCGAACAGGTTGGCGCTTACAACCGCCATAACTGCGAGAGCAATCGTGGTGTTGATGTCCGCAGTACCACTTCGGAGGAACGGGATAAAGGACAGCCCATGCTCCCCTGTCTCAATAATACCGAGACCTCCAATCGGCAAGAGGCCCAGCCAGTTGTTTACGAGAATAAAAAGGAACACCGAAATCGCCAACGGAAAAACCCTTGTTGAGATCTTCCGGCTATTCGTCACCTGGTCGCATAATTGAAGCGCTCCTTCCATAAGCACCTCAAAAAAGTTCTGAATACCACGGGGAACCTCTCGCAATCGAAGACGGATAATAACCGCGAGAAGCGCGATGATAATAACCGCGCCGGTGCTTGTCAGTAATGCGTTAGTAACATGAAAAGAGCCGACTTCTGCGACTCCCTCCGCATACAGTGTTGCCTCATGCTTCACTTGAGGCTCCGCTTCGCCCTGAATGACGGCTGTCTGATTTTCAGTATTATTTTGGCTCATTATTTTTACTTTCCTTTGCTATGTCTCTCATATACGCACTTGCCGTTCTGACAATCCCAAAAGTGGATACCGCGAACGCGACGCACGTCGCGCCGATAAAGAGCCACGGCTCCGTACCAAAACGCACGTCCAGATTTTTACCGACAATCAGCGCCAGAACAAGCGGAACAACAATCCAGCCTGAAACCTGACTGAACACGGTTAGGGCCGGTTTCCACCAGGGGCTACTCTTGGTGTCGCTCTCTTGCACGCGTGCAGTATACCCCGACAGTAGGCTCTAGACAAGATGATTGGTGGGTGGGGTATAGCTGAATCTAAAAACGCTGGCAAACAAAAACTGCAGCGAGCAATTCGATGCAGTGTCCTTGCGAAAAGTGAAATGCGAAACGCAAACCGCCTTGGAAACCATCATCGATCTGTCTCCTGCACTCCAAACAAAGTCGCAATGCACATCGAGGCTGTGTAGAAGTAGAGAAGCGTCACCCCCGATTCAAAGTTGTCCCGAGTGATTTCCGAAATAATGAGGTGCAACCCTATTGCAAAACAACCTAAGGAAAGAATCACTCTACCTGCTCGGATAAGGCCATGTTGAGATTGGCGCCAGAGCATCAGGACTCCTATCGTAAGACAGACAAGCGTGAGATTAACACAAAAGTCAAATGTAAACACGATGTCTCCTTTCTTGGTTCCATTTTCACTATACAACCTACAAAGATTTCCGCAACATTCGCACGCCTGCGTACACGATAGGGGTAATCAGTACCGCAAACGTGATTTTGAGCAACAGATACGGGATAATCATCTTAACCACGAACAACGCGTCAAATTTCGGGGTAATCAAGTAAAACGCGATAAACATAAAGACGGTCGTATCCACAAGTTCGGAAGCAAATGTGGAAAGATTGGTGCGAAGCCACAGGTACTTCCCAGCCGTCATCCTGCGAATGCGCTCAAAGATAAGAATGTCTTGAAGCTGAGCAAGCCCAAACGCGACAATACTCGCAATAATGATGCGAAGCGATGAGCCGAATATTGTCCGGTACGCCTCGTTAGCGCCAAAACGGACATTCGGGTCAAGAACTACGAAAATCGCTGAATATATCATCAAAATAACCAACGTAAGCATTCCGGCAAGCGTAAGCTTCCGCGTAAACGCTTTCCCGTACAACTCCGTTGAAATATCGGTTATTGCAAACGTGAGTGGCACGATAAACACCGCAACCGAGCCGGCAACACCAAAAATAGTAATGATTTTCCCTCCGAGGAGATTCATACCGACCAGCATTCCGACAAACACACTGAAAAGCGTCAGCAACCTAAAATCAGCCTTTGGTTCCTCAAATATTTTTGTAGGTATTGTCATTTGAATCATATCCTTTGTATTTAGCACGGAAGCCACGGCCGTGGCTTCCGTGCTAAATTGCTTTGGCTAGTGATAAGTGGCTATCGTGGGTATTTGAGGTACGTCTTGCATAGTGAAGAAGGAGTGTCCCCGTTGCATTCAAGCGTTTAACTGAAACCAATTCAAATTTTGAAAATCTCTTGAGACCGTCTAGAGCGAGTGGTTTCCCCGTGCCGAACGTGAGTGGCTCAACCGTAAGGTATATTTCGTGGACAAGATTCCGTTTAAGAAACCAATCATAGATTGAGGTTCCACCAACGACGGCTATGCGAGTCCAGTTGTGGTGTGAGAGAAGACTGTATAGGCGGCGGACTGTCGGATTTTTGAGAAGGAGAACACCCCTCCTGCCGAAGACGGCAGTGCTCCCCTTACTAAGGGAGAATCCCCTTCGAGAGAACACAATGCGGTTTCGCGGTTTGAGCGGCCGCTTGATAGCTTCAAACGTTTTCCGGCCCATAATGGCGACATCCGAGGCATTAAGTTCACGATGGAAAAAGCGCTTATCCTCCGTTGATGTCCACTCACTTCCCTCTTTCTCGCCGTTAGTAATCATCCCGTCAAGACTCACGGCTGCGTAAAGGATGAAATGCGGCTTTCTAGTGTTTTTTGCCATAGAAGGGTTTGAGTAGCGGGTAGTAGATATCCTTTTTCGGGTCAATGTAGAGCTCTATGGACGTGTCTTTACCGGTAAACCGCAGTTGCGGGACATCGCGAGCTATAGCAATCGGAATTTGCTCATCGGTTTCTCCCATAACCGTTACCGCGGCTGCCGCGACTCCTTCAGCAATATTTGATTTTGAAAATTTGAATTTCCGACCGAAAATATCCTTTTTCCCGATATGATTCGCTACAGGGTGAAAGCCGAAAAATCCGATAGAAATGCCGATGACGCCGGAACGCATAGGCGTGCAGTAACTGTCGGTGATAATGACGCCCAACTCTTTTAGACCTGTTTCCTTGCGAATACATTTCCAGATTGATTTTGCCGATTCCATCGGGTCTCTCGGCCAAAGTATAACGTAGCCGTTGCCGTTACTCTCGTCAATTCCAGCCGAAGCGATGACTGTGTGCCCCTTGATTGAGAAGGTTACATCTTTTACTCCTCCGAAGGTTGTCCGAGACTCGGACTCCTGCTGTACCAGTCTGGCTTTAGCCTCCGATGTGGTAGCAAGAATACACCTTCCTTCGCCGATGGCGACGATTTTGGAAGTGACAACCAGAATGTCTTTTTCTTGCAACTTCGTCGCGACTTCTTTAAGCGTTAAAGAAATATCGTCGTGTGGCGGGTTAAAGACTCGTGTTTTGATTGGCAGTACCTGCATACGCGTAGTTAGAGCATGTCTGAAAACCATTGACGTTACGAGAAGTCGTGGTGTGAGGCGAGAATGCGGCGAGGAAAACGAAGAATAGCTGGGCTATTTTGAGTTTTCCGAGCCGTTCGTTCGTAGCCCGCAACACGACTTCGCAGTAGGCAAGAGTTTTTGGACATGCTCGAGGTACTGTACAGGAGATTTAATCCGTGTGCACGCGGTGGTGCTCGGACATAATCCGCTCCTTCACCTCGTTCGGCTTTGCGACACCTTTGAACTTAAATGACTCGTTACTCGCAGTGTGTATTTCGACGGTTCCGAAACCGATAACCGTCTCTACAAGTCCGGAAACCTTGACGGTAGCGTCCTGAATTTGGTTGTACCGAAAAGAGGAAACGTGGCGGTTAAACAAGCCGAGCTGCTCAATATCAATAATCCGATGATTAGTTAAAATCCAAATGTCCAAATAATAGTTAGTCCACAAAAGCGCGAAGAGCATCCACAGAAGCATCAGCCAAAGGCTCCAGAAGAACGTAAAGAGTGGAGCACCATAGTTTGTTACGTGTAGTGCGGAAAACACTTCGTTAAACGCCGACGCGGGAATAAACACAAGAATCAAGGGTAGTACCGCAAAAAGTAGGAGAAAAAAGGTTTCGCTAAAAAACAAAAACCAATGCCTCCGTGCGATATATAGAATCTCCTCTCCGTCTTCCAGTTTGACCATTGCCGTAAAGCTAGCGCCAGATTAAAACGATATATGAAATAACGACAAGCGCGCAAAAAACAGCGGAAACCGTGAGATAGAGTACGGGAGCTCGTTTGATGATTTGTGTGTCCATCCCGTACTCCTTCCAGTGATACAGAAAAGCAACACTTAGCGCCACGAATACGACCAAGCAGAGTGCAAGCAACATACCGAGCGCAAGCGGACTAAGGAGGGTTGAGAATTCAAATTGCATCAGCCTATTTTACACCGCGTTGTCTAAAGATAAAAGCAGTAGGTTTTAAGCGGAAATCCTGAATGTTTCGGGCGGTAGCAAGAATTTCTCAATAAGCGCCTTATGTGCCTCAATTCTTCGCACAAAGATAAGTACCCTCTCATTGACGAATACAGGAGCCCATTCCGGGTCCTGTAAGCGCTGAATCAAGAAATGTTGCCCCCATGGCGTCGCATCGCGATAAGAAAAGACGATAGCGTTAAAACGATACTCCTCCAGCTTTTCCTCCCAGACGGCATCTTCTTCCTGCATTGGAATATACACATCTTGAAAGAACGCCACGGGATATGCCTCGGGACGGTTGTCAACAAACACCTTTTCATCGGGAAAGAGGTGGAAGATAAGATAGCCACCAATGTCGTAGTTGTTGAAATAAGGACCCACAATATGATGCTCACGTATAAATTCAACCGGTGCGCTATTCCCCGTCTCAATTGGTTCGGAAGTAGTGTCCGAATGTGTGCGGAAATGAAGGGAATCGCGAAAAGCCCGAAAAGTGCGAGATTTCGTATGGCGAGCCACGCCATGATGCTTATACCCGCGATGACGAAGACGTGGGCCAATCGGATGCCGCGCCAATTGCGCACCGCCACGAAAATAAACAGAAGCACACACACGCTAAACACAACCTTAAATATAAAAAAGTTAGGGTCAGCTATCAGTTTCTCCATAAACCATACGGGTTGATTTTCCGCGAGACGGTATCCGTAATTCCCAAAAATGGTCACCGCTGCGGTAAATGCTCTGTAACCGAACGGATTGAGCAGCATCGCTCCAACGGTCAGAACGAAGATTCCCGCGAGACGAAAGAAAACAGCTCGGCGAATCAAAAGACTCTCCAGTAGGAACGCGCCCACGAGAAGCGGTCCGAGCAGGAAATAGACATGCAGGTTAACCCAGAACATCTCAATAACCGGGAGGAACCAAAGCCCAAGGATGCTCATTCGCGCCTGCGGTTGCTCCCGAAACCGCGACAACAGAAAGAAAAACAGCCCTGCAAACAGGTAACTTATAACTTCAGGACGAACTTCGGTTCGCTCGGCAAGGAGCGGTAGAGTCGCGAGCGCTACGAATCCGACAATTCCCCAATTCGCATAGACTCTCCCCGCAAGGAGAAAAATCGCGAGCGCGGCAAAACTAAGCAAAATGAAAGAGAGGTGAAGCCCCGTAAATCCGAAGAATGTCCATACAAAATAAGACAAAACACCGCTTGCCCAATGATGATTCACCCATTGAAAATTAGGATGGGTGTATGAATACACATTTTGGGAAAGAATCGGGCTATTCTGTAAAATCATTTCTCCATTTTTGATATGCCTTCCCAAGTCGGCAGGGACAAGGTCTATCGGATGCGACAGAAACAGTCCGTACAGGATGAACAAAAAAGCGCACAAAATAATGGCGGAACTGTGACGGAAGAGGTACGCGAAAAACGGTTTCTGCATCCATACAGGGTCTTTCTTTAGCCGTTCCTCTAGAGCACTCTGCATACGGCACATTGTAGCGCAAAAAAAGATCCGCTTCAGCCGAATGTAGAGTTACCATGTGGGCAACTCTACATCTGCTTTGCGCAAATCCAAAAATCTTGTAGAATCATTGAATTGCGAGACGGGCCCTTAGCTTAGTTGGTAGAGCGCCACATTTGCAATGTGGAGGTCGCCGGTTCGAATCCGGCAGGGTCCACACGCACTTCAAAAATAAAAATGGGCCTGTGGTCTAGTGGTACGACGCGTCATTTTCACCCCGTTAGAAATTTGAGGGCCCGTAGTTAAGTGGTACAACGGTGCATTCGCATTGCACAGACGCGAGTTCGATTCTCGCCGGGTCCACCATTCCGAATTTGCCG
>LCQF01000035.1:0-11260 GCA_001004005.1 Parcubacteria group bacterium GW2011_GWA2_49_9
CGTGCGTGCGGCGACCAACGCGCTCACCATAAGTGGCGGTACGCTAAGTAACGGATACGGCGCGTCCAACATCATCACGAACAACAATGCCTCTCTTGCTTCCGGCAACTTGTACGGAGCCTGGAACCGCGTGCTCAACACCGCGGGTACGCCTTCCAACGCCTACGGTTCGCGAAGCAGTCTGGAAAACTCCTCGGGGAATAGCGCCCCGGGCTTTGCCTACGGGGTACATGGCTCCGTGTATCAGTCCGCCGCCTCTACTATGACAAATGCCTACGGCGTGTACGGCTATATCCAAAAGGATACCAGTAGCGCGGGAGCCATCACCAACGCATACGGTCTTTACAGCAACATGGCGCTCGTATCAGGCTCCATATCAAACGCCTATGGACTTTATATCGCTAACTTGAGCAGTGTTGCATCCACAAGCTACGCGGTCTATACGAATGGCGCTACACAGTCCTACTTCGGCGGTAATGTCGGCGTCGGCATCACCGCACCCACGGCACTCACGCACATTTCCTCCACGACCCCGTACCTTGATATGTTCAAAGTGTCGGGCGCAACCGACTTTCTGACGGTGAAGAGTTCCGGCAATGTCGGGCTGGGGACGACCTCGCCCTCCAAACTCCTCTCCGTCCACGGTGATGCCCTCATCTCCGGCACTCTTTCAGTTGCCGGAATCATCGCCACCTCCTCTACTATTACCTTCTCGGGACTGGGGACGAATATGCTCGCGTCAATCAACGGGAGCGGGAATCTTGTGGCGACATCAACACCGACTGCGGCGTACTACCTTGCGACTTCCAGTATCGCAAGCATCTTCCCGTATGCGTCATCAACCGCCATTTCAGTATCAGGCACCGGCTACTTCGGCACGGCCTCCACCACCAACCTCACGGTGTCGTCACTCACCTCAACGAGAATACCGTTTCTCACGACCGCCGGTGCCTTCACCGACGACGGCGACCTTACGTTCACAAATGGAAATCTGCTGAATGCGACCTATGCTTCCACCACGATGCTCACCACTTCGGCAGGGGCTACATTCGCTACAGCGTCCGGCAACGTCGGGATAGGGACGACGAGTCCGTACGGCCTCCTCGCCATTGAGCAGGGAACCGAATCGGCATCACTTTGGGTCGGCAACACCGGAAGTTCCACCCCTTCTCTTGTCGTTCAAGGCGTGAACGGCAACGGCAACGTCGGCATCGGCACCGCATCTCCGGGAGCAGTCTTGGGAGTGCAGAGCAATAGCAACGGCAAGTATGTATTCAAAGCGCTCAATTCGTCGGGGAATGAAATAGGATCGTTCTACTCAACCGCCACCGGATACGGACAACTCTATGTCGCTTCGAGCGCCGGTGTACAAAATGTGCTACTGGATGCGGGCGGGGGCAACAGTTACATCAATAGCGGTTTCGTCGGTATAGGAACGGATGCGCCCCTTAAACTCCTTGATGTGGTCAAAGCTCAAAATGCCGATACCACTGTTCGCGTGCTCAATACCGATGGCGGCGCTGCGGCCACTGCCTACTTCCTGTCGGATAACGGAACCGACAGTTTCCGCCTTTTGCAGAACGGGACTGGCAGGAGTTACGGAGCATCGTCTGCCGGCGAAGGACTTTTGTACCAGACATCCGCCGGCATGACCCTCATGACCGACAATGCAAGCGGAATCATCAAGTTCGCCACCGGCGGCAGTTCGGAAAAGGTTAGGATTGATGCGGGAGGAAACCTCGGACTCGGCACCACCACACCTACTACAAGACTCGGCGTGCAAGGTGACGCCCTCATCTCCGGCAATCTTTCAGTTGCCGGCCTCATCGCCACCTCCTCCACCATTACCTTCTCGGGACTCGGGACGAATATGCTCGCGTCCATCAACGGAAGCGGGAATCTTGTGGCGACTTCAACACCGACAGCCGCCTATTACTTGGCGACATCATCAATCGCCTCAATCTTCCCGTATGCCAGCAGTACCGCACTCACCGTATCAGGCACCGGCTACTTCGGCACCGCATCAACGACAAACTTGACCGTCTCCGCGCTCACGACCACCCGTATTCCGTTCCTCACCACGGCAGGAGCGTTTACGGATGACAGCGACCTTACGTTTACCAGTGGAAATCTGCTGAACGCTACCTACGCTTCCACGACATTCCTTACCACTTCGGCGGGAGCGACATTCGCCACCGCTTCTGGCAACGTCGGCATCGGGACGACGAGTCCGGCTCAAAAGTTAGAAGTTACAGGAAACATTGCTGTCGGTGTCGGGGGAACAGGAGCCGTTGACGCAGGACTCCGTCTTAATGGAAGTAGTGCCAATGACCAAGGTGCTTATGTGCGTTTTGCAAGAGATTACGTTCTCAAGGGCTGGCTGGGAACCGAAAGTGCCATCATTGGCGGTGCTCCGGATACAATGATTTTGCATAGTGCTAATAACCTTGATTTATACGCTGATAGTGCAAGGGTGATGACCTTGGACAACGGCAACGTCGGCATCGGGACGACGGAACCTGGCGCAAAGACGCATATACTCAATAGCGCGACGACTAAAGGTTTGTATGTAGAACAGACGGGCGTTCTCGCTGATAACACTGATGCCTTAATCATATACAGCAACGCTGCACAAACAGGAAGCAATGCAAAAATGTTAAGTATTCACAGCGACAACGCTGGCTCAACTGCTCCGCTTGTGATATTTCGGAATGACGGCACTGGCGATATTTTTGTAGCGGATGACGGCGGGACACAGGTCTTTAATATAAAAGACGGCGGCAACGTCGGCATCGGGACGACGAGTCCAGGGTCAAAGTTGGAAGTAAATCTTGCTGGAGCGAGTCAGCGCGGGGCTATCAATTTATTATCAGGCGGTGCTACAAATTATGTTTCGCTGGGTATTGGGAGAACGGCAAAGGATTTGGAAATAGGTATTGCTGGCGCTACTAATAATTTTCTCACGGGTTCGGCAGTGGGCGATAGCGCAATCATTCATACGGGTAAATTACATTTTGGTTCAGTTGTTGACGCGGCGGCGCAAGTGACTTTTGATACAAGCGGCAACGTCGGCATCGGGACGACCTCACCTGCGGCATTGTTTGCGGTAACGGGAGGAACAGGCACCTACATTACCAGTAGCGGTACGGTTGGTATTGGGGTGGCAGCGCCTGATGACTTGCTCCACATTCGTGGCACTGGCAATACTTATGTTAAGTTACAAAATAGTGCGGCAACTACAGGGGCGCTGCTGGGATATGCTTCTGGCGCAACACTTTTGACTTTAGCAAATTATCAATCTGATGGGATTACATTTCAAACTTCTGGAGCGAACGATAGGATGAGGATAACAAGCGACGGCAACGTCGGCATCGGGACGACGGAATTGGAGTAGCAAGTCCTACGGCAAAATTGGAAGTGGCTGGAACTATGGTTGTACAAGAAAATAATAAAATAGGATTCAGATATTCTGTGAGCGACCCTGGACCATATCAGTACCTTACCGCGAATGGCGCAACGGCATTGCAATTTCATAATACATATACGAGCGACGGGACAGCCAAGAATTACAGTTTCTATGGAGCGGTTGCAGATACCGAAATTCTGACTGTATTAGGTAACGGCAACGTCGGCATCGGGACGACGGGACCGGGGGCATTACTGCACACCAAATCCGCCGCCGCCACGCATAACCATCTAAAAATAGATACGACAACCGCTGGGACATATCATCCTTATTTAGATTTTTCAGAAGCTGGGACAAATAAATATACTTTCGTTTATTACACAGATGCTAATTTTTTCAACATTGAAGACGGTTCGGGAAATTCAAGAATTAGTATAGCAGACACAACCGGCAACGTCGGCATCGGGACGACGAGTCCGGCTGCGTTGTTTGCGGTGGGCGGGGCAGGTTACTTTACGGGGAATGTTGGCGTTGGTGTAAACAGCGTAGGGACTAGCGGCCTCACGCGCTATCTCACCGTCGGTGCGGTCGGTTCGGGTGAATCCACAGGACTCAACTTCCGCAGTAATCGCACCACAGCGGCAGACGTTACTTCCCGCGTTCAGTTCCTCAACAGTGCTTCGGAAACCGCACGAATAGAGACACGGCTCGACTCAAACGCAACTGGTGGCGCAATGCTCTTTTGGACAAACACTACGGGTGACACCATAACGGAGCGGATGAGAATTGATAGTTCCGGCAACGTCGGCATCGGGACGACGAGTCCGTTGAGCAAACTAGAGATAGTGGGAGGTGATAATGTAGTAACGCTTAAACTGTCTGATTTTATCGCTGGGACAGACGCACAAAAGGATGCTTTTGTGGGTATGGCTCATAAACTTGATGTCGAGGAACCTGTCGCACTTATTCAAGGGCGCTCCGACGGCACTGATAACAAAGTTTGGATTGGCGGTGCCGGGCTTTCATTCAACATGGAAAATGCGGCGACCGAAATTGGATTCTTCACGGCAACGACGGACACAACGCTTAACGGGACGCAACAGATGGTCATTAAAAGCACTGGCAACGTCGGCATCGGGACGACGAGTCCGAGCAAATTATTAAGTATTAGTGGTGTATCGGGTGCTCCTATTATGCGTTTGGCGGTTACAAGTGGTTCTGCTGTTGACGCGGTTACGTCAGCAATTGAATTTAGATTGGACAGTGGAACGAGTGGGGGTCAAAAACGTCAAGGGGCAATAAAAATCATAAATACTGATGATACTTACAACAGAACTGGAAGATTAGGGTTCTTTACCTCAACCTATGGTGCGGGTTCTGATGTTGACACGGAAGCTGAAACGGAGAGGTTGAGTATTTTAGCAACTACAGGCAACGTCGGCATCGGGACGACGAGTCCAATAGGTAAGTTACATATTTTCGGAAACGAACCAGGGCTTGTGATTGAAGATGATGGATGGACAGGTGGCGCATCGGCGTTATACAAACTCAATGTCTCTAACACAGACGGTCGTTTTATGGTTCAAAGGAATACTGCCGTTGCAAGAGATTTCTCTACCTACAATGAGGACTTGGTTATTTCAAATGCCGGCAACGTCGGCATCGGGACGACGGCACCGAGAGCACCATTAGCGTTTTCTGCTTCAGTTGGAGAGAAAATCAGACTCTATGATGATGCTGCTAATAATATTTATGGTCTGGATGTCCAAAATGGTTTGTTACGTATTTACGCAGGTTCAAGTCCCGACGATATTGGATTAGGCTCACGAAGCGGCTCAACTTTTACAGAGGCAGTGAGGATTAAAGGAAGCGGCAACGTCGGCATCGGGACGACGTCTCCACTGTCTAAATTGGCTGTGTCGGGGGGAGCGTCCGTGGGGGCGGATTACAACATCGCGGCCCCGACGAACGGAATGATAATACAAGGCAACCTCGGCATCGGGACGACGAGTCCGGCGTCGTTACTAGACCTCGCTACTCCGACAAACGGTGCAACAAACGAATATGGAACTCTACGTCTCGGTGTACTTAATTCTGCTGCAAGCGAATTGTACACAATCGGTCGCAAATCCAGTGACGGAGTTCTAACCTTCAAGAGTCATCAGAACGACGCTGGCGGATTCCGTTTCAATACGCAAACAAGTGGAGCTGACGCGGAACGGCTGACAATAACAAATGCAGGCAACGTCGGCATCGGGACGACGAGTCCTACGCAAAAACTTGTTGTTTCGGGTGGGGCTATCTCGCTGGATAACAATCAATCGTTAAACTTTAACGATACTGGCGGCACATCTCGGAGAGCCGTTTTACTTAGTAGCACGAATATATCACTGGGGGATGTTGATAATAATGGGTTCAACACCTATATTCTCTCTGGCGCTGATAATCCGATTATTTTCCGATATGGCACTGGCGAGTCGATGAGGATATTAGGAACAACCGGCAACGTCGGCATCGGGACGACAAGCCCGGCAACTAAGCTTGAGGTTGCAGGAGCAATACGTGGCGGCTCATTCCCTCAAAGCACCACAAACACCGGTGAGGCATGGGTAGGAAGGGCAGCCGATAGAACCCTTGGTACATTCACGCTGCAGCTTGGAGGCGCGTCCGCTGCAGGGACGAGCTTTGAGATTGTAGACCGTGCATGGACTAAAGTAATATCCAGCATTAGTGGTGAAGCTCCGGCAGGCTCTTTGGTCGTTAATAGCAACGGCAACGTCGGCATCGGGACGACTGCGCCGGAACAAAAGTTACATGTGTATGGAAGTAATGCGGCTTCGTTGGGGTATGTCTTAAAATTATCACATGGGGACGGGTTGAGTAGTGATATAGGTGTAGGCATCTTATTTTCAGAAAACGCGACGGGTGATGCAAACAGAGGGAAAGGAGCGATTACTTACATAGGGGACGGGTCAGGTTTTGATAGAGGAGATTTTCGTTTCTTACAAGATTCCGCGGCAGATACTGGTAATCCTATTTTAAGTGAGACGGTGATGATAATTAAAAACGGCGGCAACGTCGGCATCGGGACGATAGTTCCAAGCGGGATACTCTCTGTTACTCCTACTCAATACAGTACGGGTACAGCTTCACAATCGCTCACTACGGTTACAGGAGTAGGGACAACTTGGACTAGCGCAATGGTAGGTTCACAATTTGTTTACGCTGATGGAACTAATGGTGGCACGATTACTGCTTTTACTGATACTACACATGTCACGGTTTCCACTTCGCAGACTGTTGCTTCGCAGGCGTATAAAATAGCGTATACAGGGTTACAAGTAGCAACAACAGGCAACGTCGGCATCGGGACGGTGAGTCCGGGGGCGGCATTGCATGTGAGTGCCACCATGCCGGATATAACATCTAATCCCGGTATCGTTCAAATTTCCTCAAGCGACGCAACGGCGCAAAATAAGGGTGGTACGCTTACGTTTGGATTTAATACTTCTGGGGGTTTAGTACAAAACGGAGCTGGTATCGCTGGGTTGAAGGAGTCGGCTACGGCTTCAAACACCGCTGGTTATCTCGCTTTGTACAGCAAGCCTACTGGAGCCGCAAATGCAGAACGAATGAGGATAGATAGCACCGGCAACGTCGGCATCGGGACGACGAGTCCCTGGGCAAAATTGTCAGTTGAAGGCACTGTTTCGTTCAAATCGCTCACTTCTTCGGCAACAGGCAATGCGGTTTGTATCACCACGAACAATGAAATCACGAATGCGGGTGGCGGAACCTGTACTCCTTCCTCGCTTCGGTTTAAGGAAAACGTTGTTACGTTGAACAAAGGGTTCGCGCTTGACACGCTGTCGCAACTCCGCGTCACCTCTTTTGACTACAGGAACGGCGCGTACAGTCCGGAAGACGGAAAAGGGTCGTATGGTATGATTGCGGAGGAGGTGGCGCAGATTGACCCCTTGCTCGTTGACTATGGGTATGACGGACAGCCGCTCACGCTTCACTTTGAAAAAATTACCGGTTTGCTGGTTCAAGCAGTGCAGGAAATCGGAAGCGTCATCAACCTCACTGGCGCGACAACCTCGGCAGTCACGATAGATAGTCAAGGCAATCTCGGCATCGGGACGTCCACACCTGAATATAAATTGCACGTGATGGGTGACGTAGCGGCAACCTCGTTCGTAAACATTTCCACACGCACGGCGAAAAAAGATATTGAGTACTACAGCGAGAGCGACAAGCGAAGTGTTTCGGACAAAATCCGCAATATAAAAATCGCGGAATACCGCTACAACGGAGAAAGCGAATCGGCACCGCTTCGGCTCGGCCTCATTGCGGAGGAGGCTCCTGCCGAAGTATTGAGTGCGAGCGGAAAGGGAGTTGATGTGTATAAGTTAAGCACGTTCATACTGGCAGGTCTCCAAGAGCAACAGAAGCGTCTGGAGGGGCTGGAAGTGAGGATTATGGCGCTAGAATCGCTTGTGGCGAGCAGTACACCACAGCAAGGGGCAGGGTTTAGCGTTGCGAGCGTTGCTGTCGCGGTAAAGGACTTGATTGCGAGCGCCGGGGAGTGGGTAGTATCAAAAATTACGGCGGCAGTGGGGAACTTCGGCACGGCGAAAGTGGAGAACGGTTTGGAGATGAAGGATTCGGCAACCGGAGCGACATATTGTGTGAGGATTACTAACGGTGAATGGGCGAAGGTACAGGGGAGTTGCGCCGAAGCAAGCACCCCCCTCAATCCCCCCTCTGAAGAGGTGGGAGGGCAGACAAGCAGTAGCGGGGATACGACGGCGCCGATATTGACGGTGAACGGAAATAACCCCGCGACCGTTGCTGTCGGCGCCGTCTACGCTGATTTAGGCGCGAGTGTAACCGACAACGTCTCCACAAATCTGGGAGTCTACGCACTGGTGAACGGCGTTGATGTCGGGGTTGCGAGTAACATTTCAATCAACACCGCGAGTTCAACTACCTACACTATTGAGTATTATGCGATAGATCAGGCGGGGAATAGGGGAAGCGCTCAACGCACCGTCATCGTCGGTGCCGAAGTTGCCTCGGCTCCCGCGGAAACAGTCCCAGATGCTGTAGGCACCACGACAACTTCGGTACTGGGAAGCTCAACACCGGCAGTTGCGGAAGAAACACCGAGCGAACCACAACCCGAAGTTGTTGAAGAAATACCCACGGAGCCTTTGACAGAAGCCACGCCAGAACCCGCTCCAGTTGAGTCCGAAAGCACACCAATTTCGGAGTCCGAAACCGCGACTTCTACACCTGCCTTATAGCACGAAAGTTAAGGGGTTAGGCTATAATTTCAAGAAATGCGTGATATATGAGCAAAAGTTATGCGTGATATGCGCAAAACGGTCTAAAATAGAAAGTATGGAGAAAAATTTTGACGCATGGAATGAGGATAAAAAGAAGCTAGACCGAATGCGAAGCGATTTTGACTTTCACGAACGGGAGATTTGGTGGTGCGCTATTGGCATCAATGTCGGTTCGGAGCAACTTTCTTTTTCGGCGGATTTCAGCCGACCGATTCTTGTCGTGCGAAGGCTTTCGCCAAATGTCTTTCTGGGGATACCGTTTACCACCAAAACAGATGACAAGCTACCTTTCAGAGTTCGTGTTGTCGTGGAAGGGGTCTCCAACGATGTCCTCATTGGACAGATACGCGCCTTTGACAGAAAAAGATTGTATCGGAAAATAGCTGTACTGGCAGAAGCCGACTTTGATATCATGAAAAATCACCTCGTCGAGATGATTGAGGGTTAAAATCAAAAAACGCCCCCGCCTTACGGCGGGGTCTCGGAGGCCGAAGCCACGGTGTAGTCACATGGTAACAAAGACGAAAAACAAAGTCAAGCGTAAAGACGATGTATCGGAGGCAAAACCCGAACCTCCGCTTGATGGGCATCTTCCAACACTCCGCGTGTTGGAAGATGCCCATCCCGCAACCGCAACTGCCTGCCCCTACTGTGAGGGTGCGGACTTTGTTAAGCGTGGCACTCGGAAAAACAAGTTTGGACTGGCTCAACTCTATATATGTAGGAATCCACTCTGTGGGCGTACGTTCACGGCTAAAGACATACAAGGCAAGAAGTACCCACTGAAGATAGTCATTGAATGTATGAGTCACTACAATCTCGGATTTACCTTTGAGCAGACGTGTTCTATTGTGAGGCAGAAATTCGGTGCCGCGCCCGACCCGCAAACCGCTTCGGCATGGTATGAGGAATACAAACCTTTGTGTCGCTATGAACGTTTACGTCCTTGGGCGGTGAAGTATTGCAAGCCGACCGAAACGGTAGAGGTGGTCACCATGGCGCATCGGCAACTGTATCGGTTTCGTTATCATCGGGCGAAAACATATTTGATGCTAGAGGAGTTTCGGAACCGGAACCTTAAACCACTCAAAGAATATCTGGACAGTGTGTCCACCGAAACCCCGCACCAGTACTTTTCGGAAGGCGGGCGGATGTCGGAAATCAAGAGCAAGTTTGATAAGGCGGATATGATTGTAAAGTCAAAAACAAATTTTGCCAATCATCTTGCCGAGTTTGTACCTCTAAAGTTCAAGGTAACTGATGACGGTCTGGTTATGCTCAAAGGAAAGAAGCGACCGGAGGCGATGCCGAAGTTGCTAACAGGACATATAGACTTTGTGCAAATCCGCAACGGCTGTGTGCATCTACTGGACTACAAACCGAACGCCGCTAAAGAACAGCCCATCGAGCAACTGACATGGTACGCTATGGCCATGAGCCGTCTAACAGGGCTTCGGCTGTTTGAGTTCAAATGCGGTTGGTTTGATGAGAAGGATTATTTTGAATTTTATCCGTTGCATGTGGTGAAAAAGTTGAATTATAAACGTAAGCGGCACGCTGTATTTAGGGACGGGAGCAAGGTCGAGGTTCCGCGTGAGGGGCAGGGCAAGGCATCGATAGTTTAGTATCCCGATGCCGATGTTGGCGTGGCTTCTGTGATATTCTTAGTCTGCCGAGATTGGAAAACATCGGCAAAGTGAGGCTCAACGCCCTGGAAAACCTCGGCACTGCGATGTACAGATTTCAACCCAAAAAACCAATAAAAAGCTTTCGAGATTTGGAAGTCTATCAGAAAACGCTTGAATGCGCGGTGATTTTCTCAACCGATATAAAGCCGCAACTGGCGAAGCAGCACTATGATTTACTGGAAGGCATGACGAATTGCGCTCTTTCAATCCCCCTGTATATCGCCGAGTCGCACAGCATGCGCTTTTCGGATTTTAAGGTTGCGGTTGCGACGTTGGAAAAAGCAATGCTCGGATGCAACAAGATGGTTGTCTACTTGGAGCAGGCGGCGGGTATCTATGGCAACAAGATTCCGACTGATATGCTTTTGGATATATCACGCCGCTATATGGATGTACGCGGCAAAATGTGGCGGCTCGAGAAATCATGGCAGAAATTTCGGCAAGCCGACCAAAACTTGGCAAAGCTGAAACGATAGTCCCAAGAAACTTGCGAGCATCTAATTCTCGCAATCCTGACAACAGTGGCCAACTGAACCATATCGGTAATCAGTGGGGCACGACCCCCACTCTCGGTCTCATTGGAACCATGGACGACCTGCGTCTCTACCACAGCACCCTCACCGCCGCCGAGGTGAAGCATCTGTATAACATGGGGAAATAGGGAAGAATAGAGAATTTGGAATAAAGAAACATGAATCGGAATACAGAAAAACTAATCGATAAAAGAATAATACTCTATGCGGTACTGACGGTTCTTGTCATTGACGTCGGCGTGTTTGTCGTCTCGGGGTCTGAAATTCTCCCAGTCTATAGTC
>LCQF01000035.1:11303-14857 GCA_001004005.1 Parcubacteria group bacterium GW2011_GWA2_49_9
CTACAAGCTTTTCCTAAAGGGAGTACCGCCGTCTTCGGCGAGGAGGGATTTACCCTTTTCCGTTCCGCAAGTCCCCAAGGAAATCGTGAAGCAGGCGGAAGAAGCGCCGCTTGAAAAAACGTACAGGAATACTATCCATGGATTCACCTTCAACTACCCCGAGGCGTTTACCGTGAGCGAATTTTCGGAAGGCTTCGGCTTCGTCATTCTCGTTCAAGGATATGACGTAAAAGCGGGAATTCAGATATACAGCGAACCCTTCGATGAACCGGGAACCGTGCTAACCAAGGAACGTCTGCAGAGGGATATCCCGACGCTTGTCGTGGATGACCCGCGAGAAGTCCTTCTTGGTGGGAGTGGCAGAGGGATCGCCTTCATAAGCCGCGCCGAAGGCGGGAGTAGCACGCGCGAGGTCTGGTTTGTGTTCAAGGAGCGGCTCTATCAGATAAGCACCCCGCGCGAGCTCGACACATTACTGCAGAGAATTCTGGGGACATGGAGGTTTGAACTTACGAGCATCTGATTCTCGCAATACGTTGTCTACGGCCCGGCTAATCAACGTCTGTAGAAGCCAGGCTTCCACTGTGGAAGCCTGGCTTCTACAAAGGTGCTAGTATAAAGAGGTGCGCAAAGAACCATTTACTGTCGGTAATTATGTGCATGTCGTCAAAAGAGGCGCACGCGGATTTCCCATTGTAGGGGATGCACTCGATCGTTGGCGATTTCTGCTTATGTTGCACCACTTTAACAGCAAGACGCATATCCCCGAGAACTGGTTTCGGGAATTACAGGATAAGAAGATTGCTCATACTTTCGAACGCCCGTCTTCGTGGCCGGAAAAGGAACCGATTGTGCGTATTCTCGCCTTTTCTTTCATGGAGAATCACTTCCATATTTTGTTCAAGGAAATAAAAGAGAAGGGCATCAGTACTTTCATGCAACGGCTGGGGACAGGGATGGCGAACCACTTCAACATCAAATACAAACAAAAAGGCAGCCTTTTTCAGGGGCCGTATAAGGCCAAGACAATCAAAAGCGACAATTATCTGCGATGTGTGGCCGCATACATCATGGTGAAGAACCCTTTTGAATTGTATGCAGGAGGACTTGATGCCGCTATTCGAAGATTCGACGATGCCTATGAGTGGGCAAGCAGATATGTTTATGCGAGCCTTATGGAATATGCAGACAAGCGAGAGGAACTCCCGGTGCCATCCTTGAATAATCTGTAGAAGCCAGGCTTCCACAGTGGAAGCCTGGCTTCTACAATGCACTTAACGGGATGATTATAAGCGGGTATACTTATCGATATGAAAAAAATCAAAGTTGGGATAAATGGGTTTGGACGCATCGGGCGGGCGTTTTTAAAGGCGGCTTCTAAGAGTTTCGAGATTGAGGTAGTGGCGGTCAATGATTTGGGGGACAAGGCGAATATGGAATACCTGCTCCGCCACGATTCAGTCTATGGCCCCAGCGGATGCACTCTGGAGGGAGTAAAATACCTCTCCGAAAAAGAGCCGAGCAAATTGCCGTGGAGGGAATTAAATGTGGATGTCGTCGTTGAATCCACCGGCTTTTTCGCAAGTGTAGAGAAGTCACAAGCGCATCTTGATGCGGGAGCGAAGCGAGTGGTCATTACCGCTCCTCTGAAGGAGCGGTCGCGGACAGACGCAGACTTGACGCAGACAAACGCAGACGGGGTCACTGTGCTGATTGGGTTGAACGAGGAAAAGTTGAAGGACTGTGTCATAAGCTCCAACGCTTCCTGCACGACCAACGCCGCTTCGCCCATCATCGCGATTCTCGGAGAAACAATCGGAGTTGAAAAAGCACTTCTGAATACCGTGCACGCGTATACCGCGACACAAACGCTCATTGACGGTCCCGCGGGAAAAAAAGGTTTTCGTGAGGGGCGCGCCGCCGCCGCAAACATCATTCCGTCCTCAACAGGTGCGGCGATTGCCGTGACGAAAGCGTACCCGAGTCTCCAAGGGAAGTTTGACGGCATTTCGCTCCGCGTCCCCGTCATCTGCGGTTCCATCGCCGATATCACCTTTATCGCCAAGCGCGATACGAGTGTGGAAGAGGTGAATGACATTTTGCGTAAAGCCGCCACAGACACGCGCTGGCAAGGCATTTTCGCCGTTGCCGAAGATGAGCTCGTCTCCTCCGACATTCTCGGCCGTCCCGAAGGCGCGATTGCGGAACTCTCAATGACTCGCGTGGTGGGCGGTAATCTGGTGAAAGTTTTGGCTTGGTACGATAACGAAAGTGGGTACGCGAATACGCTCATTAGACATGTTATTGAAGCCGCTAAATATATTTAATGATGTCAAGATTTTTTAAACCTAGTATTTGGTCGACTGTAATCTGGCTTTTTCTTTTTCTAGCATTTCCTCTCCCTTATAGAGGAGCCTGTCTTATGTATGTTGGTGCATATTGTCCCGAGTGGACATTTTTCGGAGGATTGGGTTATATGGTTGGGTTTTTTGATTTCATTATTACAGCGCTAACTTCAAAAACCTTACCCGCTGGGTCGCTTTTGCAAGATGCGTTTCAGCTTCTACCCACGCTACTAATTGTGCTTGTCATATCTTATGCTGTAACTCATGTAGTATTTGCGCTAGTGAGAAAGTTAAGAATGTAAAAAATTCTATGAAAATCTACTTCGCCGGCGATCACGCCGGATTCGAACTGAAAAAAGACTTGATGGAGTACGTGAGAGGACTTGGCCATGAAGCCGAAGACATGGGGCCATTCGCGTACGACGTCGATGACGATTATCCTGATTTTGTGATTCCCCTTGCGAAAAAAGTCGCCTCTTATTCTCCCTTAGAAAGTCTCGATAGTCGTAGACTAGGAGCACTCCGACGTGACGTCGGAGGAGGGATGTCGACAACCCCCGCCTCGGAAGACCTCGGCACCCCCTTTGATAAGGGAGATGGGGACGAAGTCCGGGGCATTATCTGTGCCGGTTCGGGGCAGGGCGAGGTGATGGCCGCGAACCGCGTGAAAGGCGTCCGCGCCGCGGTGTACTACGGTGGTCGGACAGATATCGTGAAAGTCACCCGCGAGCATAATAACGCGAACATCCTCTCCATCGGCGCGCGGTTTATCGGCGAAGACGATGCGAAGGCGGGTGTCAAAGTCTTTCTTGAAGCGCCGTTTAGCGCCGATGAGCGGCATGTGCGGAGACTCGCTAAGATAGAAAGGCTCGTCGGCTAAATTATCAATTATCAATTTACAATTTTCAATCAAATTTCAGTATTAAAGCGACTTTCACTTGATAATTGATAATTGTACATTGAGAATTTCTTTCCTATGCACATCGTTCCCGCCATTATCCCAAAAGATTTTTCCGATATTGCGGAAAAGCTCGAGCTCGTGAAAGGCACCGCTCACTCGGTGCAGATTGATATAGCGGACGGAAAGTTCGCCCCGAATAAGACCTGGCCGTATATCGGTGACCACGGTGAAATGACCGGCATTCTCCGCGAGGAAGAAGGACTCCCGTTCTGGAAGGATTTTGATTTTGAATTTGACCTTATGGTCGC
>LCQF01000036.1 GCA_001004005.1 Parcubacteria group bacterium GW2011_GWA2_49_9
AAGCACCACCAGTCGTTTTAGCATTCTCTTTTTCGTCCGCGTCCGCAGTACGCGAAAGTGCGACAAGGATACATAGCCGAGAAAGTCCGTTCCCTGCCGAAGTTTGCGAATGGTTACCTTGTTCGGATGAAGTTCAAGCGAGAGTTTCGTTCGCAAAAAATTCAAAATCTCAATGCTGTACTTCTCCAATACGGCACGGCTTTCGTTCAAAATAACGAAATCATCGCAGTAGCGGATGTAGTATCCGGCTTTGAGCGTGTGTCTTACAAACTGGTCCAACTCGTGCAGATAGATATTCGCAAAGAGTTGACTCGTTACATTGCCGAGCGGAAGACCTTTTCCTTCTGTCATTCCAGCCAGCCTCGCCGAGTCTAGGCGGGCGGAAGCTGGAATCCAGTTTGGTCTATGAGGTATGCTGAAACTTCCAATGATACTCCGCAGAAGCGCAAGCAGTTTTTCATCGGTTATCTTTCTCGCGATGAGCACAAACAGGAGACGGTGGTCAATATGGTCAAAAAACTTCCGCACATCGCACTTTAAGACGAAGGCGTGGCGCGTGTAATTCGCCGACACTTTTCGCGCAAACACCTCAAAACGCCGGACTCCCGCATGTGTTCCTTTTCCCTCCCGCGACGCGTACGAATCGTGAATGAATGTCCTATCAAAAATCTGATACAATTGCTGATACATTGCCTGAAAGAAAACTCTATCCCGCACGCTTGCAATGTGAATGAGGCGCGGTTTCGGGTCGGAGATAATGCACCGTGTATACGGGTCATTCGTCCATGTGCAATCCCGAAGACATTCGTGGAGAGAAAACAAGTGTTCTTCCAGACAAAGTTCAAACGTCGCAACGTCCGGATGAGACCGTTTCCCCTTACTAAATTTCTTCCACGCGAGCAAAAGGTTCTCAACCGAAATTACATCACAAAATCTCAAACTATGAGACCCCCCCCCCGAAAAAACGCCTTCCGTTATTGTTAAGATTCGGTTGTTGCATAAACAACTTTATACCATAGGGCAGAAATTACCGAAACGGGACAAGCTCGGGATTCACGCGCTTGTTGAGGCTCTCTGTATAGAAATCCTCGCGCTTGCAGTTAAGGGTGCCTTTCAGTCCAGGCAGATAAAACTTGGAACGCTGGAACTTTTACGGGTAAAGATAGAGGTACTGAAACATCTCGTCCGCACCGAATACGAACTTGGCGTGACACAGGAGCAGACGTACTTGCGATTTGCCGAACAACTCGTCGGGATATCCAAAGAAACAAACGGCTGGATAGGCTATACGCAAAAAGGAGCGTGATGCTCCTTTCGTGCGAGAAACTTCCACACGGGCGCGGAGGTTCGGATTCGCGTTATCGGGATGATAGCCGTTGTTGAGGTAGAACTTGTCGCTCCAGTTCGTGTTCGGGATGTTGCCGTCGGAGAAAGGCCCGTCTTTTTGTCCGTTTCCGTCCGTATCACCGAAAATCTTTACCAAGATTTTCTGCGTTTTCACTGCTGGGATTTGCAAGCATAGTGTAGAAACGGACAAGCAGTTTCTTTATCATGGCAAATTGCCACCAAACATTTTTGAGAAATGTCCGGCCAACTTCACAGCCAATTTTCAGTATACAAAAAATGCTCCGTTTCGCCAATCGAAACGGAGCAAGTGAACAAAGGTAGAAGTTAGGAGAAGTGAACAACTGCCACACGGGCGCGGAGGTTCGGATGCGCGCTATCGGGAAGATAGCCGCTGAAGAGGTAGAACCTGCCGACCCAGCTCGCGCCCGGGATGCGGCCGTCGGAGAAAGGCGAACCAATAGCGTGATTCACTGTGCGCGTATTGAGATGGCTACCGCCTGATTTTAGGAAAAACATCGGTTCCAAGACCTGCGCCTCAAGAATCGTATTTCCTTTAGTGCCAAGCTCCCTGTGTCTGTTGGCCGAGATATTCTTCTGGTCTTCATCACCTTCTGGCTCCGCATGGAAGCGAACTCCGTATGTGCCGCGGCTCGGATGCCGTTCAGTTTCCTTCAAATCAATGACGGAATTCGGGTCGTCGTAGTAACTTCCGACCGGAAACTTGTTCCAGTGTTTGAGCGCATTAAGCGCACGTGTCTCGGTGAGACCCTTCACCATCGGCACATCCCAGTAATTGGGGTCCGGGTCCGGCCAGTTCAGTTTGAGCAAGTCCGCTTTCGCGTCAATCTCAAACACCACGGCGTAGAGTCCTGTCCAGAAGACAATGTTTGCATCAATTGTTTCTGGAAAAACGGGACGGTGTTCAATAAGTGCTTGCACATTCCTTGTGTGCAGGGACCCATCCTTTAATTGCCGGCGGATTTCCGGACTTTGTCCGTCGTTAAAGGTTTCGTAAAACCGAACTGTTTCTTCCGGAGTCGGCTGTAATACCGCTCCCACGACATTATTTTTCATGCCGTTTCCTTTCTTGTTGATTTCTTACCAATGAGCAGTCGAAATCAGGTTAAAAACCCTCTTTTCTGCCGGAATTACCTTACCATGAATCGTGGTATATTGTCAATTTTTGAAGTTGAGGAAAACGCTCGTCTCGTGTTATAATTGTGCTATGAAAAGAAATCGCAAAAATGTTCCTGAAGAAACTCTGGAGAGCGTTACCTTGGCGGGAAGGACGTTTCCTATTGAGATAGACACGGACGAGCGTATCGCGGAGTTCCAGAAAAATAACGAGGAAGTACTTAAAAAATACTCATTCAAAAAACGACGATGCAAAAATCGAAAATCAGTATCGTAGTTGCCGTGACAGGTAAAAACGCCGCCATCGGAAACGGCGGTAAGCTTTTGGTGCGTATTTCTGAAGACCTCAAACGCTTTAAGACTCTCACTAAGGGACATCCCGTTATCATGGGACGGAAGACATTTGAATCTATCGGAAGACCGCTCCCAGAGCGGACGAACTTTGTTGTGACCAGAAATCCGGATTTCAGAGCAGAAGGAGTGGTTGTGGTGAATTCGCTTGAAGAGGCGCTACAAAAAGCCGCATCTCTCCTTCCCCCCTCTTTAGAGGGGGGACTTGAGGGGGGTGCAAATGGAAAACATCCCTACACCTCACCCCTTTCCCTCGGAAGCCCGAAGGACTTCCCCTCTGAAGAGGGGCAGGGGCAGAACGAAATCTTCATCATCGGGGGAGGTGAAATCTATAAACAAGGACTTCCCTATACCGACAAACTGTATCTTACTCTCGTTGAGAGTGACGCCGAGGGTGATGTCTTTTTCCCCGACTGGCGCAAAGATTTTACGAAAGAAACGTTCCGCGAGGAACGGTTTGACGAGAAAACGGGACTCAAATATACGTGGGTTGATTTAGAAAGAGGGTAAACAAAAACCGCAACTTTCGTCGTGGTTTTTGTTCTTTTTCCTAAAAGCTAGAAGCTATCAGCTAAAAGCTATTTGACGTCTATCCCCATACTCCTCGCGCTTCCGGCTAAAATCTGCATCGCGGCTTCCACCGAATTCGCATTGAGGTCGCCTATTTTCTTCTCGGCGATTTCGCGGAGTTTCGCTTTGGTAATCGTACCCGCTTTTGTCGCCGGAGTTTTACCTGAACCCTTGTCCTTGCCCGCGGCTTTGAGAAGCAGGTTGGTCGCCGGAGGAGCCTTGAAAATCATATCAAACGTCCGGTCTTCATAGATGGAAACAACAACCGGTACCAACTCTCCTTTCATCTTCTCCGTACCCTTATTAAAACGGGTGACGAACTCACCGATGTTGACCTTCGCCTGACCGAGCGCGGGGCCAATCGGCGGAGCAGGATTCGCGGCACCTCCCATAATGGTGAGCTTAAGTTTTCGTACTGCTTTTTTTGCCATAGTATTTATAATGCTAATCCCGCGAATGAAGAATGCAAATACTGCGAATCAAAACTTCCCATTTGCGGTATTAGCATTCGGTATTAGTGATATCCGCATTATAGATTAAATCTTCTTCACTTGTAAAAAATCCAATTCTACGGGAGTTTCCCGTCCGAACATGGATACTAATACCTTGACCTTTCCGCGTTCCGCGTCCACTTCCCCGACCTTGCCTTCAAGGTCTTTGAACGGGCCGTCCACGATGGTGACCGCGTCATCCGGCTCAAGCTCTATATTGTGCATCACCTTATCAGAACTCATGCGTTTGAACAAATCCTCAACCTCCTTCTTATCAAGTGGCACCGGAAAGACGCCTGAACCGACGAATCCCGTCACGCGGGGAGTATTGCGGACGACGTACCACGAATCGTCAGTCACCATCATATCGACGAGGACGTACCCGGGATAGATTTTCTCCTCTTCTTCGACACGCTTCCCTCCCTTAATTTTGATTTGCTTTTCGGTCGGGACCACCACGGCAAAGATTTTGTCCTCCATACCGAGGCTTTCAATGCGTTGTTTCAAATTTCTGGACACGGCATTTTCATATCCCGCGTAGGTATGAATGGCGTACCAATTTCGTCCTTCGTGTATTTTTTGTTTGCTCATAAACTTAATGCGGATACCGCTAATTGGGAATGCTAATACCGCAAATAATTCACATGCCCATTCGCTAAAGGGTTCTTAATATTCGCAGGATTCGCATTCGGCATCCGTGGTATTCGCATTATATGACTAACTTAAGTAACGTGGAAAAGACATAATCAAAAAACCCGAGATACGCCGAAGTACCGAGCGAAATAATGATAACCACAATGGTATACATAATCGCTTGTTTACGCGTCGGCCACGAAACGTGTTTCATTTCGGCCTTTGTCTCTTTGAAATAGGTGGTGAGTCTGGACATGATTGATTTTCTTAAGTTTGTCTATCTACCCCAGTAGTAGAACCGAAGACGGTTCACTACGGGGTGATGAAAAGCATAGTCGCTTTGCTCCTTGCTTTTCTATCAAAAAACCCCTCGCGGGGTTACGTATATACATCATACTCCTTTGGGAGAAAAAGTCAACAAGAAAGTTGCTTTCTGGGGTTGATAGTATTAGTCTGGCTTTGATAGCACATTGAACCTTCAACCCCCATTAACTAATGAATGACGAACTCAAGCCTTTGCCAATGGGTCGGATAAGAATTGTTGAAACACCATACGGAGACGCACCAGAAGATATCCGGAGACAGTGGGTAGGTGTCGAGATGCCGTGCATTTGGTTCGAACCAAATGCAGAATCTGCCGGCACTTTTTCTGGTGAATACAAAGGTGCCGAGGACGCTTTTCGTGTCTTCCAAAAACACGCCATTGATGCACTTGAACAAGTGAACCCGGATGCAGCACGCTGGTGGAGAATCAGAGGATACCCCCGGTATGAAACAGCAGTTTGGTTGTTCGACGCTAAAGCGGTATTGGCGCTAGAAGTCCCGAAGACGCGAGGAGAAATTACGGGTGAAGCGAACTGAATTGCACCACAATGACGCGCAAACGCCTGTCTGGCTTCTGGACAGGCGTTCTTTCTTTCAACTCTGGATCCCGCATCAGGGCGGGATGACACAAACTATAGTCGTCCGCTAAGAAGCGGCCTCCTTATTTTGTGTCACTTTATCTCGTACGTAATCGTCACGTTTGACGTGATTTTATCCTCTCCGACAGGAATAGCGGGAGCCGAAACGGCGTCTCCTCCGCGTCCGTAGGCTTCAGCGGCCATCGTCTTGTACATCGGGTAGTATCCACCGTCACTGTAACTCACAATCCGAACGAGAGACACACCGAGTGACTTGGCGAGCTTTGAGGCTTCTTCACGCGCTTCCGTAATAGCTTTCGCGCGGGCTTCTTTAAAGAGTTCATCGCGTTTATCAAAATCAAACGAAAGACCGGAAATATTCGTAGCCCCTTGTTCTCCGATACCCGCGAGCAGTTTCCCCGCGTCCTCAAGCTTGCGGACTTTGACCGTGATGCTTTCGGTAACGACATAGGCGGCTAATTTCTGTTTGCCTGAAGGCTGCACCGGATAGTATCCGTTTGCGATTTTTGCCTCGTATTCATACCGCGGGTAAATGTTGTAGCCGGATGTCGTGATGTCTTTTTCGTCAACACCGTTTTTCTTCAGGTACTCAAGAATCGCGTTTATTTGCTTCGCCGCTTCCGATTGCGCTTCACTCACCACAAGCGATTCTTCGGTGACACTGAACGAGAACGTCGCAAGGTCGGGAATTTTAACAACCTCCCCTTTTCCTTGCACGCTGATGATGCTCTGATTCGCGGGAGACGAACCGATAAACCGCATCGCTTTCACTTCACTGACGAATTTCGTGAGAAGAAACAGCGAAAGAAGCATAAGGGTAATAACGATGCTTCTCTGTACTTTATGATTTTCTAACATGGCTGATTTTTAAGGAGCACGGCGACTATAAAAATCGCCACCCCGTAGTGAACCGACTGGAAGGAGGTTCTACTACTGGGGTCACTCCGTGTTACTACTAATAATTATTGATACTACTGATACAAAGACG
>LCQF01000037.1 GCA_001004005.1 Parcubacteria group bacterium GW2011_GWA2_49_9
ACCGCCCGACACACTTCTTTCGTATTTTCCGCATAAGGCGGACAAGAGTCCCGACTTCCTTACCATTATTGATGAGTCGCACGTCACGGTACCACAGCTGCACGCGATGTATGCCGGAGACCAAGCACGTAAGGAATCGCTTGTGGAGCATGGATTTCGCCTCCCGTCCGCGAAAGACAATCGCCCTTTGAAATTTAATGAATTTGAGGAGCGTATCGGGCAAATCGTTTTTACCTCCGCTACTCCTGGGCCTTACGAGTTTGAGAAGAGCAGCACACACCACCCCGCCTCGCTGACTCGGCACCCCTCCTCAACCGAAGAGGGGAGGAAAACGGGTGTTGTGGAGCAGGTTATCCGACCAACGGGACTTATTGACCCCGTCGTTGAAATAAAGCCGGTGAACCAAAAGGGAACGTACAAAGGGCAAGTTTCCGATTTTATAGAGGAGGCAGAAAAGGTCATTACGAAAGGGGAACGTGTTATAGGGACGACGCTCACGAAGAAGATGGCGGAAGACCTCACCGAGTTCCTGAAAGAAAAAGGTATAAAGACGGAGTATTTGCATAGCGACATTCAGACCATTGACCGCATCACCATACTTTCAAATTTCCGGAGAGGCGTTTTTGATGTGCTTATTGGCGTTAATCTCCTACGAGAAGGTCTGGACCTTCCCGAGCTTTCGCTTATCGGAATTTTAGACGCCGATAGAGAAGGATTCTTGCGCTCCGAGACCTCACTTATTCAAATTATCGGCCGAGCCGCGCGCAATATCGCGGGAAGAGTCATCCTCTATGCCGACACGGTGACCGGTTCGATTGAGCGGGCGATGAAGGAGACCAATCGCCGTCGAGCCATTCAAATTGCCTACAACACCAAGCACGGCATCACTCCTAAAACCATTATAAAGAAGGTTCGGGATATCACGGAAACATTCTCAAACGAACACCAAAAGGCAGTTTCAGATTTGGTGCTTATAGATAAGGAAGCGTTAAAGAGTAAAAAACTTGAACAGCTCATAAAGGAAAAGAAAATCCAAATGAACGGAGCGGTGAAGATACTCGATTTCGAGTCCGCCGCACTTCTTCGGGACGAAATAGCTGAACTTCAAAAGCTGGAGGCGGAGATGCGGGGTACGTACCTATAGTAGCGCAAGATAACGCATAGCGTATCCATAGCGCGGTGTTTTTTTGCTTGCTATACTTACGGCGGATTACGAAACTCATTTTCTTCGTCGTCATTGCGAGGGCGAAGCCCGAAGCAATCCAGGATGTATGGCTTACTATCTGGATTGCGTCGCTTCGCTCGCAATGACAAGAACGGGTGTTTCGTAATTCACAGTACGTACGTATACGTTATTAATTATTAGTTTTTTTGCTATGTCCATTCAAGCAAGTGTCGGCATCGCGCAAGGTGAGGATTCATACACCGTTGGCGCGAATGCGTGTCAAGACGCCTTTGATCGTCTCGGAACCTCGGACCCGAGTGTTGTTCTTGTCTTTTCTTCCGTTGAGTACGACCAGGAAAAAATGCTCCAAGGAGTCCGTTCCGTTTCCAAGAACGCTTTACTAGTCGGTTGTTCAACCGCCGGAGAAATTACGACCGCGGGGCCGGCGAAGCGTCATTCTGTTACCGTTATGGCGCTTACATCAGACGCTATCTCCTTTTTTGCCGGTATTGGAGAGAATATCGCGAGAGGAGCGACCGAGGCGGGCAAAGTTGCCGCGGATTCGGTTAAAAAGCAGGCTCAAAATGGGAAGCTCGATGCCTTTATAATGCTTCCCGATGTACTTGTGGGGAACGGCGCCGATATCGTGCGAGGTGCGCTGCAAAGTCTCGGAAGTCATTTTCCGATTGTGGGTGGAGCCGCAGGGGACGATTTTGAATTTAAGAAAACATATCAGTACCTAAACGATGTGGTACATTCGGGGGCTGTTATTGGCCTCGGTCTTCAGGGAACCTTTAAAATGGGTATCGGTGTTAAGCATGGCTGGATTCCGGTCGGTACGCCGAAGAAGGTAACCAAATCAAATGGCGCGGTATTGCACGAATTGGGAAGCGAGGAAATGCTTATCAGAGACCCGATTACCGTTGATGAAAAGGGTTCTATCACCTGTGCCGCGGAAATACCCGAAGGCTCCGATATCAGACTTATGATTGGGAGCCGCGAGGAAGCGGTGAAGGTCGCGAAGGTCGCGGCGGAAAATGCCCTGGCGCAGCTTGATGGTGGAAAGCCAAAGGCAATCATCATCTTCAACTGCATCGCGCGAAACAAACTGTTCGGCGAGCGTTCAGGTGAGGAGATTGATGCGATTCAGGAGGCGTTGGGTAAGGATGTTCCGCTCATCGGGTTCTATACGTATGGAGAACAGGCGCCTCTCGGCGGAGAAGTGCGGAATATAGAGAAATGCAATCCCGCGTTCCATAATGAGACCGTTGTCATCTTCGTGTTGGGGGAATAGATGCGCAGAGACTTTGACGGTCGTACTCACATGAAAAGAACAATCCCAAAAATGACCCTCATGTTTCTTCTCTCGCTCCCGTTTATCGTATTCGGCATTGTCATTGTGGCCATAAGTCTGCGGCATGCTCGGGAAATGGCCGCTATCATGTCGTTACCGTTTATGGAGTTGTTCAGGGCCGACGTCTACTACATAGTGGGAGCCTTTGCCGTTTGTTTCTCGGCGGAAGTAATCCTGCTTCTGCGGGCCGTCAACGACTATATGACCAAAGCGAAGCAGCTTGAAGGCTTAAGCCGAGAGCAGGAAAAAGGGGCGCAAATGCTTGTTCGGCGCGACCTTGAGCTTACCACCGCGAACGAGCGTCTCCGCAAGCTTGATGATGTTAAGTCCGGATTTATATCGGTTGTGGCGCACCAACTTCGAACGCCGCTTTCGGGAATCAAATGGACGCTTAACTTGCTCATCAGCGGAGATATGGGTGCTTTGAGTACCGAGCAAAAGACCTTTCTTATGAAAGCGTACGAAAGTAACGACCGTATGATCAGTCTCGTGAACGATATGCTTGGAGCTGACCGGATTGAGTCCGGGAAGGTTCGTTATATTTTTCAGCCGGTCCAACTGACCGATGTTATTGATAACGTGCTCTTTGAGTTGCTTCCGCAGGCGAAGGCGAAAGGTTTGACGATACGCTATGAGCCTAAACCGGTGAACCTCCCGAAGGTTAAGGCAGACCCCGAAAAGCTCCGTGCTGTATTTCAGAATTTGCTTGAAAACTCCGTGAAGTATTCGCGGGCCGGCGGAACGATAGACATCGGCATTGTGCCGGTGGAACATGATGAGATACGGGTTTCAATCAAGGATGACGGTATTGGAATCCCAAAGGAACAACAGAAAAATATTTTTGAACGTTTTTTTAGAGCGCAAAACGCGATAAAGATGGAAACGGACGGTTCAGGACTCGGTCTCTTTATCGTGAAAAGTATTATTGAGCGGCATGGAGGGCACATTTCGTTTGAAAGTACGGAAGGACATGGCGTCACCTTCCACTTCACACTGCCTCTCGGCGCACCGGAAAATATAATAGCAAAACCGTCCGATGCTTCTGGACTTTGATTTTTTGAGACCTTATAATACACCAACTATGGCACTAAAAATTCTTGTTGTGGAAGACGATATCTTTTTGGGAGATGTTCTTATTCAAAAACTTAAAAGCGGAGGGTATGACGCCTTACTGACGCGAGACGGACTTTCGGGTTTGGCGCAGCTTCGGGAATGGAAACCCGATTTGATGCTTCTTGATATTATCCTTCCGCAAATGAATGGCTATGAGGTTCTTGAAGCGAAGGCAAAGGATTCAAGCATTTCGCCCATTCCCGTTATTGTTATTTCCAATTCCGGTCAGCCTGTTGAAATAAATAGAGCACTTGCTCTCGGTGTGAAGGATTACCTAGTGAAGGCTCAATTTGACCCCGAAGAAGTAATGATTAAGGTGCGGCTCCAGCTTAGCAAGGGGGCGGGAGGTTCCGTTCCTCCTGTACAGACAAAGGGTCAAGCAACTTCGGGTGCATCGGTGGTTCCAGCGGCGGGAACAGGGCTTTCGGGTAGGAAAATAATGTGGGTTGAAGATGATAAGTTTCTTAGTGATATCATCGCGAGAAAACTTAGTATGCAGGGATGTGCGCTACTTCACGCGACGGAAGGGGAGGAAGCACTCCGCATTTTGGAGAAGGAAGCGCCCGATTTGATTCTCCTGGATATTTTGCTCTCCGGTATCAACGGGTTTGAGATTTTAAAGCGCATAAAGAGCAACGAAAAGACTAAGCAGATACCGGTCATCTTGCTTTCCAACTTGGGGCAGAAAGAGGACGTGGAAAAAGGAAAAGAGCTTGGTGCCGCTCAATTTCTTATAAAAGCGACCGTCACACTAGACGAAATTGTTGATGAAATAAAGCTATTGCTGAAGACTGCGGCATAGTGAAAAACCGAAAATAACTCCGCCTAAACGGAGTCATTTTTAGTAGCATTTTCCGCGCTGTTGGGGTTACAGGTTCCAGACCTATGAAAAATTGGAAAGATTTTTTTGCTTCCGGTGTGGCGTTCGCGCTTTTCGGGGGCGTTGTTGGGGCTATGCACCTCATCGTAAGCCCTTTTATCGTCATTTTCCTAGCGCTCTTTTGTTCAGCCTGGCTCATCTCCGTCGCTCTTCTGGCACTTTTGAGGATATATAAGGTTATGCGCAGGTGCTTTGTGCGAAAAGTTCCGACCCCCTTACCCGTTGCGGCAACCCTCGGAGCGTAATGAAATTGAGAGTTCATATCACGCTAAACGGACGCGAAAGCGCCCGTTTTGTTTTGCGAGAAAAGGTGCTAGACTGTTTCTCTGTCACCCTATGGAGCAATCCATGGGGGTGCTACTGTGTAGAAGAATTAATAATCCTTAATCCTTTATCCTAAACGAGAACAAGGCAAAAGTCAGGGTCAAGGATTAAAGATGAAGGATAAAGGATTAGATGTATGTCTAAAGAATCAACCGAAGAAAAAATCATTGTCAAAGGGGCGCGGACACACAACCTGAAGGACATCACGGTTTCGATGCCGCGCAATAAGATGGTCGTATTTACGGGGCTTTCCGGTTCGGGGAAGTCGTCGCTTGCGTTTGATACGATTTTCGCAGAAGGCCAACGCCGGTATGTTGAGTCTCTTTCGGCGTATGCTCGGCAATTTTTGCGACAGATGCAAAAACCCGATGTGGATGAAATTGTTGGTCTTTCACCTGCCATATCCATAGACCAGAAATCACGTTCCAACAATCCGCGTTCTACGGTAGCGACCATTACCGAAATATAGGCGAGATTCTTTCGGAGAAAAAAGGCAAGCGAGTGATGGGTGTTGAATATAGTGATTTGAAACTGAGACTCTACGCACCGGTTGTCGTTGGGCGGAAAGGAGAATACTACCAGATGCTCTATGACCTCCTCGGAAAAGGCTACAAAACCGTAAAAGTTGATGGCATAGACCACAGCCTTCGCGAGCAAATTGTTTTGGAAAAGCATAAAAAGCACGACATTGACGTGCTCGTGGACGAGTATTTCCTTACCGACCTTACAAAAGGCACCGAGATTCTGAAAGAGCGCCTTCCTGAAGCTATTGAACGGGCTCTTCACGAATCGGATGGGCTTTTACGCATTGAAATCCCTTCATCGGAAGAAAAGACTATAGAGAAAAAGGTTGCGGAACCACTGATAACCAAAGTCATCTCCGCAAAATTTATGTGTCCCTACGACGGCTTCTCATATCCTGAAATTGAACCGAGGCTTTTTTCGTTTAATTCGCCCTACGGCGCGTGCACGGAGTGTAATGGGCTCGGTACTCGGAACTTTTTTGGCGATGAATCCTGCTTGAAATGCAAAGGTGCGCGGTTGCGTGAAGAGGCGCTTCACATTCGTGTCGGTAAGTCCCCCTTAGTAAAGGGGGTACCCGAGTCTGCGAGGGTGGGGGTTGTTGACAACCCTCCTGCCGACCTGCCCGCCCTCCGAAGGGAGCAGGCGGGAGACGGCAGTGCTCCCTTTAGTAAGGGAGATAGCGAAGAACGCGGCGTCAACATCGTGGAACTCGCCGCCATGTCCATCGCCGACGCGTATGATTTTTTCGTTGAACTGAAGCTAACCCCGAAGGAGCGCGAAATCGCCAAGGTGGTGCTTCGGGAAATAGAATCGCGTTTGCAGTTTATGGTCGATGTCGGTATCCAATATTTAACTCTTGACCGGCGGGCGCACACGCTTTCGGGTGGGGAGGCCCAACGTATCAGACTCGCCTCACAGCTCGGTTCCGGTCTTGTCGGGGCGCTCTATGTGCTTGATGAGCCGACTATCGGACTTCATTCACGAGATAACGCCCGCCTTATCAAAACACTGCTCCATCTGCGGGATATCGGCAACACGATTATTGTCGTTGAACACGATGAGGAAACCATTCTTTCTTCGGACTATATCGTAGATATCGGGCCGGGGGCGGGAGTACATGGTGGTCATATTGTGGTCGCAGATGATTTACAGAAACTGCTGAAGGCCAAGAAGAATGACTCGGACTCCTTAACCCTCGCGTACCTGCGGGGTGAAAAGGAGGTTGAGATACCGGAGGAACGCCGGACGCAAGACAAAGGCAGTTTGAAAATTCGTGGTGCGAATTTGTTTAATATCAAAAATCAGAACGTGGATATTCCACTCGGCAAGTTTGTCACGGTTACCGGTGTTTCCGGTTCGGGCAAATCAACGTTTCTCTATGAAATTATCCATAGAAATCTGCAGGCGCGGTTTGACCGGAAATACCGTACCGCCGATGTGTTTAATGTCGGCTCATTCACCGGCACGGAATATCTTTCCCGCGCAATCTTAATAGACCAGTCGGCTATCGGACGCACGCCTCGTTCAAATCCCGCCACCTACACCGGTTCGTGGACGTTTATTCGGGAATTGTTCGCCGAAAGCGAAGAGGCGAGAATCCGAGGGTGGGGACCGAGCAGGTTTTCGTTCAACGTGAAGGGAGGGCGATGCGAAGCGTGCCAAGGAAACGGTGAAATCGCGGTGGAAATGCACTTCCTGCCGACGGTGTACGTTACCTGCGACGTCTGCAACGGGAAGCGCTTTATGAAAGAGACGCTGGAGGTGAAATACAAAAAGAAAAATGTGTACGAAGTCCTGCACATGACCGTTGAAGAGGCACTTACGTTTTTTGAGGATATTCCGGCTGTGGCAGACCGCTTACAAAGTTTAGCCGATGTAGGCCTTGGCTACTTGGAGCTTGGGCAATCTGCGACAACACTTTCAGGTGGGGAAGCCCAGCGGGTAAAAATTTCGTCGGAGTTATACCGTACGCACGTGCAAAAGACAATTTATTTATTGGACGAACCGACCGTCGGACTGCATTACGAGGACGTAAAAAAACTCATTGAAATACTCCAAAAACTGGTTGACCACGGCAATACGGTGGTGGTGATTGAGCACAATATGGATGTCATCAAATCCTCGGACTATATTATTGACTTCGGCCCCGATGGGGGAACGGGAGGCGGAAACATTATTGCGAAAGGGACGCCGGAAGAAGTCGCGAATAGTAAAAAATCATATACGGGGGACTACTTACGGAAAGCGTTGGGCAAGTAGAAACAAGGGCACCCCTTTGCCGCAAAGGGGCGCCCTTGTTCACGTAATCGTTTCTGTCATTCTCGCGTAGGCAGGAATCCAGTTCTAAAATTAAACAATAAAAAAACCAGTTGGGGGGGTCCCACCAACTGGTCTGAAACTTCACTCGGCTAGAGTGCTGCCTTTTGGACATCAAGCCAGAAGCGGAGCTCAATCAATTCATCACGACCCTTGCCTTTTGGGAGCAATGTGCCTGGAATGAGGCCGAAGACCTCATACATATTGACATTCAAGTCTGATGCGAGTGATTCCACGACCGCCTTTCGCCGCTTCGTAAACTCGGCAAGAAAAGCATCACGCGCAAGGGGCTCCTCTCCTTCCTTTGGCACAAGCTTTTGATAGATTGTCTCAGCAATCGCCTCCGTGTCCCACAGAAAGGAAAGCGTGAGCTTGGACATGATCGCACCCGCCTTGTTGAGAGACGGGATGAAATTACGAAATTTTCCCGTCTGAACCGGAACGGCCTGAAGCCCCGGTATCAGAGTATCCCATTCATTTGTGGAGTAGCTCCCCGCCAGTGTTACTATTGGAAGCTTCGGATGAACCTGGCGTGCCTCCTCAATAATGGGAAGAGCTCTGGCGGGAGCAATGTTCCAACTCACCACAAGCAGTTCCAATTCCGGCGACCGAACCAGTCTTGGAGACTCCCGTGAGGTTGTTGCCTCGAGTGAAGAATACCCCACGCTCTTGAGAATCATTGAGATTACGTCAAGAAGTGACTGGTCCTTTATTATTAACAAACATTTTTTCATCTTTTTACCTCGCAACTTTTGTTTAGCGTTGCGTCTTTCTGTGGAAAGGTATATCATACAAAGTATGTTAAGTCAAGCTGCGCTTAAACGATTTCCGGATACGCCAGGTGTCTATTTTTTCCTTGGAAAAGGTAAGAAAATTCTGTATATAGGGCGTGCGACATCGCTCCGCAATCGCATACGAAGCTATTTCACCGAGGGTATCGCGGAAAAACGGAGCGCGTGGATTGCGAAGATGCTGACTGAAGCAAAAAGCATTGATTTCAGAAAAACCGATTCGGTACTTGAAGCGATTTTGCTTGAGGCCGATTTAATCAAAAAATTTCAGCCCACATACAACACCGATGAGAAGGACGATAAGAGTTTTAACTGTGTCGTTATCACCAAGGAAGCCTTCCCCGCAATTTTCATCGCCCGCCAGAGGGATATTGACTTTTCTTCCCTAACAGCTAAAAGCTATAAGCTAAAAGCTGTCTATGGTCCGTTCACCAATGGCTTTCAACTCCAAACGGCGATGAAGATTATTCGCCGGATTTTCCCCTATCGCGATGCAAAGTGTATCCCTTTGCACGCAGATGTTCGCGGATTAAAAAAAACGCGGATGGTCGCCGATAAAGAGTCCTCATCAGCGTTAATCCGCGTGCCAATCAGCGTTAATCCGCGTAGTGCATGCTTTAACCGCCAAATCGGCCTTTGTCCGGGAGTATGTACGGGCGAAATAAGCAAGACGGAATACGCGAAGACAATTAGGAATTTGAGGTTATTCTTTGAGGGAAAGAAGACTTGGCTTTTAGGACTTCTGAAAAGGGAGATGAAGGCGGCTGCAAAGGCACAAGAATTTGAAAAAGCAGGCGAGCTCAAAAAAACTATTTTTGCCCTTCAACATATTCAAGATGTCGCTCTCTTGAGACGAGGTCTTATTCCTCCTTTTCTAAAGGAGGGTGGTCGAGTCTTCGAGACAGAGGATTTAAAAATCCCTCCTGCCGAGGACGGCAGTGCTCCCTTTAGAAAATGGAATAGTCGTAGACTAGGGAGAATAAGAATCCCTGAGTTTCGCATCGAAGCCTATGACCTCTCCCACTTTGGCGGCAAGGATATTGTCGGCGCGATGACGGTGGTTGAAGACGGTAGAGCACGACCGAGCGAGTATCGCCTGTTCAAGATTCGTGGAATTGCAAATGCACACGAAACGCTCGGACTGGAGGAAATGCTAAGACGCCGTTTTGGGCATCCGGAATGGCAAGTGCCACAGCTCGTTGTTGTTGACGGCAATGAAGTCCAAAAAGCAACGGCTGAGAAGGTTCTAAGCGAGCTTAGGCTTGCAATACCCGTTGCCGCCGTCGTAAAGGATAAAAAGCATCAGCCTCGCGATATTTTGGGCTTGACTTCAGTTCTTCTTCTGCGCTTATCCGCGTCATTTAATCTGCGTTCATCTGCGCTTTTAGCCAACAGCGAAGCGCATAGATTCGCGCTGAAATTTCAGAAAAAGCGTCGGGTAATATAGATATAGCAAAAAGGCAAAATGTATAGTATTCTGTAACTTCAGTTCCACGCCAGACTGTCCGGGTAGTATCATATGACGCAGTGTTCATATGGCCCGGACAGTCAACCCTTTTAGGCGTTGCTCGGTTGGTTTGGTGCCATACCATGGTTGATTATTGCCCCCAATGGGCAATGCCGAGCAACGCTTGTTCTTTTTAAAACTTCACCGCTTAGGTTTTGGTCCAACAGCAGTTGATTGCTGAAGGTTTCGGGTCAGAGCCGTGAGCGGTGAGGATTTGGCACTGGGGTCATCGCCAGTGCCTCGGTGGGGCTTTAGGTGAAGCCTCCGCCTGTGAGTGCCCAGGGTCAGTCAGACTGGCCCCGGCTTTTTCTTTTTGCACCCCGTGTATTCACGTGGGAACAGAAAGAAACAAACTGATTTTGAACGAAGCGATTCAGGGAGTATACTTTCCGTATGTTTTGCAAAACACGCGTCGCCGTGCTACGTGGCGGACCATCAAGCGAGTATCACGTTTCTCTAAAGACGGGAGCGATGGTGCTGGCGAATTTGCCGGAGCAGTATCACCCGATTGACGTCCTCATTGACTTAGACGGCGCGTGGCACTATAACGGCAAGAAAGAAAGGCATCATAACATTTTGGATAAAGTGGATGTCGTCTGGAACGCGCTTCACGGGGAATTCGGCGAGGATGGCGCCGTACAGCACTTGCTGGAATCGCATGGTGTTCGTTTTTCCGGTTCAAAAAGACTTGGCTCGGGTTTTTCTTTCAACAAATTTTTAGCAAGGCAAGTGGCGGAGCGGGGTGGAATAAAGACGCCTCACGCGCTCGTCTTCCGCAGGGAAGATGTCCAACGTTATGAGGTGCTTGCGGGAGAGCTCTATCGGACATTCCCCCAGCCGTGCATAGTGAAACCTGTTTCTAAGGGGTCGTCAATCGGTATCTCCGTAGCACACACTCCCGAGGAGATAGCAGCCGCGCTGGCGACTGCTTTCAGCGTTTCGGAGAGGATACTTGTTGAGGAATTTATAGAGGGAAGGGAAGCGGTGTGCGGAGTGGTGGAGGGGTTTCGTGGTAGTCCTTTTTATTCGCTTCTCCCCGTTGAGGTTGCGCTTCCAGAAGGTCACCGTTTCTTCAATTTTGAGACACGGTACGGCGAGGCTTTGAATCACCGATGTCCCGGCAGCTTTAGCACGGAGGAAAAAGAGGAGCTGCAACATCTCGCGCAAGAAATTCACCGGCTATTGGGACTTCGCCACTATTCGCGTTCCGAGTTTATCGTGCATCCGAAGCGCGGCATCTTTTTTATTGAGGCAGACGCGCTTCCTGACCTGCACGAAAATGTTTCTCCCTATCTGCAATCGCTCAATGCGGTTGGAGCGAGCCTGCCGGAATTTCTTCAGCATATTCTGACCCTCACCCTTTCTAAACGCTAAACCCGCCAACCAGTTGGCGGGTTTACTATCGTGTGGAGTAATTATATCCTTTGCACGAACCTTTTTCCAAGCCGAAACCGAATGACCTCTCTTTCCCTACGGGAACGGTACACCTTTCGCATTTCTCCCTGTGGTGTCGCTTTCGCTGCTAGGGTTCTGTGGCTTCGGCGTACGGCGGCCTACCACAGGCACTTCTTGTTTTCTAATTCGCTTCGCTCATAAGAAAACAAAGTCGCTCACCCCTTCGTCACGGTACGCACAAGAGGAAATGCCCGAGGCAGAAAAGCCCGACCCGACACCGAGCCTCTGTGCTTGCTTGCCCGTCCGTAGCCTTGTGCGGAGGAGGGCCCCACCCACCCAATGCGCGCACAACCCCCGCCGTGAGGCACCCGAGGGGAACGGAGGGGGCTCTCCCTTGGCCGAAAAGCCGAACCGGCAACGGCTCAAATACACCACATGAGCCGTTGGAATTGAATACCCGCGAGATACTGCTTTATTCTTTCCTTATCCTCATTTTCCGCCTCGCCCTTGAAATAGATTTCTATAAAATCAACAGTATTCGTTACCACACTATATGCGTAAATTATACGAATCCCGCTCTTTACTCCGCGACCTTTAAGTGCCTTACATGCAAATTTCTTCAGCTTGCAAATCTTTAACTCCTCGGTGCAGAAGTTTGGGATTGGGAAAATAGCTTGTTTATTTAATTTTTGCAAATGGAAAAGCTCAATCGTGAAAGAC
>LCQF01000038.1:0-1263 GCA_001004005.1 Parcubacteria group bacterium GW2011_GWA2_49_9
TCTTTTAGCCAGTTTTGGAAAGGTGCGAGCCAATCATTCTGCGTGTGTGAAAGAGCGGTCATTTCTTCTTCAAGCGACTTCTTTTGCAAAATCAATTTTCCTTTTTCAGTACGATAATCTTGCTCATCAATCACTTGGTCTAAATATCCAGTAAGGGTTCTGTAGAAAATCTTGATCTTATGATACATAGTCCAGGTGGCTCTGGCGTTACCGCAGAGAAGATCGTTGAGATGTGCAGAAAATATACAACAAAAGAGTTTCGAGTAATTGTTCCAAACATGGCAAAAAGTGCCGCCACAATCATCGCACTTGGTGCCGATAAAATAGTTATGGGATATTGTTCAGAACTTGGACCCATTGACGCTCAAAAATTTATAAATGTCGGTGGAATTACGCAACAATTATCTGCACAATCTTTTATCAGTGCAAGAGAAAATCTATTGAAAGAACTAGCCAAAGCGAAGGCAGATAAAAAGGAATTCATAGGTTATCTGCAACAACTATCTTCATCTACTGTTGAACCGGCGTTTATTGAGGAGTGTAAGAGGGAAATAAATTTTGCCAACGATTTGGTAAAAAAGTGGCTACCTCAATATATGTTGAAGGTTAAAAATCCAAGCTGGAATTCAAGAAAACTTAAACAGACAGCCAACACAATCGCAAAAAATCTCTCATCAGCGGACAAAAGATTTGTGCATGGCAGAATGATTGGAGCAGACGAATCCGGAAGTCTCGGACTGGGTATTACAACATTGCAAAAAGAAGATCCGACATGGAATCTTCTTTGGGAAATATATTTGCGTTCCGAGCTATTTCTTATGGTAAACAGTAATCCTCAACAACAAGCGTCAAAATTATTCTTTGACAACCAAAATTTTCTGTTTGAGTTCTAAATTTTATAGTAGTTTATATCAGAAATTGATATGCCCGAGTTTGGTTTAGTGAGTTGGTCTTGTCTTATCAATTCCTGAACTATCTCAATTTCTTTTGTCTCCTTTTTGAAGTCAGCAAAAAACCGCCTAGATTGCTCTTGTGTCTTTCTAGGCTCGATTTTATGGGCTTTAGCAACTTGGCGGTGAGTAGAATTCATATCACTTTCAATAATACATTATCCACAGGTGAAAGACAACAAAGCCCGCCCGAATTTCGCCAAAAGAAATCAGCGGAGCAAATGGAAAATTCCTCCCCAAACCCCTCCTTTTCCATTTGCGACATCCGAATTCAAAAAAGAATCAGCCGAAGTTTTGGCAAATCCTTTCCCCA
>LCQF01000038.1:1371-9542 GCA_001004005.1 Parcubacteria group bacterium GW2011_GWA2_49_9
CTCCGAGCGTACGGGGCAGTTTCAAGCCACCACGCACGCGGAGCGTGCGAAGTCATTACCTCACTTTGTTTTGGAAATAGGTGCGAGTTTGGTACAATACAGACACCATTGAGAAATAAAAAAGCCCCGCCAACTACTTGGGGAGCCGGCGGAGTGCCGCCTGTCTTTGCCGCGCTTTCTTGTTGAGTTCTTTGAGTTCCGCTTTTTGTTGGGCGACTTCCGCTTCAAGATCGCGTCTTCCCCGTTTGCTCAAAGGTGCGGATTCCAATCGGTTCTGATTTCTGCGAAGCTCGAATCGAGCTTTGTCCAATTGGCCGTAAACGCCTTGATGCAGGCCACGACTCATCCGAATAGCATGGGGTACATATGTTTTCTTCATAGTTTCTTTCTCCTCCGTAACACTAAAGTAAGGGTTAAAATTGTCAATTCAACAAACTTTTTATATTTTAAGCTCAATGCTAGTATTCGTTTATGGAATGGAAAGATTTTTTTTCGGGAAAAAGAGTCACCCTGATGGGATTGGGGCTTCTTGGACGCGGACTAGGGGACGCGATTTTTCTCGCCGAACACGGGGCAGAGCTTATCGTTACCGACCTCCGTGACGAGAAGACGCTCGCTCCGTCTTTGGCGAAATTGAAGAAGTGTAAGAATGTTAGGTACACGCTGGGCGAACATAAGTTTGAGGATTTTAGAAACCGCAATTTTATCGTCAAAGCCGCCGGAGTCGCGCTTGATTCGCCATATATCGCCGAAGCGCGGAAAAACAAAATACCTATTGAAATGGATGCGTCACTTTTCGCGAAGTTGATGCCGAGAGGAGTTACTCTCGTTGGTGTAACCGGCACACGCGGCAAATCTACAACTACTGCACTAATTTTCGATATCTTAAATTCCTCCTTTATAAAAGGAGGTGGCGAGTCTGCGAGCCGGAGGATTTTTAAAGGCGGCAACCTCGTGCCCGAAGCCACGCTCCCATTGCTTGAGAAAGTAAAAGCAGGCGACATTGTTGTCCTTGAACTGGATTCATGGCAACTGCAGGGTTTTCACGACGCAAAGATTTCTCCGCAAGTCGCGGTGTTTACGACTTTCCTCGACGACCACCTTATTTATTACAAAGGCGACCACGCGCGCTACTTTGAAGATAAAGTCGCAATTTTCAAGTATCAAAAAGCTGGCGATACTCTTATCGCAGGGGAGAAAGTAGCGGAAAATATCGGAAAGTCTAATGTGCCGGTGAACGGTGATTTTATCATCGCGAAAAAAGAAGATGTACCAGCTCCGCCAGTTGGCGGATGGAATATCCCAATTCCTGGCGAGCATAATCTTGAAAATATCGCCTGCGCGATTGCAGCTGCGAAGGTAGTTCTCTCGACACCGGATGTTGGTGGGCGGGAATTATCCGGTGTCGAAGATGCTATTCGAAAAGCCGTTGAAGACTTTAAACCAATAGCAGGCCGTCTTGAACTTATCCGCACGGTCAAGGATGTAAAAATCTACAACGATAACAACGCCACAACCCCCGATGCAACCCTAGCTGGCCTAAGGGCGCTAGGGGATTTAGGATTTAAGAATAATGATTTAGGAAAAGAAGACTCAACTCATAAATCCAAAATCATACATCATAAATCTATCATCTTGATAATGGGCGGAACCGACAAAGGACTTGATATGACAAAGTTGGTTGAAGAAATCCCGAAGTATTGCAAAGGTTTGGTTTTGTTAAAGGAATCCGGTACGGAAAAGCTCTTGTTTGAATTTCCCGTTCTTAATTCCTCCTTTCCTAAAGGAGGTGCCCGTAGGGTGGAGGATTTTGTCGTATTCCAAAAAGACACCCTCAAAGAATGTGTTGAAGAAGCTATGGCTATGGCACAAAACGGTGACGTGGTTCTCTTCAGCCCCGCCTTCGCCTCATTCGGAAAATGGTTCAAGAACGAGTATGATAGGGGAGAGCAGTTTGTGAAAATAGTGGAAGGTTTATAAAGTTCGTAAAGTTGAAAGTAACATGAAATTTGAACTCAAAAAAGTTCATAGGAATACGCCTGAAAGTGAGTTTATCGCTGACCTCAAGAATACTGCTATAAAATTGAATCAGGATTTTGTTACACATCAACAGCAGAATGAATTTGGGAAATTCGATGCTTCTAATATGGCAGACCGATTTGGAGGATGGGCGAAAGCGCACGACCGAGCAGGGCTTAATTTTGCGAGGCATCAAAAGAGCGTACGAGTAAGCGACGATGAGCTTTTTCAGAACATGGAAGAGGTATGGACAAAACTCGGACATCAGCCAATACAGGCGGATATGTTTCCACCGTTGTCAAAATATAGTGCCGGTGCATATAAAAAACATTTTGGTACTTGGATGAAAGGACTAGAAATATTTGTCACTAATATCAATAGCGAGGAAGATGCTTCATCGGAGAGTTCAATTGAGAATCTGAAGGTTGAGCCAGCAACAAAACATAAAACAAAACGGGAAATAAACTGGAGGCTTCGTTTTATCATCATGAAACGTGATAATTTCAAATGTAAAGATTGCGGTAGGTCACCCGCAACTGACCAAAGCATAATTCTTCATGTTGACCATAAAAAAGCATGGGCGAAGGGTGGCGAAACAGTTTTAGAAAACCTGGAAACGCTTTGTTCAAAATGTAATATAGGTAAAAGTGATTTGGAGTAAGATATTTATGGACTTCTCAAAAACAAAAACGGTTCATTTTATAGGGATTGGCGGGATTGGCACTTCGGCCATCGCGCGGATGTTTTTGCTGGAAGGTAAGCGAGTGAGCGGGTCGGATATGGCGGAGAGTGAGGTGACGGAAGGATTGCGGGAAGCTGGGGCAACTATTTTTATCAATGAGAGCGACGCAGAAAAGGGGCGCCCTTTGCGGCAAAGGGCGCCCCTTTTCGAGGTTCCGTCGGACACTGAATTGGTTATCTACACCATTGCAATTCCACAAGAACACGCCGAACTAGTAGAAGCAAAAAAGCGGGGAATTCCGGTAATTTCATACCCCGAAGCGCTCGGGGTTATCTCCAAAGAAAAATATACGATTGCGATTACGGGGACGCACGGGAAGACTACCACGACTGCGATGATTGCAAAGATTTTGATGGACGCAGGACTGGACCCGACGGTGATTGTGGGGAGTTTTTTGTTGGATGTTCCCCCCCTCCTTTCCAAGGAGGGGTTGGGGGTGGTAGCTACCCCCTCTCAATCTCCCCCTTGGAAAGGGGGCGAGGTAAGGCGAACAAACTTCGTGGCGGGGAAGAGTAAGTATTTGGTGGTGGAAGGGTGCGAGTATTGCCGTTCGTTTTTGAATCTGTCGCCCAGCGTTCTGGTGATTACCAACATAGATGCCGACCATCTTGATTACTATCGGGATATGGAAGACATCATTTCCGCGTTCGTGGAACTCTCGCAAAAACTGCCGAAAGACGGATATTTGATTCTAGATTCGCACGCGCCGAATGTGGAAGCCGTCGTGAAGCAATCACCGTGCCAGAATGGTGATTTCGCCGTACTCAAGTTACCGGAAGGGTTTAAACTGCATATCCCCGGCGCGCATAACCTCCTTAACGCCAAGGCGGCACTCGGAGTCGCGAAAGTGCTCGGTATACCGGACGAGAAGGCTCTAGCATCCCTATCGGCCTTCCGTGGCACGTGGCGCCGGTTTGAGTACCGAGGTAAGGCATCTAACGGTGCACTCGTCTATGACGACTATGGGCACCATCCGACCGAGATTGAAGCAACACTACAAGGTACAAGAGAGATGTTTCCCACACAGAAAATTGTCGTGGTATTTCAGCCTCATTTATATTCCCGAACCAAACAACATCTTGAAGGTTTTGCCTCCGCGTTCAAAGAAGCGGGGTCGGTCATCTTGCTCCCTATCTATCCCGCGCGCGAGAAAGACTCCGGCGATATCAACTCGCAAATGGTGGTGGATGAAATCAAGAAGCAGGGGAAAGACGCGCAACTTGTAGCCACCTTCGCCGAAGCGGCGTCACTTGCACAAACCCTCTGCGGGGCAGGGGATTTGATTATCACGCTCGGTGCAGGCGAAACGAATCGCGTAGCGGACATACTAGTGAGTTCGTAACGTTGCCTGCCCGCCGATTGGCAGGCGGGAAAGTTCATAAACTGAACCGTTGTCTTTCCACATCTATGCTGTTATTCTTAAGAACATCAGCATAAGAACGTCATGAAAAAAGAGACAGAAGAAAAAACGTATAGAGAGCTAGAAAGAATGGTGCGAGGTTTCGCTAATCACCGGCGTATTCAGATTATGGAGATTCTGAAGAAAAAGCCCGAGATGTCGGTTGATGAGATTGCTACATTTCTGGACATCAGCTATAAAACCGTGGCCGACCATGTGAGGAGGCTCGCAATCGCTGGACTCGTGCTTAAACGCAATCAAGATGTATCCGTCCGCCACCGGCTCACCGATCGAGCCGAATTTATTCTCAAATTTTTGAGAGCCGTACGCTAATTATTCGTCAATAGTACTTGTGCTGTTATTCTTGAGAATAACAGCACAAGAATGTCATGGGTATTTTGTACGTTGTTGGAACACCGATAGGGAATCTGGAAGACGTGACGCTACGGGCGCTCAGAGTGCTTAAAGAGGCAGACGTGATTTTATGTGAGGACACGAGGGTGACGCAGAAACTGCTTGCGAAGTATGAGATTACAGGGAAGCAACTCGCGCCATACAACGAACAGGACAGCGGAGTGACTGCGGGGAAGATTATCGGATGGTTGGAGGAAGGGAAGAGTGTCGCGTTGGTTAGCGATGCGGGAACACCGGGGATTTCCGACCCGGGTACACTGCTTGTCCAGAAGGTACGGGAAGCCTTGCCGGAAGTGAAAATAGAATCGGTGCCGGGGCCGAGTGCTCTCACGACCGCGCTTTCTATCGCAGGTATACCTGCACACGAGTTTGTATTCTTAGGATTTTTACCACACAAGAAGGGGAGGGAGACCTTGTTTAAAGAAATTGCCACATCGGAGCGAACGATGACTTTCTACGAATCACCGCACCGGATTTTAAAAGCATTAGAATCGCTTCAGAAATTCGCGCCAAATAAAAAAGTCATCATTGCCCGTGAGCTGACGAAAATTCATGAGGAAATAAAGAGCGGAACGCCAGCCGAGCTTCTGGAGTTTTTCAAGGCGAACGAAGAAAAAGTCAGAGGGGAGTTTGTCGTCCTTGTTAATCCCTTACTATAGTTTATGATATTATCATGCAACATCCCTCTTTCCTCCCCGAAAAGTACTCCGACTTCGCTGGCTCCAAGCCGGTGGAACGAGCTGTGAAGAAAGCGAGGCGCGAAGGCGAAACCGTTTCCGATACTAAAGGGGCTCGCGTAGAAGCATATCTTGACCGACTTGAAAACATCAGCAAAGATGCGCGTGGCTTTGAAATCCTGAAGCACAAAATCCTTGAAAAGTATGTTACGAAATACGCCGACATCCCCGAAAACTATTGGAAAGCTCAAGAAGCCGAGGCGCACAAGCGGGGCGAAAGCGGCGACTGGGCCGAAGCATCCCAAGAACAGAAGGAAAAAGTAAAAAAGAAACATGCCGAAACCGTCCTCGCCGACCAACGCGCCTCGCTTGAACAGTGGGTGGATTACTTCGCGTCCGACGAGTCCAGCTACGCGCCCAAACCCATCAAGTACTGGATTTTCAGAAACATTCTCACTCTCGGCGAACTCGTCAAGAAGAAAGAAGGCGAGACGGAGCACATTGAGTTTCCCACACGCTCCAAAGGCACAGTGAAGCCTTTTCCCGACCTTAACCACGAAGCGCTCTCTTACCTTGTTGATGCCGTGGTGAAAAAATTGGAAGGGCGGGGCGTGGAATTTGAATACGACATCCAGCCAGAGGAACGGCAAGCATTCCTTCGTCATCTTGAAAAAGAGGATTTCGCCAAGCTCTACGCGTGGGCGAACGAGCTCATGCGCCCGATACCGGAGCATCTGCTTCCGGTTACGGAAGGGGCGTGGGTGAAATACGAACAAACGACGACGAGGGTAACCACACCGTTCCTCGCATTGCCATCCGCATGGAAGGGGAGGAGAAAATAGCGGAAGACCCGCGTGGCATCGCCTACAAGCAGAACCTTGACCCATACATGACGCCGATTCTGGAAGCGAAGCTTAAGGAATTTGGTCCCGCAGGCGAGACGTATAAACAGAAGTCCGCCGATATGAAGTTATTAACGGCGATTGAAGGCAAAACGAAGGCGCGTGAGCCTCTGACTAAATCCGACCTCGTCTTCCTCTACGAACTGGAGCATCCCATCCAGGGCTTCGGGTACCGAAGCGACCCGCGCGTCGCGGAATTGCGTACAGGCAGGAACAAAGAAGAAGATATGTCAATCGTCTTTGACTGTCGGCCAGACCAAATCGCGCATGGCGTAAGTGAAATCAACGAAAACACCCGTGCGTATCTCGGAGAATGGAATCCCGCAATCCTCAAAACCGTAAAAAACTACCCAAACATCACCCACCTCTATGAATCCTTCCCCGACAAAGCAATCTTCCTCAAAACCATAGAGACCGACCCTACTATCCAAAGCCCGAAACAAGCGGAAGCAAAACTGAAGGAACAGTCAATCTGCTTGAGCCAGTACGGGAATGACCTGCTCAACAAAACCGAATTCAGTAAACAAAAAGAAACCTACAAACTGGCGCGATTCACCGTAGAACAACTCGGTTTCCCGGATGGCGCAACCACGGAACAAATCTACAAAAAAGCCGAAACGCTCGGCCTCGACCTTTGTCCCGCCGAAGTCGGACCGCATCTTCGGCTGTCATACGAGGGAGGAGAATGGATGCTGATTGCGATGAAGCAAATTACCGACCGCGATGGCAACCCGAGCGTGTTCTACTTGAACCGCGACGGGGTCGCGTTGAAGCTCGGTGGGAACTTCGCGTGGCCGGTGCGCGGGTGGAGCGCCGGCGATCAGTTCGTCTTTCTCCTTCGCAAGAAGAAACTATGAACCTCTGTTGCTCTGAAACTCTGAACTGAAACTCGGATACTCTGACCCTTGGATACTTTCTTCAAATTTTTTTGGTATGCTTATACTCGGTTAGGTTACACTGAACGGCTACGGTTTTTCAGGACCTCGCCAGTTGGCGCATGTTGAGAGTTCGCCCGGCCACCGGTTTGGCGGAGAGGATATGCGTTTTCTTTCAATCCCTCGACTCCGCTCGGGATTGACCTGAGCATGTCGAAGGTCAAAAAAAGAATCAACTTGGTGTCCCGCGCTGTGCGAGTCTTGCTCGCGAAAACTTAAACGATTAGCTTATGGCTGTATAGAAGGCGCGGCATACAAATGTGCCGACCGCGATGGCGACCCGAGCGTGTTCTATCTCTATCGCGACGAGGACAGACTGAACCTGAATGCCAACAACGCTAGGCCGGAGAACAGGTGGAATGCCGATAACCAGTTCGTGTTCCTCCTTCGAAAGTATTTTCTTTTTTCCGCGTTACAAAACGCGGTTTTTCTTTTCGGGGCTATCCAGACTGCTTTTCCATGCAATAAATCTTCTGCTGGCTTCCTCAAGTTTTACGGCGACTTGAGGTAAAATATGCCGTATATGTTTTTTCCAGCACATCAAGAAACGTATTTTCAATTCTTACCCCGAGCGTGTAGCGCACTCCTTTTGCAATATGGGGAACGATAGAGAGCCACAACAAATATCCCTCTTTGATGCACTGCAAGATAGAGGCGTTTGCGAGAGAGAGAGAGAGAGAGAGTAAAAGCGGGCTTTTGCATAGCTACGATTCTATCATCTCTTTAGCTAACCTGCTTGATTCGTGGCGGGAGTTTGCGCGGGATAAGAAGCGACAGGAAGAAGTCATGGGGTTTTCCGCGCACCTCATGGATAACGTCTTTGCTTTGCGTCGTGAGCTTGTCGCGAGAACGTACCGGCACGGAGGATACCGCCATGCGCGAATCGCCGACCCGAAACCGCGCGATATCCATATAGCAAGCGTCCGCGATCGGCTCGTGCATCACGCCATCTATCGCGTGCTGTATCACCACTTTGACCAACAGTTCATTTGGGATTCGTACTCTTGCCGAAAGGACAAAGGGACACATCGCGCTTTCAACCGATTCCGCGAATATGCCCGCGACGCGTCATACAATCACAGC
>LCQF01000039.1 GCA_001004005.1 Parcubacteria group bacterium GW2011_GWA2_49_9
GAAGAAGTTCCCGCCAAAGTCGCGATTAACGAAGCGATTGAACTCGCCAAGACATTCGGCGGAGAAAACAGCGGAAAGTTCGTGAACGGGGTACTCGGTTCAATTTATAAAGAAATCGGCGAGCCGGGCAAAGATGCGGCTCCGCGAAAAAGGAAAGAGGAGGTACCATTTGAGAAAATGCCCATCAAGAAGCTGGGTGGGGCGGTGGTCTACGCGCGCGACGGGAAAGATGTGTATCTCGCCCTCGTGCACGACATCTTCGGCCACTGGACCCTTTCAAAAGGGAAAATCGGGGACAATCCGGATATCGCGAATGAAACAGTTGAAGAGGGAACCATTCGGGAAATAAAAGAAGAAATCGGCGTGGATATTGTCATTAAAGCCGACCTTGGGAGCAACGAGTACGTGGCATCCGACCCCGAAAAAGGGAAGCTCCGGAAACAGGTTCACTATTTTCTGGGCGAAGCGAAATTTGTCCCGCTTACACTGGAGAAAAAGGGAGGACTTGATGACGCGAAATGGTTTAAACTTGCGGACATCCTTGAGCTTAATTTCTATGAGGATATCCTTCCTATTGTTACTAAGGCAATTAACTTATTATTAAAAAAGTAATTTCGAATATCTAATTTCGAATTTCGAAAAATACCAAATACTCAATATTGAATTATTCCTCCTTTTTAAAGGAGGTGCCCGAGTCTTCGAGGGCGGAGGATTTTCATTTTTTTCGATATTCGACATTCGGGATTCGGTATTGCCAAATCAAATGAGTACAGATTTCAGCGATTTTGAGAAAAAAGTAGGTATTGTATTCAAAGATAAAGACCTTCTCCGAACCGCCTTCACCCATCGTTCGTATTTGAACGAAAACCGTAAAAGCGGAATGGAGCACAACGAACGCCTTGAGTTCCTCGGCGACGCGGTACTTGAACTTATCGTCACTGAATACCTCTTTGCGAAATATCCCGAGAAAAACGAGGGCGACCTTACCTCGTATCGCTCCGCGCTTGTAAACGCGGTCACACTTGCCGGTGTGGCGGAAGGGCTCGGTATGAATGAGCACCTCCTCCTTTCTCGCGGGGAGACCAAAGACACCGGCCGCGCTCGGCAGGTAATACTCGCGAATGCCATTGAGGCCTATATCGGAGCACTCTACCTTGACCAAGGTTATGAGGCGACGAAACTGTTCGTTTCTAAATACGTTTTCAAACTGGTGGATGACATCGTTTCTAAAAAGACGTGGCTTGACGCCAAAAGCCATTTTCAGGAGAAAGCGCAAGAGGTTGTTGGCGTCACGCCGTCTTACGAAACGGTTAAGCAAATCGGTCCCGACCACGATAAGCATTTCACTGTCGCGGTATTTCTCGGCAAAGAACGCGTTGCGGAAGGAAGTGGAAAATCAAAGCAGGAGGCGGAGCAGTCCGCCGCCAAGGCCGGACTTGAAGCCAAAGGGTGGGAGTAAAGTATTTCTTTCCGCTCCATCAACGTATCATCTTCGTAAGTAAAACCTATCGGCTCTACTTGCGAAGATGGATAGAAAGGTGAGAAAATAGAAGCGTGGAGAAAAGGCAGACAAAGCGGATATATCGAGCCAAGAGAATCTATAGTCCCATTAAGCAAAGAATTCTTTTGCTTCTTCAAGCGGGTGTTGCCTTAAGTTTTGCAGGCACCGTTGGACGGCAACTCCGTATTCTCGGGGAGGCGGCAAATGAGTGGAAGGAGGTTGACCGAAACTATCTCAAGCAAATCATTCGGGAGTTTTACAAAGATAGGCTAGTGAGTGAGGAGGAGAACGCGGACGGGACGAAAACTATCGTGCTTACAGAAAAGGGAAAACGGCGTGCGGTTACTTTCAGTTTCGGTTCAATGAAGATTAAGCAACCGGAATGCTGGGACGGGCAGTGGCATATTGTCATTTTTGATATACCTGAAAAACATAAAGTGGCGCGTATTTCGCTTCGGGATAAACTACTCGGACTTGATTTCTTTCAATATCAAAAGTCCGTCTATGTGTACCCCTATCCATGTCGGAATGAGGTGGATTTTATCGTTGAATTTTTTGAAATCCGCCGCTTCGTCCGGTATGGCGTTCTTACGGAAATTACGAATGAAGCGGAACTTCTTCTCCGCTTCAATCTCAAAAAGCCACCTAGACCCAAATCTTCGTAAATAGCACCTATCGGCTCTACTTGCGAAGGTAGACTTGCTGTTTTTCGTGTTTGCTGTAGTGTTGATTTTGGTGATGGTGCGGACGACTGTTTCGTTTGCCAAGTTAGTTCACCACAACAAAACGGGCCGTAATAAGCCTTTCCGGAAAGGATAAATTATGAAGTACACAGTAAAGTTGAGTAAATTTGCCCAGCAGATTCAAAGGGGAGAAGTTTCCGTCCAAAATCCCAAAAACCTGCTTATCCTCGAACGGGTTTTACCACTCATTGTGCTGTGCATACTGAAAGCGAGTGTTGCTTCCAAAGAAGAAGATTTTCCTGGGCGTGGGAACATAATCGAACTCTTGGAGAAGGAGCGATGGGAGAAGGCTTCGAAGAAACTAACTCGGATAAGTTTCTTTATCGATACATTTGGAGGTGAAGAGAGTCCGGGGTACGATCTCACCGTTCGTGTTCACAGGGGATCAGAAGTCAGAAGAGTGTCTTTTTTCCAGCTCTTTTACTCGGGAGGAGGGTATAAGGGGTTGTGGCTCCATGGGTTTGATGATGGGACCAATTTCTGATGTCCCGTCTCCCTAAAGAGACACCTAGCGCAGTGCCAGTTGGGCTGCGCTTTTTTGTTTAACTCAAAATGCGCTATGATTAGGGCGTATTTTCCATACATCTTGATTCTCGATTACAAGATAGATAAAATCCCTCCTGCCGAAGACGGCAGTGCTCCCTTTTATAAAGGGAGAATAAGTTAGTATGCATCTTAAATCCCTTGAACTCACCGGTTTCAAATCGTTCGCCAAGAAGACCGAACTCTCTTTCAACACGCCCATTACGTCCATCGTCGGTCCGAACGGAAGCGGAAAATCAAATACCGCCGAGGCCTTCCGTTTCGTCTTAGGCGAGCAGTCAATCAAAAGTATGCGCGGGAAGCGCACGGAGGACCTCATCTGGAACGGCTCTCCCGAAATGGGACGCTCCAACCGCGCGTCGGTGAAGCTTGTGTTTGATAACCGCAAACGTCTGCTGAATCTTGACGTTGATGAAGTCACGCTTGAGCGCGTCATTTATCGTGACGCGGGGAGCGAGTACCTTGTGAACGGTTCGCCGGTGCGCCTCCGCGACATCGTGGAGCTCCTCGCCGGCGCGCATATCGGCGCGTCGGGACATCACATTATTTCGCAAGGTGAAGCGGACCGGATTTTGAATGCCACTATGCGTGAGAGGCGCGAAATGATTGAAGACGCGCTCGGCCTCAAGATTTACCAGTGGAAAAGGGAAGAGTCGGAAAAGAAACTGGAACGCACGGACGAAAATATGAAGCAGGTAGCTTCACTCCGGCGAGAGATTGCCCCGCATATTTCGTTTCTCAAAAAGCAGGTAGAGAAAATTGAAAAGACGAAACTACTGAAAGTGGAACTACAGATGCTCTATGGTGACTATCTGAAGCGCGAGCACGCGTACATTACGGTTTCCAAACAGAAAATAGCGGAGGAGGAGCAGACGCCCAAGGCAGAGCTGTCCGAGTTGAACCACAAGCTCGCCACCTCCAAAAAAGTGCTTGAGGAAACGCACGGGAAGGACGCCAAGACTAAGGCGATTATCGCGATTGAAGAGAAGCTAAACAGTTTTCGGAAAGAACGTGAAGCACTCTCTCGCGAAGTTGGCCGGCTTGAAGGAGAAATCGCCGGAGCGGAGCGCTTGCAGAAAATACAGGGAGCACAGCAGCCGGACAGCGTCGTTATTCCACTTTCCGAAGTTGAAGGGTTGGTGAAGCAAATAGACGCGGTTTCGACCGACGAAGACGAACAGGACGCGGGTATCCTCATCGCCACCATTACCCGCATCAAGGAAGTGATGCATGTCTTTCTTGAGAAACACCGCAGGAAGAAAGGCGAAGGAGCCGAAGATATGGCGAAAGAAATCGGAGAATTGTCCACCAAAAAGAAGGGGTTTGAGGAAAAACTGCGTGTGGTTCAGGAAGAGGAAAAGAAAACGCAAGAGGAGGAACGGGCGCTCCGCGCGGAGATTGATAAAGAGAAGGATTCAAGCCGTGACGCGGAAAAGGAAGTCTTCCGCATCATGGCGCGCCAGAACGAACTGCACGGTACGTTAAATGCGCTTCGGGTACGCGCGCACGAACTTGAGCATTTGGAAGGGGATTTCAAGCGCGAGCTGACCGAAGGAGTACTTCTCGTAGGGCGGGAGATTTTGGAATATGAAACGAGAGAACTGAAGGATGGGAACGGACAGACCCTAAATCCTCAAGCGATGACGCTTGAAGACCGGGCAACGCAGGAAGAACGGCGGCGGAAAGTGGAAAAGCTCAAAATCCGTATTGAGGACGCGGGTGGAGGAAACGGGGCGGAAGTGCTTAAAGAGTTCCAGGAAGCAAACGAGCGCGACCAGTTTCTCGCGCGAGAAATCGCCGACCTTGAACAGAGTGCCGAGACGCTCCGGAACCTTATCGCGGAGCTTGAGCAGAAACTGGATGAAGAATTCCGTGGAGGGATTGAGAAAATCAACGCGGAATTTCAAAATTACTTTTCGCTGATGTTCGGCGGAGGGTCGGCGAAGCTTGCAATCACGAAACCCGAAAAGAGAATCAGACGCGACGTGGACGACCTTATGGATGGGGGAGACGCCGCCGCACTAGCCGCGACAGAAGGGGAAGAGAAGCAGGAGACCGGCATTGATATTGAGGTGAATCTTCCGAGGAAGAAAATTAAGGCGCTGATGATGCTGTCGGGTGGCGAGCGCGCGCTTACCTCTATCGCGCTTCTCTTCGCGATGTCACAAGTGAAGCCACCACCGTTTATCATTCTGGACGAAACGGATGCCGCGCTGGATGAAGCGAATTCCAAGAAATACGGCGATATGGTGGAGAACCTTTCCAAGCACTCGCAGCTCATCCTCATTACCCACAACCGTGAGACGATGTCCCGCGCGGGTGTGATTTACGGCGTCACGATGGACAAGAGCGGCGTCTCCAAACTCCTTTCTATCGCCTTTGACGAAGCGGTGGCGGTGGCAAAGTGACCCCGACTTTCGTCGGGGTCATCCCCACGAAAGTGGGGATCCAGACTAGATTCCGACAGGAATGACAGACAAAACAAAAAAAGGCCACGCATTGCGCGTGGCTTTGGCGGGAGTCTTGGGTTGGGAAGGAACACTAGGCGAGAACAGCAGGCTCTTTGCTGACCTCGTTAAACTGATCCGAGAGAAACGCGTCTCGTATTCCCGATAAGTTCAAGTACGGCTTCCCCTCGTCTTCAAAGACTCCAGTGACCACATACACTTTGCCTTGCTGTACCACGGCTCCTCTTAGTCCCTTCACCTGTTGTCCAGTCGCCATTACGTTCATTCCCGTTCGAATTCGCAGAAAGTTGCTCATATAACTCCGGGTTCAGTTGTTGCCTAACTCTACTTTCTAAAACCTTTTTTCAGTGTCAAACATTACACAATCCGGTAGTCCAAGGTCTTGCGTTCCACATCCGCACCCATCACTTTAAACCGCACACGGTCGCCAAGCGAATACTTCTTTTTGGTTTTCTGGCCGACAATGGCGTAGTTCTGTTCGTCCAATACATAATAGTCGCCCTCAAGGTCGCGGAGCTTCACCATACCTTCCGAACGTGTCTCTTTGTCCTCCACGTAAATACCCCATTCCGTCACTCCGGAAATTAACCCATCAAACTCTTTGCCGATGCGCTCCTCCATATATTCCACTTGCTTCAGCT
>LCQF01000040.1 GCA_001004005.1 Parcubacteria group bacterium GW2011_GWA2_49_9
GCCCGCAGTTTCGGGATTCGGTCTTCCGAATATCGAAACTGCGGTCGCCGAACATTACCCTGTTAAATCTTTCGCCAAGGGCGAAAGCCCGCGGAGCGGGATTTAACAGGGTGATGATTTTCAAAAACTCGCAGACTCGTTAAGAAAATCTATCATGATGTTTCCTAAAAAAGTTAAATTCCGAAAGTGGCACACCATGCGGCACAATCCCAAGACGCCGCAAGTGGAAACACGAGGGACTGAAGTGTCTTTCGGCTCATTCGGGCTGAAAGCATATTCGGGAGGCAGAATCCGTTCCAATCAGATTGAAGCCGCTCGTAAGGTTCTCGCGAGAAGCGCAGGGAAGGCGGGCAAGGTTTGGATTCGCATCTTCCCCGATATGCCCTATACCCAGAAAGCCGCGGAAGTGGGCATGGGAAAAGGAAAGGGTGACCCGCAAGGGTATTGCTTTGAAGTAAAGGCGGGCCGCGTCATCTTTGAAGTTGACGGTATCGGCGATGTGGAGGCGAAAGAAGCGCTTCGGAAGGCGGGGACAAAGCTCCCGGTTAAAAGCAAGGTTATCGCGCGTTAAGTTGCGAAATGGCCCTTTTTACGGTAAGGTTCTTGAACAATCAAAAATCCTTAATCTTTAATCCTTAACGCCAAGTCAATTCTTGTTAAGGATAAAGGATAAAGGATTAAAGATTATTATGAGCGAACACACCAACAAAACCAAAGAAGAAATAACCCGTACTGTTTCGGAACATCGGCAGAAATTGCAGGCCTTCAGGTTCGCCATGGCCGGCAGCAAGACGAAGAATGTGAAAGAGGGAAGAAACCTTCGGAAAGATATTGCACGCTTGCTCACGGAACTAAATAAGAAATTACCTAATTCCTAATTCACCTAATTACCTAATAAAATTTCTAATTTCTAAGATTCTTCATTTGACCTTTTATTAGAAATTAGACAATTAGGTGAATTAGAAATTGTAAGTGTATGAATACAGCAACTAAAACCAAACAAGGAAAGACCCTACAGGGGACAGTCGTATCCACGAAGATGAAGGATACCATCGTGGTTGAGGTGACTCGGTTTGTCGCGCACCCGAAGTATCGGAAATACCAGAAGCACACCTCCCGTTTCAAGGCGCATGATGCCGGCAATACCAAAAAGGAAGGGGAGAGAGTGACCATTGTTGAGTGCCGCCCGATGTCGAAAGATAAACACTTTAGAGTTTTAACGAATGAGCGAAGCGAATGACTATAAAACTCTAACCCTGTTAAATCCCGCCGAGAGGCGGGCGCCCAAGAGGGCGATTTAACAGGGTGGTGATTTTTAAAAACTCGCAGACTCGTTAAAAAAATCAACCATGTTACAACCCCGAGCCATCGTCAAAATCGCAGATAACTCCGGAGGAAAAATCGGACGCATTTTCAAGGTGCTCGGTGGTTCTAAAAAACGTTACGCGGAAATTGGTGAGATTGTGGTTCTTTCCGTGCAGAAGGCCGAACCGCGCAAGGGAGTCAAGAAGAAGGATGTCCTCCACGCGGTGGTGGTTCGCCAGAGGAAGCCCTACCGACGCACCGATGGTTCCTACATCCGCTTTGACGAAAACGCCGTGGTTATTATTGAAAAGGGAAAGATGGAGCCGCTTGCCGGTCGTATCTTCGGTCCCATACCCCGCGAACTTTCGGAAATGGGTTTCCAGAGTATTACTTCGAAAGCCGCGGAAGTGGTATAGCCATAATGCAAATACCGCGAATGAAGAATGCGAATACCGCAAATAGCAAGTCTTCTATTCGCAGCATTAGCATTCGGTATTTGTAGATTCGCATTATACTTTTATGAAAATTCGCAAAGGAGACAACGTTATAGTCATTTCAGGTTCCGAGAAGGGGAAGAAGGGCCAGATTGCGCGCGTGCTTGCCGAGAAGCAGTCCGTCATTATTGAAGGTCTCAACCTCCTCAAACGTCATCAGAAACCTCGGAAAGCCGGCCAGAAGGGCCAGATTGTGGAGAAGGCAATGCCTATCCATATTTCCAACGTGTCCCTCGTTGAGGGCGGTAAGCCGATTCGAGCCGGACGGAAGCTTGTCGGGGAAAAATGGATTCGGGTAAGCCGAAAGTCAGGGAAAGAAATTTAGAAAATTAAGGAGCGAAGCGACTATAATTTACTTAACCCTGTTAAATAATCCGCCGAAGGCGGATTCCCCGCGAAGCGGGGATTTAACAGGGTGATGATTTTGCAAAGCTCGCAGACATCGCTAACAAAATCAATCATGAAATCAATCAAAGACAAACAAAAAGTAGCCTTCGCCACCCTCAAGGAAAAGATGGGGTATACAAACGTGATGCAAACACCACGGCTTCAGAAAGTAGTCATAAACGCCGGTGTTGGTTCCTTTAAGGACAAAAAGAAAATTGAAATCGTACAGGACCGTCTCGCCAAAATCACCGGTCAGAAGGCGGCTATCCGCGGAGCGAAGAAATCAATCGCAACCTACAAAACCCGCACAGGCGACACGGTTGGTATGCAAACCACGCTTCGTGGTCCTCGTATGTACGCGTTTTTGGATAAATTGCTTAATATCGCGCTTCCCCGCACCAAGGACTTCCGAGGTATTTCCGCGAAGGCGATTGATGAAATCGGCAATATCACCATCGGTATTCCCGAGCACACCATCTTCCCCGAAGCCGTTGATGAAGATCTTCGCGACGTATTCGGAATGGGTATCACCGTGGTGACGACCGCGAAGACCGAACCGGAAGCCAAGGCCTATTTTGACTATCTCGGATTTCCGTTCAAGAAAGACGCGGATAAACGCTGATGAGACGCAGATGTACGCGGATAAGAAAACACCAAAATAATCTCCTTTTCTGTCATTCCAGCGACGTAGCAGTAGTGAAATAGTCGTAGACTGCGGAGTAAGCCTGTAGTCGTAGACTATCGTAGACTATGCTGGAATCCAGGTTTTTCTTCAACTCAACCCTACTGGATTCCACTTTTCAGTGGAATGACAAAGTAATAACCCCGTAAAGCCGAAGACGGCCACGGGGCAAGCAAAAAAGCCGTTCGGGGGATTCCCGAACGGTGTTCATGCCCCTCGAACGATATCATCTAGGGCAAAGATGCGACTTCTTCAGCGGGAAGTATTTCACCGCAATTGTAGCAGTACCAACCCACCCCGACTTTTTGCATATTTGTGCTGGCACACGAGGGGCATTTTTTATTCGCTTCTGCTGGTTTCTCTGTTGATGTTGCTGGATGTAGCACTTTAGACTCGTCTGGTTTCAAGTTTGTTGTCTGCATAGGTTTTGACAGGTTCACTTTTCTCCCCCTTTACCCTACATTTGAAGTTAAAATGCGTCAACTTCCAGCGGTTGACTTTTTATCCCTAGTTCGCTAGTATTTCCCCACGCTCTTCGGGGCTTTTAATTTTGTTGCGGAAATCAAGGAGCAGAGCGACTATTGATGAGCAACCCCCTCACTTGAAATCACAGAATAGGTTTTAGTTAGGCACACGGCCATTTTCCAGATACGGCCAAGACCGACTAATTCGTAAAGTTATGCTATTTCAAGTGAGGGGGTGGCGATTTTTATACTTCGCTTCGCTACGTTAAAAATCGACATGGCAAAGACCTCAACCAAGGCTCGGGCGCTTAAAAAGCCCAAATTCAGTTCCCGCATCGTGCGGCGCTGTTTCCGTTGCGGCCGCAAGCGCGCCTTTATGCGCGACTTCGGACTCTGCCGTATTTGTTTCCGCGAGTACGCCAACGAGGGTATGATTCCGGGAGTTAAGAAGTCGAGTTGGTAATGGCTTCGCCTGTATTTATGAGCTTTGCGAAATAAATACAGTTGCGAAACATTACCCAGCCGTAGTTTAAAAGAATAATCGAACAAACACCTTCTAACCACAGTAGCGTAAAGAGCGAACAGTCGGAGACTCACTTTTAGTGAAACTACGGCTGGGTGACTATTTTCCAATTCGCTTCGTACCACAAGGGTACTTTCAATTTCTAGATTCACTTCGTTCATAAGAAATTTAAGTCGCTCATAAGAAAATATGTCAGACCCTATTTCAGATTTTTTAAATAAGCTCAAAATCGCCAGCCAGACTGGCAAGGAATCTTTTACGTTTCCGTACTCCGGCGTTATTGCGGCTATCGCCGGCGCACTCGAGAAGAAAGGCTATGTCGCTTCTTCCAGAAAGACGAAGAAAGGGCGTGAGCTGGAGGTAACCTTTCCCGTTTCCGAAAAGGCTCACCCTATCACGGGAGCGAAGCGTGTCTCTCTTCTTTCAAAACGAATGTACAAGAAAGCCCGTGAGATTCGTCCGGTGCGTAACGGTTCGGGAACCGCGATACTTTCCACACCGAAAGGCGTACTCTCCGATAGTGATGCGCGAGCCGCGAAGGTTGGGGGAGAGGTATTGTTTGAGATATGGTAATGGCTCGGCCCGCAGTTTCGGGATTCGGTCTTCCGAATATCGAAACTGCGGTTGCCGAACATTACCCCCTCACTTGAAATCACAAAGTAAGGATACGTGCTCAAAGTCAGATTAACGATTAGCATAGTGTTTCAATTCAATTTTCGAATTCTGTAATTTCAAGTGAGGGGGTGGCGATTTTTATATCGCCCTGCTCTTAAAAATCAGCCATGTCACGCTTAGCGAAAAAACCAATACTGATTCCAGAAAAAGTCGAGGTAACCCTCGGCGGTGAGACGCTGACCGTTAAGGGTCCCACCGGAACACTGACCCGAACCTTTTCTCCCGCGGTCGCTATTTTGGTAAAGGATGGTGGTATTTCAATTTCACCCAAGAACGAGATACTGACTACAAAAATGCTTGTCGGAACCACCGTCGCGCACATCCGTAATATGATTGCGGGTAGTCGCGAAGCGTTCGTGAAGAAGCTCATTATAGAAGGTATCGGTTTCAAGGCGGAGGTTAAGGGTTCCGAACTGGTACTTAATCTCGGATTCTCGCACCAAATCAAAATGCCTATCCCGAAAGACCTTAAAGTTGTCTCGGAAAAGGGTGTTCTTACGATAAGCGGAGCTGATATTGAGGCTGTCGGAGCGTTTGCCGCTAACATCCGTTCACAGAAGAAGCCTGAACCGTATAAAGGGAAGGGAATCCGATATGATGGAGAGGTTATCCGAAGGAAGCAGGGGAAGAAGACCACGTAAGAAGCTGCTAGGTGCTAGGTTTCAGGTTCTAGAAAAGAAATTTTCTGACTGAAAGCTAGAAGCTAGAAGCTAGAAGCTATGTCAACCATAAACCAAAAAACAGAAAAACGAATGCGCAGACATCGCAGAATCCGAGCCAAGGTTTCGGGTACTGCTTCGCGTCCCCGCCTGTCCGTTTTCCGCTCTAACCGTTCCATTTCCGTCCAGCTTATTGACGACGAAAAAGCGGTAACACTCGCGTCCGCG
>LCQF01000041.1 GCA_001004005.1 Parcubacteria group bacterium GW2011_GWA2_49_9
TTGAAGCGATGGAAAAAGAAAAAGGAATGAAAAAAGATGTGACTTTGTTACAATGTAGCGTATTAACAGAAAGGTTCGGATTAGGGGTTTAATGTGGGGAACAACGCTGAAAAGACCATAGCACGATGTATAGTGCTATGTCAAGCTCTCGCAGAGGGCTGGTTTTATGTAGTAGGGGAAGCTTCAGATGTGTGATACGCTAAAGTCTGAATGCACAACTTAATACTTACTGAAAAAGAGCTTTGGAAACTTTTTCGGCCGAAGCTTATCTGTAATCTGAGCGGACTACTTCCATACACAACGGACGCGGAACGCGACACAGCGGAGCGATCAATCCGGCAGGAATTCAAACGAAACGCCTTTGAGGCAGGAGGCATAGCCGTTATTATTGACGAGCCGATTTTTTTCAAAAACGGAACGCGAGAGATATTTCTCTCCGCGCAAGTCTATACGGGAGAATCACGCTAGGCGATGTCGGGTGACGTCGTCTTTTTGTTACAGCGAATAGGTCTGTCCGCCACGATAGGCGACGGAGCGAGAGGCGACTTTTGCGCCGAACGTGCAGGCCTCTTTGAGGTTTTTTCCTTCCAAAAGTTTGGCAATCATTCCCGCACGGTAGGCGTCTCCGGCTCCGGTCGCTTCCACGACTCCCCCCGCCTTGACTGGCTGAACAAAAGTTTCCTTTAGCACGAAAGCACGGCCGTGCTTTCGTGCTAAAACATCGTGCTCGTAGAGAATACTTCCTTTTTCGCCGAGGGTTTCAATAACCGCCGAAAGCCCTTTTGCCAAGAGCTTCTCGTGCGTGTAGCCAAGAATGGTTTGAAGCTGTTTACACTCAACTTCGTTGCCGATAAAGATATCCGCGAGTGCGAGCGTTTCTTCAAGCAGTTTTTTATCGTAAAAAATAGAAATCACCTGTCCGGGGTCAAAGATGATAGTTACGTCTTTCCCGCATTTCTCCCTCACCTCTTTCATATGGCGGAGAATGCTCATACCGGTTCCAGCGGAGAAAATAGCCGCGCCGATATCTTTGAAATCTTTAGGCGAGATAGTTTTTGAAAGTGGAAGTGTGTGCACTTTCTCGTAGGCATTCGGCTGGTAGACGCCAATTTGTTGGCCGAGTTCGTCGGACATTCCATAAAAGGTGGCGGTCCAGCCTTTTTCATCCACCGCGACACGGCTGTCCACGCCGGATTCCGTAAGATGTGTTTCAAACTCTCCGCGGAAGTCCTTTCCCGCTAGTGAAAACAGCATCGGCTTCTTGCCAAGGAGTCCGAGGCCATACGAAATGTTTCCGCCCGTCCCGCCGAAGAACGATTCTTTCGTCTTTGCGGTGAACATCAAGTTCTGCCGGCCAAGCTTTCCATTCTTCTCAACCAAAATCTCATCCTGAATCTTCCCGTGGATGGGGAAGATAAGGTCAAACGCAATGGAACCGACAACGAGAGGACGGGACATAAATTTCTAATCTCTAATTCCTAATTTCTAATAAAATTTCAAAATTCAAAATTTTAATCTTTTTCGTTCAGTTTCTCACTTTTCCCGTTTCGGTAGTACAAGGCCTGTCCAAGTATGATGCCGGTGGTAACCACTCCGAGTGCTTGCCCTGAAATGATTACCCAATCTTTTTGCAGTATCCCGTGAATGGTGTAAAAGAGATATGCCAAAAATGAGGTGACAAACATACTTATCGCTACACCTTCAGTGGACTTGCGCCTGTAGTTCTTCAGCATTTGGTCGGGATGGCCCACTATCTTCGCAAGAAAACTGAAGAAAACCGCCAAAACCCCGACTACTGTTCCAAAAAGTATCATTTGGAGTTTTATTAGAAATTAGGTGAATTAGAAATTAGAAATTCCAGTTAAGGGCTTTGCCTTAACTGGTACCTTCTTCCCACGACTCCAAATACTTCGCTTGCGCGGGGGTGAGGGTGTCAATCTTTACGTCCAATGCTTTCAGCTTCTTCTCCGCAATCTGGCGGTCAACGGCTTCGGGGATAACGTACACTTTGTTTTCCAGCTCTCCTTTGTTGTCCAAAATAAACGTCGCTCCGAGTGCCTGATTGGCAAAGCTCATATCCATAACGGAAGCGGGGTGACCTTCGGCGGTCGCGAGGTTGACGAGGCGACCTTCGCCGAGAACGTAAATCCTTTTCTTATTCGCAAACGTGTATTCGTCTACGAGCGGACGAGGAGAAGCAGTGTGCTTTGCGAGCGTCTTAAGCGATTTCAGGTTTATCTCAACATCAAAGTGCCCTGAGTTTGCGATAATGCAACCTTCTTTCATTGCCTCAAAATGCGGAGTATCCAGTACATCGCGGTTGCCCGTGAGTGTACAGATGATGTCCGCGCGTTTCGCAGCCTCTTTCATCGGCATCACGCGGAAACCATCCATCATAGCTTCAATGGCGCGGATAGGATTGATTTCGGTGACGATAACGCGGGCGCCAAGTCCTTCGGCGCGCTTCGCAAGTCCCTTGCCACACCAGCCGTAACCGGCGACGACGAAGGTCGTACCCGCGATGAGCTTGTTCGTGGCGCGGATAATGCCGTCAATCGTTGACTGTCCCGTACCGTAGCGGTTATCAAAAAGGTGCTTGGTCTGTGCTTCGTTAACCGCGAGAATAGGGAAGCGGAGTGCGCCCTCTTTCGCCATCGCCTTGAGACGGATAACACCAGTCGTTGTTTCTTCGGTCCCGCCGACAATAGACTTCAAAAGGTCGGTGCGGTTCTTATGGATTTCGGAAACAAGGTCCGCACCGTCGTCCATGGTAAGGTGGGGCTTCAAATCCAACACCGAGTTCAAATGTTTGAAATAGGTTTTGTTGTCTTCGCCTTTAATTGCGAACGTCTCAATACCATATTCAAGCGCGAGAGCGGCCGCGACGTCATCTTGCGTGGAAAGCGGATTGGAAGCGCAGAGGCGAAGCGTCGCTCCTCCGGCCTTCAGCGCGAGCATTAAGTTCGCGGTTTCAGTGGTGACATGAAGGCAGGCGCCGATACGAATACCTCTGAACGGTTTCTTTTTTGAAAACTCTTTGGAAAGTCCGGCAAGCACCGGCATATCTTTCGCCGCCCACTCGATGCGGGATTTTCCCTTAGACGCGAGCTTTTTGTCTTTGATGTCGTAAAGCATAATGCGAATCTACGAATTAGATGCGAATACTGCGAAAAATACGAATAAGATTGAAATTAAGACTTTTACACACCCCTCCCGCAGCCGACGGCGTGTGCTCCCCTAGTCTACGACTACAGGTTATTAGGGGAGAATTAAGAAAGAGATGCGTACGTTTCAAGCATTACTGTAGCTCTTTTTTACCCAAAACGCAACTTGTCCGTTTTTAGCGAATATAGGTATTCACCAGACTTTTCGCCGTATTGATGGGGATGGAAAAGCTGATATTGCTTGAACCGATAACGGTGGCCACGTTGACGCCGATAACTTCTCCCGTTGTCGTGATGAGCGGGCCGCCGGAATTCCCGGGATTAATGGCGGCATCGGTCTGAATCACGCCGGCAAGCGTCTCGCGACTTTGACCCGAACCGGCCTCAATCGTCCGGTTGAGTCCCGAAATAATACCGACCGAGACGGAGTTGTTGTATTCGCCAAGCGCATTCCCGACCGCGACCACCGTTTGCCCGAGTTTCAGACTTCCGGAGTTTCCGAGCGGCGAGGGTTTAAACGGACCACCCTCAATCTTCACCACCGCGAGGTCGTGTTCGCTGTCGCGGAAAATCACTCGTCCGTTTTTCTGGGTACCGTCTGAAAGGAGTGCGGTATAGGTGGCATTCGGGTCCGACACGACATGCCTGTTGGTGAGGATGTATCCGTCCGGAGAAACGATAAAACCGGTACCCGCCCCGACTTTCTGATTTACCGTACCCTTTTGTCGGTAGACAGGGACCTGATAGTTGAAATTTCTGAAAAACGGGTCGTCGCCGAACGGATTCACGTATTCCACTTCAAGTTTTGGGACATCCTTGCTGACGACAATTGAAACAACCGACGGGGTGATGTTGGCGACCGCTCCGGTAAGAAGCTCGTCTTGCGACTTCGCGATAGCTTCTTTGCGGTTCTGTAATTCCTTAAGCGAAAGGGCTGTCTCTACACTTTCGCCAGAAAGCTTCTGGACGGCCGTTTGCAAGGACGCGACCTGTACCGTGAGCAACCCGATTTTCTCATTAAGAGCCGACTCTCTCTTCGCGACAAAGGCCTTTGTTTCACTTACGGCAAAAAATGCGACTCCTCCCGCGAGACCCAAAAGTATGATGCTTATGATAATTCGCTTAAGCTGAACTAATTGCATAATTTCTAGTATAATCTTCTCTGACGGCTTGTAAATGTTGCCAAGGGGAATTATCTCCCCTAATAAGGGGAGCACTGCCGTCTTCGGCAGGAGGGGTGTGACACCCTCCGCCCTCGAAGACTCGGGCACCTCCCTTGTCAGGGAGGACTTAAGATAAATGCATAAACACTTCATCAAAAACCGAAAAGGGCAGAAGCTGTCGGTACTCGTGGAAGGCGAAGAAAAGCACGGTCTCGTCGCTGTTGTCATGCACGGACTCGGTGGTTGGAAAGAACAACCGCACATTCAGACTTTTGCCGATGCTTTCCTGAAGAATGGCTTCACGGTTGTCCGTTTTGATACGACCAATACTTTCGGTGAAAGCGACGGGAAGTATGAAGATGCCACCATCACCAGTTATTACGAAGATTTGGAAGATGTTATTTCATGGGCAGGAGGTGAGCCGTGGTACCTAGAACCTTTTTGGCTCGCGGGACACAGTCTGGGAGGGATTTGCACGGCACTCTTTGCAGAAAAGTTTCCGGAGAAAGTCGCGACGCTCGCCCCTATTTCAACAGTGATATCGGGGAAATTGAGCGCGGAAACGCCAAAATACAAAAGTGCTCTTGCACAGTGGGAGCGAACAGGGTGGCTGGAATACCCAAGCGAGACGGTGGCGGGACGTGTGAAGCGGCTTCCGTGGTCGCATATGGTTGACCGTATGAACTATGACCTCCTACCCGATGCGGGGAAGCTCACTATGCCGGTCCTCCTTATTGTGGGAGAATATGACGATGGCACTCCGCCGGAGCATCAAAAACTGCTGTTTGACGCTTTGCTTGGTCCAAAGGAACTGCATATCATCAAAGGCGCGAAGCATACGTTCATAGAGCCGAAGCATTTAGAAGAGATAGCACTATTATTCAATAAGTGGATGCAAAAATAT
>LCQF01000042.1 GCA_001004005.1 Parcubacteria group bacterium GW2011_GWA2_49_9
TTCTTCGGTGTCCGCCGAGGCTTTGCGAGGCGGTGGCGGGGCGTTCATTTGTTCTGTTTCCGTTCGTGTAAAATTCGAGCGAATGATATGATTAGTTCATATTTACAGAGGTGCGCTACAATAACCTCATGTACAGCGAAAAAGTGTTTGAACATAGCGTCGCGCTCTCGCGCATCGCGATTGGTATTATTTTCTTTTGGTTCGGGGCGCTGAAGCTTGCGGGTTTCAATCCCGTCTACGATATTGTGTATGCGAGCTTCCCTATGCTTGCCGACGGAATAGGGAACATCTTTTTAGGGGGCTTGGAGACACTTATCGGTCTCGCGCTTATCTGTAATATCTTTCCGAAAACCACACACGCGGTGCTTATCCTGCACCTTCTTGGGACATTCGGTGTGTTTGTCACCGCACCTGAAATTATGTTTGACCCCGGTTTCCCGATGCTCACCCTCGCGGGGGAGTTTGTCATCAAAAATCTCTCGCTCGCGATGGGCGGTATCGTCGTTATCCTCTACGAAGTACGCCATCCGCGGCTTTCAAAGGGCTGGCTGTAAGAAGCTGTTAGCTTTTAGCTGTTAGGACACTGACTTATCTACCACCCCAACCCCTCCTTGGAAAGGAGGGGAGGGAGTCAAACACTTTACAAGACCTTTTACGTTAATTTTAATATAAATTAGCGTAAATTATCCACATTTTAGTCTTGCAGAACTTCTTTAATTGATTATGATGTGGTGATTACACTAATCACTACAATCATGCCAGAAAGCGTGCCTTTAAAAACGTTTCTTGAGATTCCCTATGATGAGTTGGAGAAGCTCAATTTGGAAGCGAAGGCGCTTCAGTTTTCCTATACTCCCGAAGCGTTGGAGAAGAAGTACCGCGACTATCTCGCGAAAGAGAAACAGCTCAAAGCCGTGACGCTCTGCTTCACGGATATTGAGGGACGGTTCCATATGCTGGATTACGACAAGAAGTATCTTCTGGAAAGTGCCGGCAATCTTACCTTTGATGGCTCGTCCATCAGGGGCTTCAGCGCGCAATCGGAATCCGACTTGTGGCTCTCGGTGGATTGGGGAAGCATCGTCTGGCTTCCGTCCGATGTATTCGGCTCGGGAAAGGTGGCGATGTTCGCGGACGTGCTTGATAAGGACAAGACGCCATATTCGGCCGATTTTCGCGGACAGCTTAAAGCATATCTTGATGCGCTCAAAAAGAAGCAGGGCATCACCGCGTTTGTTTCAGCGGAAATTGAAGGTTTTCTTATGGAAGGCGTGGACGCGGAACAGCATTACCGGAAGACCGGAGGATTTACGCTTGTCTCAACAGGCGGATACTACCACTCACGTCCGCTTGACCGTTTGCGCCAGTTCATAGACACGGCGGCGGAGGCTGAGCGCGCGATGGGATTCCAGAACGAAAAAGACCACCCCGAAGTCGCCCCGTCACAGTTTGAGCTCAACTTCTCGTATACGAACGCCATACGTGCCTGCGACCAGATTCAGCTCTACAAACTCGTGTCACGCCAAGTGGCGGCCAAGATGGGGCTCACCGCGACCTTTCTCCCGAAGCCTGTTGCCGGCGTGAACGGGAGCGGTATGCATATGAACTTCTCACTCGCGAAGACGGGGAAAAACATTTTTTACAAAAAAGGAGGAAAGGATGGGCTCTCGGAGCTCGCGTGGGATTTTATTTCCCGCGTACTGAACCACGCTTCCGAAATATGCCTCTCGTTCAATTCAAGTGTGAACAGCTACCGCCGACTTGACCCGCACTTTGAAGCACCGAACCAGATAAAGGTGTCGCCCTATGACCGCGGTTCTATGATTCGCATTCCGATTGGGAACGAGCGCACCGCGCGTATTGAATTCCGTTCGGTGGCGCCCGATTCAAACCCGTACATGGCGGTCTTTACGCTCCTCCGGACCGGACTGGAAGGGAAGAAGCTCGCCCGTGACAAAGATAAGCGCGAGCGCGTGCGATTCCTACCCGACAATATCCACGACGCGATACGACAGTTCAAGGCGAGCGAATTTATCACGAAAATTCTCGGAGAAGAAAATAAGCAGAAGTACGCGTCCTACAAGCAGGCTGCCGCAGACCGGAGTCCGAAGGAGCTTGGCGCCATCGTCAAATCCTCGGAAATACTCTTCCATCACGAAGTCACCAACCAAGTGCTGTGGAACCGGTTCTAACGGCAATACGAATTACGAATCCCTACGAATCATACGAATTTAGCAAACACCGACGGCCGTCGGTGTTTGCTAAATTTGCTGAATCATATATGTTTGATTAAAGTCCAGAAAATTGCTAGCCTATGGGAGTTCGGGCGGTTAGCTCAATTGGTAGAGCATCTCATTGACGTTGAGAGGGTTAGAGATTCGAGTTCTCTACCGCCCACAATGGCTTAATTCATTTTCTCCTTGCCGAACAACTTCGCGAGTTCGTACACATTTGGAAGTGCGGGAAGAGCAAGCGCTTCCTCGGCGGTGACAAAACACACCGCGACACATTCATTTGAAGGAGTGAACGCGAGACTGGCAAGCCGTATTTCATACAACACATTGGCGACCCAGTGATGAATGGACGGCTTCGTCTTTTTGCACGTGAGAAAGAAAGAAGGATTGTCCGCGACCCACGTAACCTCAAGCCCCATTTCCTCCTTGATTTCGCGCTTAAGGCCTTCTTGTGGAGATTCGCCTTGGTCAAGCCCTCCACCAGGAAGCTCCCAAAAGCCGTTATCTTCCTGTACTACGAGAAATTTTGTCCGTGTTTCGTCAAGTACGAGGCCTTTGACACTGACGCGGTAGTAACATTGGGGGAGGTCCATAAGAAGATTTAAAATGTAAGATTTAGGATTTAAGAATAACACCCCTTCGCCTCGCAGACTCGGCACTTCCCCTCTAAAGAGGGGCAGAGGGGAGGAGGAGAATTAAGACGCGTGAAGGTAGAGATAGATATCTTCCAGCGCCTTCACGGCGTCGCCGGCGGCGATGTTGTTCTGATGATAGAGGCCGTCCGTGCAATCGCCCGCGGCCCAGATACCTTTCTGTGACGTCTGTTGTGTCTTTGGGTCAACAATAACCTGCTTGTAGGGCGTGAGCTCCACGAGGCCGTCTAAAAGGTCGGTGGCGGGGCTTGAACCGATTTCCACGAAAATACCTTGTACCGGAAGCTCCTTCGACCCGCCCGATTCCTTCGTTTGGTATACAAGTCCCGTCACAAACGTATCGCCTTTCACCTCCAAAATCTCCGCCCCGAGAATAGCTTTCATCTTCGGGTGAGCAAGTACTTTCTTCACGGTCACGGGGTCTGCCTTGAAGTCATCCCCTCGGTTGAGAAGCGTCACGCTCTTCGCGTACGCCAGAAGCTGCGCGGCACTTTCAAATCCCGCATTTCCACCGCCAACAACCGCTACATCCATATCGGCGAACAACGGCCCGTCACAACTCGCGCAGTAGGTGAGGCCTTTGTGTTCAAGAGCATCGGCTCCCTTAACTTCCAATTTTCTACGGGCGCTTCCGGCAGTGACGAGGACGGTTTTGGCTTGATAGGTTACATCAGAATGTGGCACCCCCTTTTCTAAGGGGGATACAACCCCCGCCACATCAGCATGCGTCTCGCCCCCTTTACTAAGGGGGATTTTTACGACGCTTGTTACTGTTTCTCCCGCCTTGATATCCAAGATATCGTCCGCGTACGCGCGCAGATGCGCCTCCAGATTTTTAGCAAGGTCGGCACCGGAAATCTTAATCGTGCCAATCCAGTTCTCAATGCCATCCGAAACGGTACTCTGTCCGCCAAACTCACGCGCGATAAATACCGTCTTCAAGCGTTTGCGTGAAGCATAGACTCCCGCGGCAACGCCCGCGGGCCCGCCGCCGATGATGGCTAAGTCGTAAGTCATAGCTTTTAGCTGATAGGTGTTAGCTTTTAGTTAGTTTAAAACAAAAACTTGAACTCCATGATACCACAAAAAACCAGACGTACTACCGTCTTTCCTAAAAGCTAAAAGCTAGAAGCTAACAGCTATTTTTTTGCTCGGCGCAAAAAAGCGGGAACCGCCCCCCAATCGTCATCTACATCCTCAAGTACTTTTTTCTCTTCCACTGCAACAGGGGGTTTCGGAGTTTCCTTACCACTCGGCATAATCGTGTTGAAAATCTTCCCTTTATCTTCTGTAGCAGCAACCGACTTTTCGGGAGTAAACAGGGGCTTTGACCGCGCGCCATCGGGGAAACCGGAGGCGATGACGGTTATTTTCACTTCGCCCTTCTTCAATTTCTCGTCCTTGATTGTTCCGAAGATAACCTTGGCATTCGGGTCAATGGATTCGGTAATCACCTTCGCCGCATCCTGAATTTCAAACATTGTGAGGTCATCGCCTCCCGCGATAGAGAAGAGCACTCCCTTCGCTCCATTGATAGACAATTCAAGGAGAGGAGAGTTGATGGCCTGCTTCGCGGCCTCCTCGGCGCGCTTTTCGCCTGTTGCCGAGGCTTTGGCGGTGGTTTCCTTTGATACCGCTGCAAGCAGGCGGTCGTTCGGAATGACGATAATCGCGTCCACGACTTTGCGAAGCTCTTCAAGACCTTGTTCGGCGAGACGCAGGCGCTGTGTGCCTTCAAAGAAAAACGGCTTGGTCGTGACGGCGACAGTGAGTGCTCCCATTTCTTTCGCGGTCTTCGCGACAATCGGAGCAGAGCCGGTAAATGTCCCGCCACCTTCTCCTCCGGCGATGAACACCATATCCGCGCCCTTAATCGCTTCCTGCAACTCCTCGCGAGTTTCTTCCGCGGCGCGTTTGCCGATTTCCGGATTCATCCCCGTGCCGAGTCCGCGGGTGAGGTTCTTGCCAATGTGGATTTTCTTTTTTGACTGTGTGTTGTGGAGGTCCTGCGCGTCGGTGTTGACCCCGATAAATTCAACCCCCTTTACTTTGGAGTTGATCATATGATTGAGGGCGTTCTTGCCGGAGCCTCCGCAACCGAATACTTTTATGCGAGCGAACGCTTCAACATCGGGGGTAATTTGGGGCATGGTTGATTTTTAAGGAGCGGTAGCGACTATAAAAATCACCACCGAGCACTTTGATTAGTAAAACGTGATTCGTAGTAAATACAAAAAATGAAACAGTATAAAGGTTTTCTGACGACAAAACTTTAGAACAAAGTGCTTGGTCGTCAAAATTCTCGGCTCTTCTCTTGCGTAAACGTATCTTAGCACTGGGCTTAAAAGAGTAAAGGGGTTGACAATAAAGCAAATATGGATTAGAAAGAAAGGCGAAAAGTTGCCCCACATTAAACCCCTAATCCGAACCTTTCTGTTAATACGCTACATTGTAACAAAGTCACATCTTTTTTCATTCCTTTTTCTTTTTCCATCGCTTCA
>LCQF01000043.1 GCA_001004005.1 Parcubacteria group bacterium GW2011_GWA2_49_9
TGCGGGATTTCTGCTCCGCAGGCGTTCCGTTTTGGAACACAACCTTGCTTTCTTCGAGTATTTTGTCCGCGAAGGTGTGCCACGCGTAGTGATAGAGCTTTTCCGCAGCCATATAGAAGCGATATGCTTCCATATCTTTGGTAACATCCGAGAGCATGTCAGTCGCCTCTTGTAAGAGCTCAATATCTTTTTGCTCCCACCCCTCACCCTCGCGGACTCGGGAGCTCCCCTCTGGCAGGGGAGCAGGAAGAGAAGAAGTGTTTTCAATAATAAATCGTGCGATATTCCAAAGTTTATTGGCGAAATTCTTATACCCGCGGATTTTATCTTCGGAAAGTGAAAGTGATGTCCCTGGAGTATTTCCCGCGACAAGCCCAATGCGAAGGGCGTCGGTACCGAATTTTTCAAGGAGGGTAAGTGGGTTGATGACATTTCCTTTACTCTTACTCATTTTCTGCCCTTTTGCGTCGTTTACCATTCCATGCAGATACACCTTACGGAAAGGGATATCCTTTTCAAGATACAGACCGAAAATCACCATACGCGGTATCCACTTGAAGATGAGGTCCGAACCGGTTTCCATCACGTCGGTCGGATAAAACGTCTTGAAATCCTCCCCGTCCGGAAAGCCGAGCGTCAAGAGAGGCCACTGGCCGGAAGAGAACCACGTATCAAAGGTGTCGGTGTCGGTACGGACCGGACCGCCACAGGTCTTGCATTTTGTGACGCTATTATCCAGGTCTGCCATTCCCTCGTTGCATTTCTCACAAATCTTCGCCGGAATCGGAATACCCCACACGATTTGGCGGGAAATATTCCAGTCAATCGTATTATGCATCCAGTACAGGAAGATTTTCCGGTAGTTGTCGGGTATAAATTCTATTTTTCCCGCATCCACCGCTTCAATCGCTTTTTCGGCAAGCGGTTTCATTTTCACAAACCACTGAGGAAGAATCTGGGGTTCAATCGGAGTCTCACATTTGTAGCACACAGGAACATTATGAACATAGTTTTCATCAACCTTTACCAAAAGACCCTTTGCTTTCAGTTTCTCCACTATTTTCGGTCGCGCTTCCGCGATTTTCATACCGGCGAATTCTCCCGCGATGGGAAGAAGCTTGCCTCGCATATCAATTATTTGTTCCTTCGGGAGATTATGCCGTTCCGCAATATCAAAGTCTATGGCGGTGTGCCACGGCGTGATGGTCATCACGCCCGAACCCATTTCCATATCAATGGACGCGTCTTTTATGACTGTTGCGGTAATCGGTCCGTTAATCCATTCCAGCTCAAAGGTCTGCCCGTGCTTATATTCGCTGTAGCGCTTATCGTCGGGATGCATCACTACATATTTATCTCCGAATTTGGTTTCGGGACGTGTCGTTCCAATCGTAAACGGACCGTATTTGAAATAGTAGAATGGGTCCTTACGCTCCTTGTTTTCAGTTTCCACGTCCGAAAGGGACGTCGCGTGTTTGGAGCACCAGTTCACGATACGATGGCCACGATAGACGAGACCATCGTCATACATTTTCTTAAATGTTTGTTGAACTACCTTTACGAGCTTGGGATTAAGCGTGAATTGAAGTCGCGACCAGTCGCACGAAGCGCCCATTTTCCGGATTTGCGACTCAATGTTTTTTGAATTTTCCAGTGTGAAGTTCAGAATTTCCTTATACAGCTCTTTCTGGTCCATGCCGAAGCGGGAACGACCCTCCTTTTCAAGCTGCTTTTCGTAGACGACTTGCGTTTCAAAACCCGCATGGTCAAGCCCCGGGAGCCAGAGTGTCTTGAAACCCCGCATACGCTTATAGCGGGTAATAATATCCTCAACGGTCATCACGAGCGCGTGTCCAGCGTGAAGAGAGCCGTTCGCGTTGGCGGGAGGCATGATAAGACAGAAGCTGTTAGTTTCTAGCTTATAGCTTTTAGGAAGAGGAAGATTGTCAGGGTTAAAAAAACCACTCTCTTCCCAGAGCTTGTAAATGCGGCCTTCCGTTTCTTGCGGATTGTATGGTTTAAGAAATTTATCGTTGAGCATAATGCACTTGGCTCTTCTGAATTCTCCCTTTCTTAAAGGGAGCACTGCGTCTTCGCAGGAGGGATTTTCTTCACCTTTTAAAATCCTCCGGCTCGCAGACTCGCCACCTCTAGTCTACGACTACTTCGCTTTCCAAAAGGAGGAATTAAGATATAAAGTACCGGTTCATCGTACCAAAAATAAGGGTTTTATTCAAAAAAATGACCCAGCACGTTCCAATTCGTGCTGGGTCGGGTCGTGGCTACTTTCACACGAACTGGCTGCCATCTGAGTCAGGCTTCGAAGCCTAGAAAGGCGTTCTATGGGCGACATAGAACAAGAGGCCCCATACCCAAGTCAGGGAAAGTACCAAAATAGTGAGACACTACTTTTCAGTACTCCGTGTTTCGCGCCCGATTTTCCCACGGGAACCGTTGTTATCCGAGCACTATTTTTGCTTCCGGATTCGCTAGCACCAGCCGAAATCAAATCTCAAGATAACCTATGAAAGTGATTTTGTCAATTAAGCCGAAGGTTGCCCTGCGCGCGCAGATTTTTGGTCTTTAGGGCATCATCTTTTTTACTATGTGCAAGTCCCGCTACGGCAATCATCAGCGCGTTATCCGTCGTAAGAGATGTTTCGGGAATATACAAGGGAACATTCAACTCCACTGCCAGCTTTTCAAACTCTCTGCGAATATGAGTATTCGCGACAACGCCGCCACCAAGCAGAAGCGCCTGTGCGCCATACTGTTCTAGAGCTTTCTTCGTTTTGGCGACCAGTACCTCGGTAACCGCATTTTCAAACTCCAGCGCAATCTCCCGCTTTACCTCGTCGGTGAGCTCGGGAAGTTTTTTGAGCAAATACAACACCGATGTCTTAATGCCGGAAAAGGAAAAATCAAAATCCTTGCTGTGAATCATCGGCCGTGGCAACACGATCTTATCTGATTCTCCCTTTCTTAAAGGGAGCACTCCGTCTTCGGAGGAGGGATTTTCTTCACCTTTTAAAATCCTCCGGCTCGCAGACTCGCCACCTCCTTTTATAAAGGAGGAATTACTTATACGAGCCTAATCTCATAGCCGCCGAGACTTTTTATAAGCACCAGCTCGGTATGCCCGCCGGAAATGAGAAGGGCAAGCGAGGGATAGCTTATAGCTTTTAGCTTATAGCTTTTAGGGAATTCATCTGAGATTTTGGTGGTAGAACTCGTGTCTTCTTTGGAAATTGGGAATTGAGAATTGGAAACCTCTTTTCTTCGCAGTAGCGAAGAAAAGATGTGTCCCTCCATATGATTCACCGGTATCACAGGAATGTCCCACGCGAGCGAAAGCGCTTTTGCGAGGTTGATACCAGTCCACAGGCAGGGTTCCAGTCCCGGCCCTTCGGTCACGGCGATGGCGTCTATGGGTGGTTTCTCAATCGTCGGAATATACGAGAGGAACTGTTCAAGTAATTCTGGTTCTCGCTCCAGAAAAGTTGTAAGTTGAAAGTTGTAAGTTGAAAGTAAGTCGGCAGAGTCTTTCTTGCTTAAATCTTTAATCTTAAATCTTAAATCTGCCTGTGCCGCTTCCTCCAGTACCGTCTTCAATAACGGAATCAAATTTCTGCTGTGTTCTCGTTTTGCCATGTTTGGAAACACACCCCCATATTGCTTGTGGAGCTCAATTTGCGAAAGCGTTTTATCGGCAAGAACAGATATGTCCGTTCCATTCTCGCTTTCAATCAGCGAAATTGCAGTTTCGTCACAACTCGTTTCTATACCTAGCACAATCATAGAGTATAAAAGATTAAGGCCGTCCTTGCCCCGTGACCGTCTTCGGTTTTACGGGGTCATCACAACTGGTTTCTATACCAAGAAGTATCATAGCGTGTACTTTAACAGGGTAGTACTTGAATTTCCACCTTTCTTTAGTATCGGTATAAAAAAAACCGCAGACGAGGAGTGAACCAAGTCTGCGGGCGTGCCTGCTGTTGGCAGGGGTGTGATAAAGAACCAATACTTGCACAAGAGCCATAGATGGCTCAAGGCAAATGAACTGCTCGGTAGAACCTGCTGAGATTATCTCCCCGAGTGTAGAGGATTTCCGGTACCTGTCCCGCCGTGACGATGACGGCTTCTCCTCCTCGGAGCCACGGGCCCGTTATTAGTAGAGCATCCTCAATGTAGTACGTCCCTGGAGGTGCCTTCAACTGGATTTTCACCGATGTCCCCTGTCCGAGGATCGAAAGGGATATCGGTTCCGGTACCACTGTTGGCACCACTCGAACCGACACCGGCGTTGTGGTGAACGCCACTCCTCCGGCGTTCCCTACAAGCCTAAAGTACCACGTGGTACTTAGGTCGGCAGGACCGCTAGTCCACAGACGTTCTACGTTCTGTGTTAGTTTTTGAGGAACGGTAAACGATCCGAGCGATGCCCCCCAATTCGCCCAGTTGGTCGTGGTGTTCACGCTACTCTGGACGAACACATTGGTCACGACCAACAGATTTATTCCCTTATTCTCCAAAAACCCTTGGAGTTTTAAAGGTGTATTCGCACCCACCTCTCCCGATGGAGTAATCCCCATCGCTACCGTGAAGTTCGGAATAAGCGGAGGCGGTACTGGCCTTACGACAATCCGTATCTCCTTTGTTATGGTTCCACCGGGACCGGTGACCACGAAGGTGTAGGCAGCCGTCTGATTCAGGGTAACCGCGAAGATTCCCGACGGCCCCATCTCTCCCATGCCGACCACAGTTGTGTTCGTTGCTCCGGTGGTCTGCCATTCGACAGTCACCCTTTCACCCGCGAGCACATTGGTGGTGGCACTAATCGTGATATGTGGTGCCGGCACCGTTCCCGATGGAGCAACCGTTTCCGTACCTAAGGTTACCAACGACGTTGGATTTTCTATGTTCCAGCTTAGCACCGTGCTGTTTCCCCGCACTACAGTGATAGGGTTTGCGCTGAAATTCGCAATGACTGGTGCCGGCGGAGTCGGTGGCGGAACAGGCTGAACGTATAACATGCCGGTAGCCGACCCGAGATTCGCCACAGTATAGGTGGTCCGTACAAAATACGGTTGTTTTCCCGCAAGGTAACGTTCCACATCGCCCGTGTTTGCCGGTGATTTCTCTTCAAACCAGTTTGCGATTCCCCGATAAAAGAGCGCGTGGAGCCGGAGTGTCGGAGGCCCTGATGTATAGATGATGTCATCAAGATTGCCAAGAACGCCGTCCAGACCAGCGTCCACTCCTATCCGCGTGATGGATAGGTTGTTGGTTTGGAAGTTCCCACTGAATCCGAGTTCCCCCAGCCGTTTGCTGGTTGAAACGTCAGACGATTCGTGGATGTAGGAAACGCTACCGAGTGTGAAGAAGTCCATTGCCGGATTTGTTACCCGAAACACGAATCCCGCGCTCGGATACCTTCCCCCGTTGTTGTATGGGGTGACCGTGATGTCATCCGGTCTGATGGTTGACCCATTAGGGATGGGAATAAAGGCGGTGTCGCCCGTACCAATAGAACGCCCCAATCTCAGACCCTCCATCATATTGGCCCGAAATGGGGGGTAGTTGGTGGAGGTATCAATCGGTTTGAGAAACTCGACGGCCGCACCGATAAACCGGGCATTGCTTCTACGCACCACCGTCGCTCCGGTTGCCCGAAGCGTTGTGCGGATTTCTTCCGCGAGTGGAGTGTTGTTCGGTTCAATCCGAACCTCTTCACTCCCGTCTTCACCGAGTGAGCCGTTGCCGACAGCAGGAATCGTTTCCTGCGCATTGACCGTGAGTGATTTCGCGTGCAAGCACGCGACCGTTATGAGTATGGCAAAGAGCCATTGTTTTCTTGTCTTCATCTGTTTTTTTCTGTTGCTGAGTTAACCGAGTTCTGCCGTGCTGTCCGTTAGAAAATCCTGAATCCGTACCCAAGTACGGAGGTCACTTTCTCCACGTAAAGCCGTAGAGAGGTGAGTTTTCTTTCAGAGGACACAATATGCCGATTCGTAGCATAGCCCTTCCTAGGGCAATGTGCATCAGAAAAACCAAAAAAAACACATTGCAATACAGATAAGACTGTACGTCAAATACCTGACATACTCTCGTGGTGTCCTTTAGATTTTTGGACAGTAAAAAGTACAAAATAAACGCAGGTGTAAGTTTCCTAAAGGACATTTTGGTATGAGCTATAAAGGACACGATATCATTTTTTTAATGTCCTTTATGTTTTGTGTGTTTTTTCCTCACACGAGCACAAAAAGTGTAATACGGCTATATACCTCACGGCTTTAGCACTGTACAATCCCTTTTGCGTACTTTTTCTCATTAAGAGCCTATCCACTATCACGCGGTACCCAGTCCACAAAAGCCTTATTTTTAGGCGAAAAACGAGGCGGAGTCCGAAACATAATGAATTATGTTGAGGACGA
>LCQF01000044.1 GCA_001004005.1 Parcubacteria group bacterium GW2011_GWA2_49_9
GAATACGGACTAAAGGAAAAACACGCGAAGGTGTACCTCGCGTGTCTTGAGCTTGGCTCCGGTTCGGTACTCAAAATCAGTCAAAAAGCGGGTCTTCCCCGCTCCACAACGGAGGTTATTCTTACCGCGCTTCAGGAAAAGGGTTTTGTCTCCTCATTTAAAAAGAAAAATGCCAGATACTTTAGCACCGAGGACCCAAAGAGAATAATTGCTGACGCAAAGGCAAAAGCGGAGCTTTTGGAAAAGGCGCTTCCCGAGTTTCGTGAATTGTACGCACGCTCAAATATTATTCCGACTGTCCGTTTCTATCACGGCAAACAAGGTATGAAGACCGTATTTCAGGAAATTATAGAAGACGCTTCCGCTAAAGAGCTTCTTGCGTTCAGTTCAATTGATGATGTCTTTGAACTTCTCGGCAAGGACTTTACAAATTTCGTACAAAAGCGGGTACAGCGCGGTATGCGCTCGCGCGTCATTCTGCGCGAATCGGAAAAGGCGTGGGAGAGAGTAAAGCTCGGTCAAAGCGAACTCCGGCAAGTCAAACTTATTTCCCCCACCTATGAGCACCACAGTCTTTTCTACGTCTGGGGCAGAAAAATCGCGATGATATCACTGAAACATGAGTGGAGCGTCTTGATTATTGAAAGCGAAGAGCTCGCAAAGTCGCAAAAAATGTGTTTTGAAGCGTTGTGGGATTCGCTTCCGGTTCCGCAAGTCAAAGATGTGAGATAATTGAATAATGAAAAAGAAAACAATCGCAAAACGAATGGTAAGAAAATGTGAAGTATGCGGTGGCAAGATACAGGTGGTTGTTTATTCTGACCACACTTACTTCGGCGGTAACTGTTTTACAAGAGCATTTCCCGAACCGAAGCGCGGCGAAAAATCGAAAGAGTCTTGGGAATGCGAAAAATGCTGGGGACCAGTTTAGCATTTTGTGTTTTGGAGTTTGGTGTTTTGTTTGGATTTTTGTGTACTGTGTGCTTTGTGTTTTTACAATTTGTATTCTCCAACAAGTCCTTGTGGTCGGTACAGCATCAACACAACGAGCAAAATCCCATACACCGCTTGCCGTGTCTGCGCGGCGATATCGGAAGGAAAGCCGACGAAGCGCAAAAACTCGGGCAGGAGAATAAGGACGACGGCGCCGATGATTGCGCCTCTGTTTGAGGCCAATCCGCCTAAGATTATCGCGGAAAGAATGAAGATGGACTCGCTGACCGTAAAGGTGGACGGGTCAATAAAGGTAATGTAGGAGGCGAAGAGTGCGCCAGCAACAGAAGCGAGCATTGCCCCGACGACAAAGACGGCGAGTTTGTAATTGAGCGTGCGGTAACCGAAGATTTGAAGCGCTTCCTCGTCTTCCCGAATAGCTTTGAGTGCTCGTCCGAACGAAGACTCCGTGATGTGCCGACAAACGAGGAAGACCAGAAGTAGGAATACGGAAGTAAGTAGTAAGAATGAAAGATTATCAGAGAAGGAAAAGCTGAAGATTTCCGGTCGGTGTATTCCGGGGATGCCCAGTGGGCCACGTGTGAGCTCCTGCCAATTAAGGAACACCGAAAAAATTATGATGTTAAAACCAAACGACGCCAAAGCGTAATAATCGTCGTCAAACTTGCTTAAAATAAGCCCGGTGTACCCAACCGCGAGGTTAAGCGAGAGCGCGAGAATGGCGTAGATGCCGACGAGTATGGCGAGATGAATGAGGTATTCCATATGGCAGAAATCCTTAATCTTTAATCCTTTATCCCTAACGCGAGAGAAAGCCTAGTTGCCATATTGAACAAATTTTCCATCCTTAACTATCTTAAATATCGTCGGCTTTGAGGCGATACCGTTTTCATCTATGGTAATCGTACCGCTTACTCCTCTATAATCGCTGACTTTATGCAATTCGGTTTTCATGCAAGCAGTATCTCCTTTACAGCTAGCGTACGCGGCAACTTCAAGCTGCAGCGCATCATACGCATTTGAGGCGAAGACATCCGGTTGGACATTATACTGTTCTTCAAATTCCTGTTTGAAATTCGGGTCGCCTTTTCCTAATATAGACGGGTCCGCGGAAGATATAATAAATCCTTCCGCAGCGGCTCCTGCTACGCTGAGCACAACAGGGTCTTCGTTCTGGTAATTTCCGATGAGTGGTACCTGAATACCTAAATCGCGTGTCTGTTTGATGACTGTCCCGAGCGCTCCTGTCAGCTGTGTGACGAATATCACATCGGGTTTGCCCTCTTTTATTTTTGTGAGATTAGTTCTGAAATCCAAAACATCGAGCGGGGTCATTTCATCCCCCACAATCTGACCGCCAAGTTCCGTAAACCGTTCACCGATATATTTCCGATAATCTTTTCCGAATTGCGTGTTGTAGTAAATGAAGGCCGCCTTCTTTGCCTTGGCCGCTATGCCGACTGAAATAACTCCTTTTGGTTCGGTGATTTCAAGAGACGGCACCAGACCGATGGCGCAAAATTGATTGATAACCTTGACATTATTGACAGCAATGAGTTTTTGTAAAGCGGAAGTGACATCTTTTGGTTGACAGCCGTCCTCGTATAGAAGCTCTATTGAGAGACTTCGGTCTTTGGCTTCAATGTCGCGTTTGGCGGTATCAAGTCCCCTCTTGATATTCTCACCGATAGAGGCGTAATTACCGGTTAACGGAATTGCCGCACCGATTTTTATTTGCATTGTACCAGTAGCGGAAGAGCCTCCTTCTCTTTCCGCACTCAACCAAACAAAAACAACAACGAAAAGCGCGATGATAATCCAAAGTGTTTTTTTCATAATGATTATTTATATAATAGCTTTGTTATCTTTTGAATATTCCCTGCGGCCGCCAGAGCAGGAACATAATGAGTAGGCCAAAAGTAATGGCTCCCTTCCACTCCCCCGCTATCTTCCAGATGCCGAAGTTTTCCGCGAAGGCGAGGAGAAATGCTCCGGCGATACCGCCGTAGATATTGCCAATACCGCCGCCGGAAATGAAGAAAATGCATCCCACGATTCGGTCGGTGTTGATGCCGACTATCTTTGAAACTTCTTCGTCATCACTAATCGCGGTCACTGCCTTGCCGAACAGTGTGTATTTGAGAAGAAATGCGAGTACGGTAAACAGAACAACTCCGATACCGAAGATGGAGAGCTGGACTGCGGTAAAGGTTCCGCCAAACAGTTCAAAAATCCTGTTTCCGGAAAGAAGGCTTGAGAGAGTCTGGAATTGACTGGTGAATAAAATAGCGATAACTGCCTGAAGCGCGGTAAGAACACCGAGCGAGGCAATAAGGAGTACTGCCCCCGATGACTTCCGTGCACGAAGCGGTTTGTAGATGAATGTGTAGGCGAGGTAACTCACAAGACCTGAGATGGTGATACCGAGTAACGCACCGAGCCAGAGCGGGAGACCAAGTAGTTTGGAAAAATAAAAGACGGAGTATCCGCCGATAACCGCGAGTACACCGTAGCCCATATCAATAAACTTCGCCGTGCCGTAGGTGAGGTTAAATCCCAACGTCAAAATCGCGTAGATGGAACCGGCGATAAGGGAGTTGGTGATGAGTTGGGGGACGATGTCCATTGGGAGAAGCTTATAGCTGATAGCTTTTAGCTGTTAAGCAACTCTACCTTTCCTCCCTTGATAACCTTTGCCGCGTGACCACCCGCCCTGTCCCCGCTTGCTTCAATGGTTATGTTACCCGACGCACCCTCCCAATCTTTGACGGTTCGGGACCATCCGGCAATTTTCTCGCCATTATAGCCCACGCTGGCAATCGCGTCTTTCAGCATATAGACAGCATCATATTCTGTCTGTCCGTAACTCTGATATGGAAGTTCCGTCCCGCCGTATTTCGCGGTATATGCTGATAGCAAGTGCTGGAATTTCGGATTTGCCGTATCAACACCGAACTCGGCGGTGATACCCCCTTCCAGCAGGGTCGCGTATGCCGCAATCGTCTTGGTATCTCCCGCTGTCGCGTCATTGATAATTAACGCGGGAGTCCACTTCAAGTCCTGCATCTGCTTAAAGATACGCTCCGAAAGGGCCGGAGTCTGGGTGTCGATGAAAATAGCGTCAGCTTTTGCAGACTTCAACTTGGTAAGTTGGGAACGAAAATCCGTGTTTGAACTTGTGGTTTCTTCTTTGACCAATTTTCCGCCGAGCGCCTCAAAGGTTGCGGAGAATGTCTTATTGATACCAAGCGCATAATCGGTTTGCTCTTGCAAAAGTCCGACCGTTTTCCACCCCTTGCCATATGCAACTTCTGCAAGAATCTTCCCTTGTGAAGCATCACTTGGATAATTTCGGAAGAAGTACGGGCTGATACCGGTGAGGTCCGGACTGCTCGAGCCCGGAGAGAACAGCGCAACCTTCGCCTCTGTCGCTACCGGAGTCGCCGCGATTGACTCTCCGCTACAGAAACCCCCAATGATGACTTGCACTTTATCGACATTGATAAGTTTCTGAGCGGCACTTGTTGCATCCTTGCCGTTACATTTGCTGTCTTCAATCACAAGTTCGATGGGGCGCCCATCAATACCTCCATCCGCATTTATTTCTTCAACCGCGATGGAGTAAATGTTGCGAGCAGGCTCTCCATACACTGCGGCATCGCCGGTGAGCGGTACCATCACTCCAATCTTAATCGGTTCCTTCACCACCTCTTTCTTCTCTCCTCCCTTGTTGCCGTAGACGACGAGTCCGCCGACAATGAGGATGAGTACCACGAGCCAAATGACGGTCTTGACGACCGATGACCCGTTTCCATTTCCTGCTTCTGGTTCCATCCCGTAGTGAAATTTCAGGTCGTCCCGTTTTTTGCGGGACTATCCCTCCATTCAATTATGTTTGATAAACGGCGTATAACTTAATCACTGCATTTCAATTCATTGATGCAACCCCGCAACCTGAAATTCTACTACGGGATTCCATATTTTTGTGAGATTAAAAAACTAACTTAGGACTTACACACACCCCTCCCGCCGCAGACGGCGTGTGCTCCCCTTTTTAGGGGAGAATTAAGAAAAGGATGCGTAAATCCTATAACTAATAAATAGAATGCGTGTCTGCTTTTGCAATACTAATACTGCCCCTAAAAATTGCAACACTTCGGTGGCCTTTTCAGACCATGCACTATGTGTTAGAGTTTAGCCCCCTAAAATAGGCTGAAGCAGCTTTGATAGGGCTTGCACAATCGGTGTCATTCCACTGAAAAGTGGAATCCAGAGCCATAAAAAATGCTATCTACTGGATTCCTGCTTTCGCCCGCCTGCGTGCGGACACGCACGGGCAGGCAGGAATGACAGAAGCGTAAAGCGAACTAGCCCTTCTTGATTTTTGTGTCAGCCGCGCTCCACACTATGCTTTCACATCTCAAAAAACCCTCAACGTTGATAGGAATTACCGTGCTGGCACTCCTTATCGCGGCCTATTTCTTCACGCTTGGACGGAAGCCGGCCGAGGGAGAAACCGCGACGGTGAAGCGGGGCGATATGATACACACATCAATGTCGCTCCACTTGTTCGGTTTGCCTTTGGCAAAAGATCCAAAAAGGAATGCCGACTCAATGGGCAAGTTGTCGGCCTTGAGGATTTGAAGATATTGGCGGACGGGCCGCATTACTTTTTGGGGAATTCTTTTTTGAGCCATAAGTAAAGATTATTAGAGACGGTTAGATATTTTTTTGAAAAAATCGGAGTGCATTTCTTAGAAAACTTGAACTTGTACTCATCATAGCGGGTCGCGATGTTAAAAGTTGTAATGGTTCTCAAGTTGGAGAGTTGCCGTGAGTCAGGGAAAATACCGGCCAGGCCGGCCAGTTTAGCAAGGTCGTGAATGTAGGGAGCGGGTTTTTGGGTGGCTCTGACAACCAACGCCTTGAGGATTTTTTCAAGCGCGAGATGGCAGAAGAAAAGACATGCGTCGTAGTGTTTCAATCTAAAAAGGTCCAAGGCAATCAGCCGATTACGC